>NZ_CP019113.1:3600000-3900000 GCF_001888805.2 Enterobacter sp. SA187
CGTACCCCTGTTGCGCCGCAGCCGGGTCGACGGCTTCATTTTTGCCGGGTTGCTGGTGATCCTTATTTATAACAACGTGACCAATAATGGTGCGGTTTTAACCACATGGTTATTATGCGCACTGGCGCTGATGGCTATTTATCTGTTCTGGGTTCGCGCGCCGAAAATCATCTTCAAACAGGATGGTTTTTTCTTCGCCAATGTCTGGATTGCTTATAACCGCATTAAAGAGATGAATTTATCTGAAGATGGTGTGCTGGTAATGCAATTAGAGCAGCGCCGCCTGCTTATCCGGGTGCGCAATATCGATGACCTGGAAAAGATCTACAAAGTTATGGTTAAAACTCAATGAGTTAAAATATAGCGAAGGCTATATTTCTGCACATAAAATCACCGCAGTTATAGCCACTGCTATATTATTTTCTACGGAATAACTTATATTTTTTAACCTGATTATTACCAATAAAGACAAATGCAAATCGTTATCAGCCTGACAAAAAAGTAATGAATTTCTGTGATTGTTCTCACCTTGCGAAATATGGTAAGGTTGCGCCCGTCGTTGGGGAGTAGCCGATTTCCATTCACCCCGGAAATGTGCGCGTCAACATACTCGTTGAAAAACGTGGCGCGTACGAATCAAACCGCATAGCCGTTTGATTTGGCGAGACCATTGACACATCAACTGCTGATTACTGGGGGCAGTGATGTGTTATATGGATACCCCGGTCAGGACGCTCTTATGAATTTATCTGCCACTCTCCTGCTCGCTTTTGGCATGTCGATGGATGCCTTCGCCGCTTCCATCGGGAAAGGCGCTACCCTGCACAAACCCAGATTCTCCGAGGCCCTGCGCACCGGTCTGATCTTTGGCGCGATTGAAACCCTGACGCCGCTGATAGGCTGGGGACTGGGCATGCTCGCCAGCCAGTTCGTACTGGAGTGGAATCACTGGATCGCCTTTTTGCTGCTGGTTTTTCTGGGCGGACGCATGGTGCTGGAAGGGGTACGGGGAAATGATGATGAAGATACGCCCCTGCAGCGTCACGGCTTCTGGCTACTGGTAACAACCGCGATTGCCACCAGCCTGGATGCCATGGCGGTTGGCGTCGGGCTGGCCTTCCTGCAGGTCAATATTATCACCACCGCGCTCACCATTGGCTGCGCGACCCTGGTGATGTCGACGCTCGGGATCATGATTGGCCGCTTTATTGGCCCGCTGTTAGGAAAACGGGCTGAAATTCTCGGCGGGATCGTGCTGATCGGTATTGGTTCGCAGATCCTCTGGAGCCACTTCGCCGGTTAAGGATTACGCTGCCAGCACTGGATGCTGAAATCCGTCTGACAGCTGAACTGTTCCATATCCGCCAGCGCTTCCCATACCGCCGGTTTCGCCCGCCACGCGAAGGGCGTCATCTGCAACAGCGCCACCGCTTCCGCCCCGCTCAGGGTCATGCGGTACCCCAGCGCATGCTGCTCTGCCAGCGTAAAACCTTCGATCTGCTCACTTTGCGGCGCGTGAAGCTGAACTTCATCGTAGATCAGCCCTTTCAGCTCCTGTAAGTGATGCGGGCCGGGAGCGGCGGTGATCACCCAGCCACCGGCTTTCACTACCCTTGCCAGCTCCTGCGCTTTACAGGGCGCGTAGATACGTACAATCGCATCCAGCGTACTGGCTTCAAACGGCAGCCGGTGGCTTGACGCCACACAGAACATCACCTGCGGATAACGCTTTGCCGCGGCGCGTATTGCGGGCTTTGACACATCCAGCCCGAAAGTCTGCGCCCCGTGCTGCGCGGCGATCTGCGCGAACGCATCGGTGTAATAACCCTCGCCGCAGCCAATATCCAGCAGCGCACTGGCCTGCGCCGGTAAGCGTGCGTCCAGTTGCTCGCTGATGGCATCCCGCAACGGCTGATAGTGCCCCGCATCCAGAAAGGCGCGGCGCGCCTGCATCATCTCTGCGCTGTCCCCCGGCTCGCGGGAGCGTTTATGCTGAACGGGCAGCAAATTGACGTAGCCCTCTTTCGCCAGATCAAACTGATGCCGTTGCGGGCAGACGAGGCTATTTTCCTGACGGCGCAACGGCGCATGGCAAAGGGGGCAACTGAAGGACATATCAACTCCGGGCGATAATAAAGGGCGAAAGTGTAACGCCAATCGCCCCTGCGGGAAATGATTTAGCGCGTTGCCGCCACGCCGGAAGAAGAATTGAGCACCAGCAGATGATCGTCGCCGGGGCGCAAACCGTCGGGTTCGATATTTTCGACACGCAGTACACGGGTCATGATCTCGCTGAATACCGGCGCCGACACGGCACCGCCGTAATAGGCACCGTTTTTGGGATCGTCGATCACCACCACCAGCGCATATTGCGGATGACTGGCTGGCGCGACGCCTGCCGTGTAGGCGACGTATTTATCGACATATTTCCCGTCATCGCCGATTTTCTTCGCCGTGCCGGTTTTGACCGCCACCCGGTAATCGCGTACCGCCGCTTTGGTGCCGCCGCCGCCCGGTAGCGCGACGCTCTCCATCATATGCTCCACCTGATGAACAATGTCAGCGGGCATCACCTGCGTACCCATCACCGGCGGATCGACACGGGTAATAGAAAGCGGCCGCGCCAGACCAAAACTGCCGATAGTGGCGTAGACATGCGCCAGCTGTAGCGGCGTGACCATCAGGCCATAGCCAAATGAGAAGGTGGCGCGATCTAACTGCCCCCAGTAACGGCGCACCGGCAGGCTGCCACGGCTTTCGCCGGTCAGACCCAGCCCGGTGGGGATACCAAAGCCAAAGCTTTTATAAGTATCCAATAGCTTCTGGATGGGCATCGCCAGCGACAGTCTGGACACGCCGGTATCGCTCGATTTCTGCAGAATGCCGGTCAGCGTGAGTTCCGGGTAATAGCCCACGTCGCGAATACGGTGTCCGTCAATGACATACGGGTGGGTATCCACCACGCTGTCAGGTTTGACTATCCCCTGCTGTAGCGCAGTCATCAGCACCATCGGCTTAACGGTCGAGCCGGGTTCAAAGGTATCGCTGATGGCGCGGTTACGGAAATCATCCAGGGTCGCGCCGCTGCGATTATTGGGATTAAAATCGGGATAATTGGCCATCGCCAGAATTTCACCGGTGTCTATTTTTATCAGCACCGCCGCGCCTGACTCCGCCTTATTCCAGGTAACGGCGTTATTCAGCGCATCTTCCGCCAGGGTTTGCAGCCGTTTATCGATGCTCAGCGCCAGGGTTTGTGCCGGTACCGCGGGCGTTTCGGTGATATTTTCAATCACGTGCCCATAGCGATCTTTACGCACCTCGCGCAGACCGGGCTTGCCGGTCAGCTGCGCGTTAAAGCTTTTCTCAACGCCTTCGATCCCCTGCCCGTCGATATTAGTAAAACCGATCAGATTGGCGGCAACATGCCCGCCGGGATAAAAGCGCCGTGATTCCGTTTGCAGATTAATGCCCGGCAGATTGAGGCGATCTATCCACTGCGCCTGTTGGGGATCAAGCTGCCGCGCCAGATAGACAAAGCGCGACGATGCATGTTGCCGGAGCATGGCGGCCAGATCGCTCAGCGGCATTCCCAGCGCTTTCGTCAGCGCCTGCCAGCGTCCGTTATCCACCGGGCCGCCCTTTTCACGGATAACCTTCGGATCGGCCCAGACAGCATCAACGGGCACGCTGACCGCCAGCGGTGATCCATTGCGATCGACAATCATGCCGCGCGGCGACGACACTTTCACTTCGCGCAAAGAACGCCTGTCCTCCTGCCTGACCAGTTTGTCCGGGGCAATAATCTGCAGCCAGGCGGTGCGGCCCAGCAGTATGCCCAGCGAGAAAAGAATGGCGATGCAAAGCAGGGTAAAACGCAGAGGGGTAAAATTGAGGGTAAGGCTGTTCTTTTTCACCGTGGCTCCTGTAATGAATTAACCCGCTGATTTAACGGGAAACAGGCGCAGAAAGGGAAAAAACTGTGCTAATAACGGTATGGCTTTGCTACAAAAGGATAATGAGGAAGCAGGAGGTAACACTTTGAAATGAAGGCATTAAAAAGCCCCGCACCGGGCGAGGCTTTATGCTGACATTGACCGCCTGTGGCGTTCAAGTCGGTGGCAGAAATCAGATAGCGGTAACGTTAACTGCTGCCGGGCCTTTCTGGCCGTCCTGAATTTCGAACTCAACGTTCTGGCCTTCAGCCAGAGTTTTGAAGCCGTTACCCTGGATTGCAGAGAAGTGTACGAACACATCTTTGCTGCCGTCAGCAGGAGTAATGAAGCCAAAACCTTTAGACTCGTTGAACCACTTAACTTGACCTTTAATCTTTGCCATTTGCAAAATTCCTTAGAGTGTTTTCTTAGCCCGCAGGCATTAACTGAGATAAAACTGAGACATTACTGCTTGAGGCACTAATATAAGGTTCGGCAGAGAAGCGGTATTCAACGACAACGTGTTTACTCAGGACTTCTTTACTGAAAATGCCACACATAAACAGAACTGTACCTCGTTCGACTCACGACGTGTTATCACATACAACATGAAATATGGCAAGCCATTTTTAAACATGTCTGGATCCGCCGCACAAATTCTGCAAATGCCTTCACTACCCGCCTTCGATAAGACCTGACGTTGCAGATCAGGGCGCTTTAACGGTAGTTATGGGCACGTGCGGATCCTGTGAAAAACACGACTTTATAACCATAGCTTAATATGATGGATTGATCCAGCCTAAGCTAAGCGATTGATATAATATAAAATATATCCTTATAACTTTTTCTTCTGGCTTATAAAGTTAACAAAAGAACCATCAATAAAGCGTAATTTTACCTGGTTATACAAAGGTGCTGAGTGAGTGAATAAAAGTTGCACAAATAATAATGTGCCTGCACCAAAATAATGAAAGTTTAATGACATTGCATCATCGTAAAGCAATAAAAACGTTTCGCTGGTGCAAAAAATAATAGCATTTGCTGTTAATGCGGGAATAAGGAAAAGCTTATGCGAATAATTTCGCTGGAAAGGATAAATACTGACCGATTTTCAGGATGCGAAAGTTATCACGCCGCCCTCCCGCTTCGTTTAATTCCTGCACCAGTTCCCGGACAGGTTCATCGAGCCCTTCATCCGCCAGCTCAAACACGCCCCAGTGCACCGGAAAAGCCAGCGGTTCCCCGGCCTGCTGCCAGAGTCGCACCGCCTGCTGAGGATCCATATGATGTGAGGCCATAAACCAGCGTGGTGCATAAGCGCCAGCCGGCAGCGCCACCATATCGAATGGCCCCAGACGCTGCGGGATGTCGGCCAGCGTCGGCGTGTAGCCTGTATCGCCGGTAAACCAGAAACGCTGGTGCGGGGATGTCACTACCCAGCCACACCAAAGCGACCGATTGCGATCCCACAGGGTGCGCATACTCCAGTGCTGGGCGGGAACGGCAGTTATCGTCAACCCATGGAAGCTGCGGTGATCCCACCAGTCGAGCTCAACGATATGCTGTACACCGCGACGGCGACACCAGTCGCCCAGACCGAGCGGTACGAAGAGGGTGACATAAGGAAAACGCTTTAGCAGCGCACGCAGGGTACGCTTATCAAGATGATCATAATGGTTGTGGGAAATCAGGATGGCGTCGAGGGCGGGCAGATCGTTGATGTTCAGCGCCAGGGGCGTTTTGCGCCGCGGCCCGCTGAAACTCACCGGTGAGGCGCGATCTGAAAATACCGGGTCAATCAGCAGATGCTTGCCGTCAAGTCGCAACAGCATACTGGTATGACCGAGCCACCAGACGCGATCGTCTTCCCCGGAAATAACGGCGCGTTGCCACCATTTGTCGATAAAAGCGTCATAACCACCCTGTGGTGCTAAAGGTAACCCGGCGGCACGACGTTCTTTACGCCAGCGCTCCACGTCGCCAGGTTTATGTCCGGTTTCAGACAGGTTACGAAAACCTTCAGGGGAATGATGCGGCAGATCAGGATTATACCAGGGATTTTTCCATGCCATGCTGCACCCTCCCCTGACGATCAGCGCTCGGCGACCAGACGAATAAAATCGTCGCCATCGGCCTGAACGTTCACCGCTTTCTCGGGCGCTTCTTTTTCAGGTTCGTTTGCTTCGCACAGGCGGCGCAGCAAGGCCGTCTGCCGCTTTTGCTGATCGAGCAGCGCTTCAAGCAGTTCGATCTGTTCACGGGTACGTGAGCTCAGACGATTGACAAAAAACCACAGGATCAGACCTGCGACCAGCACCACCAGCGATACGATCAAAGACGCAAGATTAAACACGCCTGAATTCAGTACTTCGTTCATTTCACCACCTCAATGTTAACGCGCTATCTTACCACTGGCATTAAGGAAGGAAATCATTCACTGAAAAAATGCCGTCACCAGGGAATAAATTTATTGATAACGCAGATACCGCTGAAAAACTGCACATCCTGATCGCACATAACATTCAGCATCTGGGTCCACATCAACAGGCAGACAACCAGCGCGGCGATCACGATAAGCCACCGAAATTTTCTCACTACACTCTCCGAATTAATACCCTGTCTCAAGGTTATCACGCGCTTGTTAAACCGCGGCTAACTGTAGCGCTATCCGGCCTTTTTAGGAATGCGTGACTTGTTTCATTGCGTAAAAACCGCCAGGATTTTACGCACAGGATAATAAAAGGAGTTTATATGCGCATGACAGTTCGCACGATTATGATCATCGCTCTGCTGTGGATTGGCGTATTACTGAGTGGTTACGGCGTACTGGTTGGCAGCAAAGAAAATGCCGCCGGACTCGGTTTGCAGTGTCGCTATCTGACGGCGCAGGGCTTCAGCACAGCGCAATATATTCATACCGACAGTGGAATTATTGGTTTTACGAATTGCCCGGTACTGCGCAAAAGCAATACGGTAATTGATTAAGTGATTGCCCGGTCAGCAGCGGCTACCGGGCAACGATTTCTATTCAGAACGGGTAGTCGTTGTAGCCCATCTGCTCAGAGATTTTACGCGCGGCAGTGTGCAGCATGGCCACGTAATCGTGCAAATGCTCCTCAGAGAAACGCAGCGTAGGGAACGAAATACTCAGACCCGCAATCACCACGCCAAAACGGTCAAATACCGGTACGCCAATGCAGCGCAGGCCTTCTTCCTGTTCTTCGTTATCTTCGCCGTAGCCCTGCTCACGTACGATATCCAGCATCGGCAGCAGATCTTGAGTTGTGGTAATGGTGCGATCGGTACTGCGCTTATACTCAACGCCTTCCAGGATCTGCTTCACTTCTTCACGATCGCGCCACGCCAGCAGCACTTTGCCAATCGCCGTGCTGTACAGCGGATTGCGACGCCCGATACGGGAATACATGCGCAGGTTGTACATGGAATCGATTTTGTGAATGTAGACGATACTGTCTTCATCCAGCGCGCCCAGGTGGATCGTCTCTTTGGTCAGACGGGACAGTTCGCGCATCTGAATATCCGCGCTGCGGATCAGATCCACATTCTGTAGCGCACGCGCGCCAAGTTCAAAAAGCTTCAGCGTCAGCGAATACTTTTCTGACTCACCTTCCTGCGCCACATAACCCAGCGATTTCATGGTCTGCAAAAAGCGATAAACAGTGCTTTTTGACATCATGACCCGCTGCGACAGTTCGGTGATACCAATTTCACGCTCTTCGCCGAGCGCCTGCAGGATGCCAAAAACTTTCAGAACTGAAGAGACAGAATCTGGCTGCTTATCCAAATCTGCGATTGCCATTAATCACCTCATCGCCAGTGTTTTATAAAAATTAGAACCGGTTTTTATTATAAATTCGCGGCGGGCTGCCCGCAATGCGCGTTTGGCATCTTCTTTACAAATCTGCGACATAAAACCGAATATCCTGCCGGACGGCATAAAAAAAGCGCGCCGGGTGGCGCGCCTGATGTATCAAATGACGGCTTATTTCAGATAAGCGCCGCTACGCAACGCTTCAATGCGTTTATCCAGCGGCGGGTGAGTCATAAACAGCTCGCTGAGCGATTTGGACTTACCGTTGATGCAAAAGGCCATCATGCTGCTGGCTTCCTGCGGCTCATAGCTGGTTTTCAGACGCTGGAGCGCCGCGATCATTTTCTCACGCCCGACCAGACGCGCAGAACCGGCGTCGGCGTGGAATTCACGGTGGCGGGAGAACCACATGGTAATAATGCTGGCCAGGATACCGAACACCAGTTCCAGCACCATCGCCACCACGAAATAGATCATCGGGTTGCCGTTGCTCTCTTCGCCCTCTTCGCGGTTACCGCCAAGGAAGCCCGCCGCCAGCTGCGCCAGGATACGGGAGATGAAGATAACGAAGGTGTTCACCACCCCCTGCACCAGCGTCATGGTAACCATGTCACCGTTGGCAACGTGGCTGATTTCATGGGCGATAACCGCTTCCGCTTCGTCGCGGCTCATGTTCTGCAACAGCCCGGTGCTCACCGCCACCAGCGAAGCGTTACGGCTGGCGCCCGTGGCGAAGGCGTTAATATCCGGCGCGTGGTAAATAGCGACCTGCGGCATGGCGATCCCGGCCTGGCGGGACTGCTGCTCGACGGTCTGCATCAGCCAGCGTTCCATATCGTTACGCGGCTGCTCAATGACTTCGCCACCCACGGATTTCAGCGCCATCCATTTCGACATCATCAGTGAAATGATGGATCCGCCAAAACCGAAAAGCAGCGCCATGATTAACAAGCCCTGAATACTGCTGGACTGAATGCCTGTCAGGCTGAGCACCAGCCCGAAAACCACCATCACGGCCAGGTTGGTCAGCAGGAAAAGCGCTATCCGCATCATAATTTTCTTTTAACCCCAGTTTAACAAAACGCACTATGCGATTACCCACATCGTATGGGTATACGCGGCATTTTCAAGGATCCAGGCTTCGTAAGTCACCAGAAAGACACAACTTTACATTGAGAATGACATTGCTGACGTGAATACGCGTTTGTTAAAAAAAACAGGCACAATTTCTTGTGCCTGTGGTTTTTATTTTGCAGGAGCGGGCTTCGCCGCCGGTTGATCTTTTGTGAGATGGGCAAGATCAAGGGCGATATGCACCGTTTCATCCAGATACGGATCCGGCTCCTTGTAATCTTTTGGCAGGTCATCCAGCTTCTTGAGTAACGGCTTGCCTTCGCGCTTAAAGCGATCGTTCAGACGCGCCAGACGAATGGCATCGTCTTCGGCGTTCTCTTTCTCGCGCTGCGCCTCATTCAGCGACACGATGTCCCGTTTTTCCTTCATGGCGTTGAAACGGGCAATGTCCTTCATGATGTACTGGAACTCAGGATCTTTTGCGATACGCTCGTTATGATCTTTCAGCAACTGCGGCCCGTGCGGCGTTAAATCGCCATACTTCACAAAGGTCGCGGCGTTGATGCTGTCCCACGGCAGGGCGTTATCCTCGAACTTCTCGCCGGTTTCCGTCTCTTCATTACCTGTCGGCATGATGATGTCCGGCGTGACGCCTTTACGCTGCGTACTGCCGCCGTTAACGCGGTAAAATTTCTGGATGGTGTACTGCACCGAGCCCAGCGCTGGCCATTCCGGACGCAGCATCTGATCGTAAATACGGTTCAGCGAGCGATACTGCTGCACGGTACCTTTACCGAAGGTTGGTTCCCCGACAATCAGCGCACGGCCATAATCCTGCATGGCGGCGGCGAAAATCTCCGATGCCGAGGCGCTGAAGCGGTCAACCAGTACCACCAGCGGGCCTTTGTAGTACACAATGCCGTCGTTATCGCTGTCTTCGCGCACTTTACCGTTGTTATCACGCACCTGCACCATCGGGCCGGACGGGATAAACAGACCCGAGAGCGATACCGCTTCGGTCAGCGCGCCGCCGCCGTTGGTACGCAGATCGATAATCACGCTGCTGACGTTCTGTTTTTCCAGCTTCTGCAGCTGCACCTTGACGTCATCCGTCAGGCCAACGTAGAAGCCCGGAATATCCAGCACGCCGACTTTTTCTTTGCCCACGGTTTTCACGGACATTTTCACCGCGCGATCTTCCAGGCGAATGCGTTCACGGGTCAGGGTAACAATGCGCGTTTTGGTGCCCTTACCTGCCGGCAGGATCTCCAGACGCACTTTGCTGCCCTTCGGCCCTTTAATCAGCGCGACGACGTCGTCCAGACGCCAGCCGATCACGTCCACCATGTTCTGCCCGGTCTGACCAACGCCAACAATGCGATCGCCAACGGTAATGGCTTTGCTTTTCGCCGCCGGACCGCCTGCCACCATCGAATTAATGACGGTGTAGTCATCGTCCATTTGCAGCACGGCGCCGATCCCCTCAAGGGAGAGGCTCATTTCCGTGTTGAACTGTTCGGTGTTACGCGGCGAGAGATAATTGGTGTGCGGATCGATTTCGTGCGCGAACGCGGTCATCGCCAGTGAGAAAACATCTTCACTGTTGGTCTGCACCAGACGACGGATCGCAAACTTATAGCGACGCGTCAGGGTCTCGCGGATCTCTTTTTCGTTTTTACCGGTCAGCTTCAGGCTCAGTTCGTCAAACTTAACCTTGCCATCCCACAGGGCGTTCAGCTCGGCTTCGTCTTTCGGCCACGGCGCTTTGCTGCGATCGACGTTGAAGGAGTCGTTGCCGGTAAAGTCCATCGGACGCTCCAGCACTTTCAGCGCGTATTGATAACGCTCAAAGCGACGCTTCTGCGCCAGATTGTACAGATCGTAGAAAACGTCGAGTTTACCGGTGCGTAACTCATCGCCGATCACGCCCTTTTTCTGGGCAAACTGGGCGACATCGCTGGCTAACAGCACGTTGTGGCTGTAATCCAGCAGGTTCAGGTAGCGATCGAAAATTTTGGCGGAAAACGCCTGATCCAGATCGAACTGGCGGTAGTGGGAGCGAGTGAAGCGCGAAGTCACGCGTTCACTCACTGTGGCATGCTGCGTCTCTTCCTTTAACACCGGAATTTGATCAGCACGCGTAATATCTTCGACGGCGAAAGCCTGCCCTGTGATCAGGAGCAGGCCAGCCAACGCGGTGCGCTTAAACAAAGTGTTCATGCCAGGCCTGGCCTCCGTTTCAGAACAACAGGTGTTCTGCGCGTACAATCATCGACATACCAGAAGTCAGCTGCACACGAACGCCATCTTTGGTGATTTCCGTTACAGTGGCATCCATGGCATTGTTGCCCGCTTTCACCTTGAGGTTCTGCCCCACACTCAGCGCAGTGATATCTGACACTGGAGTATGCTGCGGCTCTTCACGCGGTGCGCGCTGTGGCTTAGCGGCTGGCTTATCGGCACGCGGTTTACGCTCGCCGCCTTCTTTGCGACGAGGCGTCGCCGGGCGCGGTTTACGTTCACGACGCGGTGCGTCTTCTGCCGGCTCCCCGGCGGCGGCGGCAGCTTCGCGCTTTTTCGCCTGCTGCTCGGCACGTTGTGCCTGCACGCGGGCTTTGGCTTCTTCCAGCTGCTTACGGGCGTGCTCTACGTGCTGCTCGTCCAGCACACCGCAAGGGTTGCCGTCGAGATCGACGCGCGCTGCGCCCGCTTTGATACCGTACAGGTAGCGCCAGCTGGAGGTGTAAAGACGCAATGCAGAGCGCAGTTGGGTTTTGCTGAGATTCATCTCACCATCAACACGCTCGACGAGATCCTGAAAAATACCAATTTTCAGGGGGCGCGCTTCGCCTTCAGCACTGAAACAGAGCGGAAAACGTTCGGCCAAAAATGCGATAACTTCTTTACTACTGTTCAACTTAGGTTGATTTTCCATGAAATTTCCTGATTACAACGGACGTAGCCAACTAGCCGCAGGCATGAACAGGCGTCATTATAATGACGCTATCAGTAAATGCTACGTTATCCGTTGATTATCCTGCGACGGCTGCAAAGAATTTACGGTAATCGGTCGCCGCCAGAACGGTTTCAAGCTGCGAAACCAGCTGGCGCAGGCCCTCTTCGTCCTCAGCAGTGAAGCGGGAAAAGACCGTACTGTCGATGTCGAGCACGCCAATAATCTGATCGTTCACTACCAGCGGCAGAACAATTTCAGCATTACTGGCGGAATCGCAGGCGATGTGGCCATCAAAGGCATGCACATCATCCACCCGCTGCACACGGTTTTGCGCCACCGCGGTGCCACACACGCCGCGACCGACAGGAATACGTACACAGGCGATTTTGCCCTGGAACGGCCCTAACACCAGCGTCTCGCCTTCCAGCAGGTAAAAGCCTGCCCAGTTAACCCCGTCCAGACGCTCAAACAGCAGCGCGCTGGTATTGGCAAGGGTGGCTAAGAAACTGCTTTCGCCTGTCATCAACGCCTGAAAATCGCGGTTCAAATCCGCATAGAAATCTGCTTTGTTCATTATTTAATCACTTGGTTGTCTTACAAAATTCCTGCACAGCCTAATAAAATAAGCATTAAATGCGTTCTTGCTCAAGATGATTCCATTCATGAGTTAATATAGATGCATTCCAACACTGGCTATTGAAACCATGGCTTTAAAAATCTCGCAGGTAACACCAGACAAAAAAATCACCGTACATTCGGTTGGTGATGCTTTGCCTCGTGCACATTATCAGCGTTGCCCGCAGTGCGATACGCTTTTTGCGTTACCGGTGATGAAATCGCACCAGAGCGCCTGGTGTCCGCGGTGTGACGCCAAAATTCGCGATGGACGCGACTGGTCGCTGACGCGCCTGGCGGCGATGGCCGTCACCATGCTGTTGCTGATGCCCTTTGCCTGGAGCGAACCCTTGCTGCGCTTCTATTTGCTGGGCACGCGCATCGACGCCAACCTGTTGATGGGCATCTGGCAGATGACCGCCCAGGGCGATCCATTGACCGCAGCAATGGTTTTGTTCTGTACCGTCGGCGCGCCGCTGGTGCTGGTCGCCGCCATTGCCTATCTGTGGTTCGGTAATATTCTCGGCATGAACCTGCGCCCGGTGCTGCTGATGATCGAGCGGCTGAAAGAGTGGGTGATGCTGGATATTTATCTGGTCGGTATTGGCGTCGCCTCCATCAAGGTGCAGGATTACGCCTACCTGCAACCGGGCGTCGGGCTGCTGGCGTTTATCGCGCTGGTGATCCTCAGCATCCTGACCATTATCCACCTCAACGTGGAACAGCTGTGGGAGCGTTTTTATCCCCAGCGGCCGGCGACCCGCCCGCATGATAACCTGCGCGTCTGCCTCGGCTGCCATTTCACCGGTTTGCCCGATGCCCGCGGTCGCTGTCCGCGCTGCCATATTCCGTTACGTTTTCGCCGTCGGCAGAGCATTCAGAAATGCTGGGCGGCGCTGCTGGCGTCCATGGTCTTTCTGTTACCTGCGAATCTGTTGCCCATCTCGGTGGTTTACATTAATGGCGCGCGCCAGGAAGACACCATTATGTCGGGGATTATTTCACTGGGGAGCAGCAATATCGCCGTCGCCGCCATCGTATTTATCGCCAGTATTCTGGTGCCCTTCACCAAGGTTCTGGTCATGCTGACGCTGCTTGTCAGCATTCATTTTAAATGTGAGCAAGGATTACGGACTCGTGTATTGTTATTGCGGCTGGTGACCTGGATCGGGCGCTGGTCGATGCTGGATTTGTTTGTAATTTCACTCACCATGTCTTTGATTAATCGCGATCAATTGCTCGCGTTTACCATGGGGCCAGCTGCGTTTTATTTCGGCGCAGCGGTAATTTTGACTATTCTTGCTGTGGAATGGCTGGACAGCCGCTTACTTTGGGATGCACATGAGTCAGGAAACCCCCGCTTCACCGACTGAAGCGCGCATTAAAACTAAACGTCGTATTTCACCTTTCTGGCTGCTGCCGGTCATCGCGCTGATGATCGCAGGCTGGCTTGTCTGGAGCAGTTTCGAAGATCGCGGTAATACCATTACCATCGACTTCGTTTCTGCCGATGGCATTGTGGCGGGACGCACGCCGGTCCGTTATCAGGGGGTGGAAGTCGGCACGGTGCAGGACATTCGCCTGAGCGAAAAACTCAATAAAATTGAGGTGCGGGCGAGTATAAAAGCCGACATGAAAGATGCGCTGCGTAGCGATACCCAGTTCTGGCTGGTGACGCCCAAGGCATCGCTGGCCGGTATTTCAGGTCTGGATGCGCTGGTGGGAGGTAACTATATCGGCATGATGCCGGGCAAAGGCGAACCTCAGGATCATTTTACCGCGCTGGATACGCAGCCAAAATACCGTCTTAACAACGGTGAGCTGATGATCCATCTCCATGCGGCGGATCTGGGCTCCCTGAGCAGCGGCTCGCTGGTCTACTTCCGTAAAATCCCGGTGGGCCGCGTCTATGACTACGCCATCAACAAAGACAAACAGGGCGTCACCATCGACGTGCTGATTGAGCGCCGTTTCACTAACCTGGTGAAAAAAGGCAGCCGCTTCTGGAACGTCTCCGGCGTGAAGGCGGACGTGGGCCTGAGCGGTGCGAAGGTGGAGCTGGAAAGCCTCGCCTCGCTGGTGAATGGCGCCATCGCTTTTGACTCGCCGGACAGCTCCAAACCCGCAGAGCCGGACGATGAATTTGGTCTGTACGAAGATTTAGCCCACAGCCAGCGCGGCGTGCTGATCAAACTCGATTTGCCGGGCGGCCAGGGGCTGAAAGAGAACTCTACGCCGCTGATGTATCAGGGGCTGGAAGTGGGCGAGCTGACCAAAATTAACCTTAATCCAGGCGGCGGCGTCACCGGCGAAATGACGGTGGATCCGAGCGTGGTCAATCTGCTGCGTGACAATACGCGCATTGAGATGCGCAGCCCGAAAATTTCCCTGAACGATACCAGTCTCAGTTCGCTGTTAACCGGCAATACGCTGGAGCTGGTGCCGGGCGAAGGCGAGCCGCGGGATCACTTTGTGGTATTGCCCGCCGATAAAACCCTGTTGCAGGAGCCGGGCGTGATCACCACCACCCTGACCGCGCCGGAAAGTTACGGCATCGATGCCGGTCAGCCGGTGATCCTGCACGGTGTGCAGGTGGGTCAGGTACTGGAGCGTAATCTGACGGCGAAAGGCGTGACCTTCGCGGTGGCGCTGGATCCGCAGTATCGCGATCTGCTGCATGGCGACAGCAAATTTGTGGTCAACAGCCGGGTGGACGTGAAGCTCGGTCTGGACGGCGTGGAGTTTCTCGCCGCCAGCGCCAGCGAGTGGATCAGCGGCGGGATCCGCATCCTGCCGGGCAATAAAGGCGAGATGAAATCCACCTATCCGCTGTTTGCTAACCTCGACAAGGCGCTGGAAAACAGCCTCGGCGATCTGCCCACCACCACGCTGACGCTCTCCGCCGAAACCCTGCCGGACGTACAGGCGGGATCGGTGGTGCTGTATCGTAAGTTTGAGGTGGGTGAAGTCATCACCGTGACGCCGCGCGCCAATGCCTTCGACATTTCGCTGCATATTAAGCCGGAATACCGCTCGCTGTTGACCAGCAACAGCGTGTTCTGGGCGGAAGGCGGCGCGAAAGTACAGCTCAACGGCAGCGGACTGACGGTACAGGCCTCGCCGCTGTCCCGCGCGCTGAAAGGCGCCATCAGCTTCGATAACCTGCCGGGCGCTGGCGCGTCTACGCGTAAAGGCGACAAGCGGGTACTCTTCCCGTCAGAAACCGCCGCCCGCGCCGTCGGTGGGCAGATCACCCTGCACGCGTTTGATGCCGGAAAACTGTCCGCCGGGATGCCGATCAAATACCTCGGCATTGATATTGGCCAGGTGCAGGATCTGAAGCTCATCACCGAACGCAACGAAGTGCAGGCAAAAGCGGTGCTTTATCCGGAATATGTGCAGACCTTTGCCCGCACCGGGACACGCTTCTCGGTGATCACGCCGCAGATTTCCGCGGCGGGCGTGGAGCATCTTGATACCATTCTGCAGCCTTATATCAACGTCGAGCCGGGACGCGGCAACGCACGCCGCGACTTCGAGTTACAGGAAGCGACTATCGCCGACTCCCGTTATCTGGACGGGCTGAGTATCGTGGTGGAAGTGCCGGAAGCAGGCGGGCTGAATATCGGTACGCCGGTGCTGTTCCGTGGCATGGAAGTGGGTACGGTCACCGGCCTGACGCTGGGCACGCTGTCAGATCGCGTGATGGTCGGCCTGCGGATCAGTAAGCGCTATGAACATCTGGTGCGGAATAACTCGGTATTCTGGCTGGCTTCCGGCTATTCACTGGACTTTGGCCTGACCGGTGGCGTGGTGAAAACCGGCACCTTCAACCAGTTTATTCGCGGTGGTATTGCCTTCGCCACCCCGCCGGGCACGCCGCTGGCACCGAAAGCGCAGGTCGGTAAACACTTCCTGTTACAGGACAGTGAACCGAAAGAGTGGCGTCAGTGGGGCACCGCCCTGCCGCGTTAACCAACCGGGGCTCCGGCGTGTCTGCGCCGGGGCCTTTATGCTACACTGCGCGCCTGTTTTTTTGCTGGTGATACGCGAGTGGCACACAATTCTGTTTATCTTCCCGATGCTTTTCTTACGCAAATGCGCCAGGCCATGCCGTCGCATCTCTCCTTTGACGACTTTATTGCCGCCTGCCAGCGCCCGTTGCGCCGCAGCATTCGCGTCAACACCCTGAAGATCAGCGTGGAAGATTTTCTCACGCTGGTGGCGCCCTATGACTGGCATCTGACGCCGGTGCCCTGGTGTGGCGAAGGTTTCTGGATCGAGCGTGAAGATGAAGATACCGTGCCGCTCGGCAGTACCGCCGAGCACCTGAGCGGCCTGTTTTATATTCAGGAAGCCAGTTCCATGCTGCCGGTCGCCGCGCTCTTTGCCGGGGATGAACAGCCGTTACGGGTAATGGATGTGGCCGCCGCCCCGGGATCCAAAACCACGCAAATCGCCGCCCGTATGCAGAATCGCGGGGCGATCCTCGCCAATGAATTTTCTGCCAGCCGCGTAAAAGTGCTGCACGCCAATATCAGCCGCTGCGGTATTCATAACGTCGCCCTCACCCATTTCGACGGACGGGTGTTTGGCGCAGCGCTGCCGGAAGCCTTTGACGCCATTCTGCTGGACGCTCCCTGCTCCGGCGAAGGCGTGGTGCGTAAAGATCCCGATGCGCTGAAAAACTGGTCGGTGGCGAGCAATCTGGAAATCGCTGCCACCCAGCGCGAACTTATTGACAGCGCTTTTCACGCCTTGCGGCCCGGCGGGACGCTGGTCTATTCCACCTGCACGCTTAACCTGGACGAGAACGAAGCCATCTGCCACTGGCTGCAGGCGCAATATCCTGACGCCGTGGAATTTGAATCGCTGACAAGTCTGTTTCCGGATGCCGGCGCCGCGCTTACCGCAGAGGGTTTCCTGCATGTTTTCCCGCAGATTTACGACTGCGAAGGCTTTTTCGTCGCGCGACTGCGTAAAACCGCCTCCGTGGCCCCTTTACCGGCCCCGACCTACAAAGTGGGTAATTTTCCCTTCGCGCCGATGAAAACCCGTGAAAGCGCAAACGTGATACATGCGGCGGCCAGTGTCGGGCTGCGCTGGGACGAGCAGTTGCGGCTGTGGCAACGGGACAAAGAAATCTGGTTATTCCCGGCGGCCATCGAACCAATGATCGGTAAAGTGCGCTTCTCCCGTCTGGGCATCAAATTTGCCGAGGTGCATAACAAAGGTTTCCGCTGGCAGCACGAAGCCATTATCGCGCTGGCCGGCACTGCAAATCCGCTGGCCTTTGAGCTGACCCATCAGGAAGCCGAAGAGTGGTATCGCGGGCGTGACGTTTATCCGCAAACCACGCCCCCGCAGGACGACGTGATTGTCACTTTCCAGGGGCAACCATTGGGGCTGGCGAAAAAAATCGGCTCGCGGCTGAAAAACAGTTATCCACGTGAACTGGTGCGGGACGGGCGTTTATTTGCGGCCAGAGACTGACGGCTTAAAAAAATAAGCACATTCTGACTGGCGTATTCCGCTTAAGTGAACCAGGCTAAAAAATGGGTGACTTTACTGGTCGTACCACTATAGCAACTTAACGGAGAGCATTATGACGAAAACCAGCGTGCGTATTGGCACCTTTGAAATCGATGATGCTGAGCTGCAAGGCGAACAGCAGGGTGAACGAACATTGCGTATTCCATGCAGTTCCGATCCGGATTTATGTATGCAACTGGATGCCTGGGATGCGGATACCAGCATTCCGGCGCTGCTTAATGGTGAGCACTCAGTGTTGTACCGCGAACATTATGATGAGCAGTCTGATACCTGGATTATGCGTCTTGCCTGATCCGAAGAACCCGTCTTCCGGACGGGTTATTTACTCCACGAATTTCCCCCGCTCTGTTTCATCCCCTACACTTACCCTACGTTAGCCCGATCTGAGGATGGAATGTTCGCACTGGTATTATTTGTTTGTTACCTGGATGGTGGGTGTGATGACATTGTGATTGATGTCTATAACACTGAACAACAGTGCCTGGTGGCCATGGATGAGCAACGTTTGCGGCACGGCGGCTGCTACCCGGTAGAAGATTTTATCGATGGCTTCTGGCGTCCGGCTCAGGAGTACAGTGATTTCTGATGACCTTTGTCATATATTGCGCTGCGGGTGCTCCGCAGACGCAATAATACCCTCGCCCGCGTCCCTGTTTATTGCCCTTCCGGTCTTTTTATTTAAATCAGATTAACCTCAATCAATCCTAAACAAAGCGGAAATAAAACTCCCGCAGCCATTAACATATTTTTGTCAGGCCTCCAGAATAGTCGGAAATTAGAGAGGTCATTATTGTGACAAACACTACCCTGCAAATTGATGCGCCCTCATCGCCGCATCCACACCTTATTTCCGACCTGATCCATGGCCGTCTGACGCCCGGACCGATCTGGCAAAAGCGCGATTATCGCGTTAAATTTCTCCTGCGCTCGCTGCTCTTCTGGCCGTCGACCGTTAAAATGCTGAACAGCCTGTCCAGCCGTCCGGGTTTCGACCGCCTGCTCAGCGCCCAAATCACGCTGCCCAGTAAATCGCACCGCCAGTATTTGATGCGGGGGCTGCGTGCCGGACAGCGCGCCGACGCTATCATCAGCCACTATGACTTTATCGACAGTCTTACCTCAGCACCGCTTGCGGAGGCGCTGACCGCTGCCGCGCCGGTACCTCTACTGGAATTTACCGGCAAAGACGATGCGCCTTTTACCGTCTACGCCTCCTGCGCCAGCAAAGCCGAGCGTGAAGGTGAAAGCACCCTGTGGCTGTATGGCGCAGATAATACGCTGCTGGCAAGCGCCACTTTCAGCGTGGTGACGGAAAAGGGAGCGCGCGCGCTGATGGTGGGAGGATTACAGGGACCGCGCCGCTCGGTTTCTCACGACGTCATTAAACAGTCCACCCGCGCCTGCTACGGTATCTTTCCGAAACGTATGCTGATGGAAATATTCTGGCAACTGGCGGCGCTTACCGGCATTACGGCGGTCTATGGCGTCAGCGATAAAGGCCATGTGTTCCGTGCCCTGCGCTATCGTTTCAGTAAGGGCCGGCATTTTCATGCCAGCTACGATGAATTCTGGGCCTCCGTGGATGGCACGCCTGACAATGCCTGGCGCTGGAAGTTGCCGTTACAGCTTGAGCGTAAATCCCTTGAAAGCATTGCCAGCAAGAAACGCGCTGAGTATCGCCGCCGCTTTGCGCTGATGGATGATGTTCAGGCCCGTCTGCGGGCGCTGTTTGATTAATCATCACCCGCCGGGCAGCGTCTGGCGGGGTGGCGGGCTCTCTGTTATTGTCTTAAGGCCAGGAACACTTAAGACAAGGTAGCGGTATGCAAAAGTTTGATGAATTGTGGAATGCCATAGCCACGCGGGTGCGTGAAAACAACGACATTCCCTTTGCGGAAATGGAAAACGAAGAGAGTCCCCTGGGGAATGCCACCCGACAGCGTATCGCGCAAATATTTATTCTGGAAGTGCTGCTCGCCAGGCATCGTGATAAATACGCCAGCATGTTTGTTCCGCTATCCGGCGAAGAAGCGCTTTATCACCTGATTTTCAAGCGCACCGGCTGGAAGCCTTTCGAGATTAAGCAGCTTTCCTTCAATGATGCCATGTTTGTGATGGCTGAATTATTCCGTGAAGAAAACCTGCCCGTCGAGGCGCGTGAAATGCTGCTCGCCCAGGGTGTGCGTGACACCGCTTTCCCGGTTTTTGATTTCTCAGAAAAAGACTGGTCGCCGCGCGAAAACGCCCTCTTTCTGCAACGCTGATATTCCCCTTCCCGCGGTGCCGCGGGGAGTGGTAGTTTTTTTAAACCTCGATTTTTTGCATTATTTTTTCGCGATCAACATAAATACAGCGATTACGACCGGTTTCCTTGCCGTGGTATAACGCCTTGTCGGTTCTTTCCAGCACTTCGCGTAATACTTCATCTTCATCGATACGGGTTAACCCGGCGGTAAAGGTGATCTTAATTTCATGCCCGGCCACAAGCATTAATGTTCTGGCAATCAGGTTGCGGATCCGTTCGGCAGCAATGCAGGCTTCTTTTTTTGTGGCGGCATGCAACACAATAATAAACTCCTCACCGCCATAGCGATATACGGTCTCACACTTTCTGACATTATCTTCCAGCGTCAGCGCCAGACAGCGTAATACCCCATCTCCCACCAGATGCCCGTAGTTATCATTTATTTTTTTGAAGTGATCGATGTCCACCAGTAATAAATACAATCCCTGTTGACTGTATTGATCGACCATCCCGCTAAAAGAATCATCCAGCGTGCGTCGTAAAGGTAAACCGGTGAGCGTGTCGTAACTGCTGCGCAACTGTAAAAGATGGGTTTTATAGTCGGTCACCGAGGCATTGAAGGCAATGAGCGCATTTTCAAAGCTATCAAAACGCGCGTCGCTCACTTCACCCTTGCGCACCGCCTCCACCAGCGCCCGGCAGGTGATATGAATGTCGTGGTGCCTGCGGTGGATGTCCTGAAGAAAACTGCCGTCATTGCGCTCTTCTGTCAGCCGCTCGTCGATCCACTGACCAAATTCGCAAATTTTATGGGCGTCGTCATAAGTCAGCTCAGGCATCAGCGCCGATTTATTCGCGATAAAATGGAGTACTTTTACCAGCCATTTAAAATGGGCTTCGGATGAATTATTGAGCCCAAGAATAGTTGAATCAATATAACTGTGTTTTTTGTTCATACATATAACCTTCGTGAATATTTTAGCGCAAAATAAATATTTAAATAGCCTAATACGATACTACACTTTAATTAGTTTTATTTAACCTTCACGTGCCCGCTAATATCAGCATGAGGGCGAACCCACAAAGTGCGGACAAAAAGCGTCGAAAAGGGGTTGGATACACTCCAAAAAACGTTTACCTTGTAACCTGAGTCAGGCAAAAGGCGCGGGATCGGCACCTGCTGGCTAAGTTGTTGATGGAAAACAGAATAAAAAAAGACCGAATACGATTCCTGTATTCGGTCCAGGGAAATGGCTCTTGGGAGAGAGCCGTGCGCTAAAAGTTGGCATTAATGCAGGCAAACTACGCCTGGCACTTTAAGAATAGATGACAGCGCCAGCTTTTCCAGTCTGCCGCAGGAGTGGTCTGGAAAATCCGGTTAAGGTCGCAGCCGAAAAGCAAAAAACCGCAGCACTTCAGTATGAGGGCTGCGGTTTTTTTATTGGAAATCAGAAAGATATTTTTGGTATTTAGCAGAGCTTTTCAGCACGCTCGATAAACGGAGCGAGGCTCATTTTTTCACCGCTTTTGTGCGGATTATCGACCTGGATCACACTGATGGACGTACCCTGCGCCTGACCGCTGTCGACCTGCTTTTGTGCCGCCTCGTTCAGCGGATACTGCACCAGCGTCGACGGATTAATCGCAAAGAGCGCATGTCCCGGACGGCAGGTTAACATCACCTCCTCGCGGTTAAAGGCCCAGTTATCTTTTCCGACTTCAAAACGGCTTACCGTGATCACTTTCGGGGCTGCCAGCGCGGCGGCGGAACAGGTAAGTAACAGCAGGGAGAGAATACTTTTCTTCATTGTCTTCGCCAGTTATTCAGAAAGGTTCAAGCGTTGCGAACAGGCTAACCAGGGCCAGCACCAGTGTACCCAGGATCACTTCGGCCTGCGTCATGCGAATAAAGTGTGTTTGCGCCTGACGACCATGGGTGCGAAAGCGCGGCACCAGAACATAACGATTCACGACCGCAATTACCAGCATCAGCAGCACCAGCGCACATTTGCACAAAAGCAGGCGACCATAATCGCTCTGCCAGGGTAGCGCAACGCCCTGGATCAACAGCGCATTAATAATACCCGTCAGGAATACCAGCGCCACCGCCAGATGCGTGGCGCGGGAAAAACGCATCAGCGTAGTGATTGCCGCTTCGCGCCTGTGACCTCCGGCTTGTCGGGTGCAAAAAATCACCGGCAGGAGACCGCCAAACCATGCGGTTGCGCAGATCAGATGCAGGGCGTGATTCAGGCGCTGCAACAGGCCGGGCAGCCCGTCATGCATCGCCGCATGACCGACCATGGCCTGTAACATGAGCTGCGCGAGGAGCAACGCAAACAGGCGCCCCTGACAGCGTGGCTGCACCATCACCATAACCAGCGTGATGAGCGCCAGCAGCATCTGCCACAGCCAGACGCTGCCAAATTGCGTCTGCGCCACCGCCAGCCAGATATCAGGGTGAAGCGTATCTGCAAAGCCATTGCCCATCATTCCGCCCTGTACGGCAAACATCAGCAGCGCGCTGCCAGCGCACAGGGTCAGGCAGAGGCGCTGTATACGTTTAAAGCGGCGGATGATCACCGGTTGCATATCTGCCGGCGCCAGCACGGCGCTGAACCAGGCGCTACCTGTCGCCAGTATCAGGGTGGCGAAATGGATAAACCGCAACGTGATATAGAGAAAGGCCAGCATCGGTTATCTGACGCTGAAGTGATAATTACCTGTGGTTTTGTGTCCATCGACCGACACAACGTGCCAGTCTACGGTATACTCTCCCGGCGTCAGCGCCTGCTCAATGGGCACAATCAACTGCGTTTTGTCGTTCTCATTACGTTTCACCGGGCCGGTTTTCACGTCCTGCTGTTTGCTGCCGGTAATTTTCACGCCGCTGAATTTTGGCTCAATCCCTTCCGAGAAATTGAGCGTCAGCGCCTGGGGTGCTGCATCGACCTTCGCATCTGCTGCCGGATACTGATGTTTCAGATGGGCATGCGCAAAAACAGCAGGCGTTGCGAGCATTCCGCCTGCAAGCAGCAAGGCAGAACAGAGACGGGATACCATGAAAGTCATTTATTCCATTCCTTTTTGTTATATCTCAGTAATGAGAATAACCCCGATGAATGTATGAGTCGAGTCTGCCGGCAGTCGGGCTTGCCTTTCCGGGGCAGGCTTAGTAAGTTTTGCGCCGAACACTCAGGAGAAGTTTATGAACAAAAATCTCGCTACCCTTCCTCAGGATGAGATGGACAAAGTGAATGTCGATCTGGCGGCGGCTGGTGTAGCCTTTAAGGAGCGCTATAACATGCCGGTGATCGCGGAAGCCGTAGAGCGTGAGCAGCCCGCGCATCTGCGTGACTGGTTCAGGGAGCGCCTGATTGCCCATCGTCTGGCCTCGGTGTCGCTCTCGCGCCTGCCGTATGAGCCGAAAATGAAATAAATTTGCACCACCTGCTAAGGGAAACCCACATGTTACGCGTGATAGACACCGAAACCTGCGATTTGCAGGGCGGCATCGTAGAAATTGCTTCCGTCGATATTATTGACGGCCAGATAGTGAATCCGATGAGCCATCTGGTGCGCCCGGATCGCCCTATCAGTCCGCAGGCAATGGCTATCCACCGTATCACGGAAGCGATGGTGGCGGATCAGCCATGGATCGAAGAGGTTATTCCCCATTATATGGGCAGTGAATGGTATGTCGCCCACAACGCCAGCTTTGACCGGCGCGTGCTGCCGGAAATGCCCGGCGAGTGGATCTGCACCATGAAGCTGGCGCGTCGGCTGTGGCCTGGGATCAAATACAGCAATATGGCGCTGTATAAATCCCGTAAACTGAATGTCCAGACCCCGGCCGGGCTGCATCATCACCGGGCGCTGTATGACTGCTACATTACCGCCGCGCTGCTGATTGATATTATGAATACTTCAGGCTGGACGCCGGACCAGATGGCGACCATTACCGGCCGCCCTGCCCTGATGACCACTTTTACCTTCGGCAAATATCGCGGTAAAGCGGTGTCGGAAGTGGCCGAACGCGATCCGGGCTACCTGCGCTGGCTGTTTAATAACCTGGATCGTATGAGTCCGGAGCTGCGCCTGACCCTTAAGCACTACCTTAACGATTAGTAGCCTGACGTCCCGGTAACGTGCCCTGCGCAAGGCCAATGAGAAACGCATATTCCAGCGCCACCCCTTCATAGGATTTGAAGCGGCCCGATTTCCCGCCGTGCCCGGAATCCATATCGGTGCACAGTAACAGCAGGTTGTCGTCGGTTTTCATTTCACGCAGCCTGGCGACCCATTTCGCCGGCTCCCAGTACTGCACCTGTGAATCGTGCAGCCCGGTGGTCACCAGCAGATGCGGATAGGCCTGCCGCTGGATATTGTCGTAGGGGCTGTAGCTCTTCATATAAGCGTAATATTCCGGATCCTGCGGGTTGCCCCACTCCTCAAACTCACCGGTGGTGAGCGGAATGGATTCGTCCAGCATGGTGGTCACCACATCCACAAAGGGTACCTGGGCTATCACACCGTGGAACAGATCCGGCCGCTGGTTAATCGCCACCCCCATTAACATGCCGCCCGCGCTGCCGCCCATGCCATAGCAATAGTGCGGCGAGCCGTAGCCCTGCGCGATAAGCGCGTCGCAGACGTCGATATAATCGTTGAAGGTGTTTTTCTTGCGCAGGAATTTGCCGTCCTCATACCAGGACTGTCCCAGTTCGCCGCCGCCGCGCACATGGGCGATGGCGTAAACAAAGCCGCGATCCAGCAAGCTGATACGGCTGCTGCTGAAATCGGCATCCATACTGGATCCGTAGGAGCCGTAACCATAAATCAGGATCGGGTTTTCCCCTTTACGGAAATGTTTGCGGTGGTATACCAGCGATACCGGCACTTCCACGCCATCCCGTGCTTTGATCCACAGATGTTCACTGCGGTAGTCGCTGGCCTCGAAACCCTGCACTTCCGTCTGCTTAAGCACGCGGCGCTCGCCGGTATCCATATCCAGTTCAAACAGCGTATCGGGCGTGGTCAGCGACGAATAGCCATAGCGCAGGCGCGACGTTTCCGGCTCAGGATTATACGCAAGCCAGGTGACATAGGCGGGATCGTCAAAGGCAATGCCGGTGACTTCACGGGTTTTGCGGTTGATCTGTCGCAGACTGGTCAATCCGCGCTGGCGCTCTTCCACCACCAGCCAGTCGGTAAAGAGCGTAAAGCCTTCCAGCATAATGGCGTCCCGCGGCGGGATCAGCACTTCCCATTTCGCCTCGCTGCGCACTTTGGTGCGGTAAAGGCCAAAGTTTTTGCCTTCGCGGTTAGAGCGCAGGTAAAAGGTATGCTGATAATGATCAAGATTGTACTCATGATCTTTACGCCTGGGCAAAAAGCGCAGCGGCTGGGCGTCCGGCAGCTCTGCATCCAGCAGTAACGACTCGCTGGTGGTGGCGCTGGAAAGCGAAATCACCACGTAGTGCTGTGAAGTGGTTTTGTGCAGGCTGACGTAAAAGGTCTCGTCCTGCTCTTCATAAACCAGTTCATCCTGACAGACAGGCGAGCCGACGGTATGACGCCAGACCTGATACGGCAGCAACGTCGTCGCGTGTTTGCGCACGTAGTACAGCGTTTCAGAGTCATTAACCCACACAAAGTCCGGCGTGACGTTGGCCAGCATCTCCGGATACCAGTTGCCGGTTTGCAGATTACGAAAGCGAATACCGTACTGGCGACGCGACAGATAATCTTCCGCCAGCGCCATAATATTATTGTCCGGCGAGATCGCCAGTCCGCCAAGGGTGTAGAACTCGCTGTGCGCGGCGCGTTTGTTGGCATCAAGCAGCACCTGCCACTCATCCCATTCGGAACTGAGCACCGACTGGCGCTGATAGATAGCGTATTCACAGCCCGGCTCATAGATATGCCGGTAACGGTAGCCGTTGCGGGTATAAGGCGCAGATACTTCGCGCTGGGGGATACGCCCAACGATTTCAGCCAGCAGACGCTCTTCCAGCGCCTGCTGCGATGCCATGACCTCGCGGCCATAGTCATTTTCCTGATGCAGGTAATCCAGCACTTCCGGCTGCGAGCGCGAGTCGTCCCGCAGCCAGTAGTAGTCGTCGATGCGTGTGTCGCCATGCGTGGTGATGGCGTGAGGAATTTTTCTGGCTTTTGGTGGCATAGCGTCTGTCTTTTGCAGTTTACACCCTATAAGGGTGGCAAAAGACACGCATGTTGCAAGCGCAGCGTGCCACCAGGGCGCAGATGATTAGCCGGGAAGCGCCAGCTTTTGCTGTTTGAGATCCTGTTCAATACCCTCGCGTACATCCTGCGGGATCTTCAGGGCATCCCCCAGTGCATTCAGATAGCTGCGCTCCATAAAGTGGTCGACATCAATGGCCGCACAGCTCAGGAAATAAATTTCCAGCGCTTCTTCTTCGTTTTTGATGCCGCGCGCCAGACGTTCAGGATCCAGCGGCTGTTCGATGGCCTGGGTGACCAGCGCTCTGCCCTGCTCTTCGACGCCCGCTTCGCGCATCTGGGCGTCGATGGCGGCACGTTCTTTGTCGTCGATATGTCCGTCGCTTTTAGCAGCGAAGACCAGCGCAAGGATCAGACGTTCAGTACGCACGTCCAGCGGTGAGCTTTGCACGCCATACTGCGGCTCATCCTGATGGGCGGCGCGCACCTTGTCTTTGTATTTGTTCCACAGCACGCTACCGGCGACGGCACCGCCGCCCACCAGCAGCGCGCTGGTACCGTATTTGGTTAACAGCTTGCGGGACGATTTGCTGGCAACCAGCAGCCCCGCCAGACCGCCCAGCGCGCCAGGCAGCATTTTGCTGAAACCCTGATCGCCCGACGACGTTGCCGATGCGCCTTTTTGCTTCAGCAGCGACTGTAATTGATCCATCCAGTTAGCCATGATTCCCCTCAAATAGCTGATGACAGTTGCCACAGCGTAAGCGAGGGGATGTCAGGAAACGTCTGTATCAGCAAAAGATGCGCAAATTCACGGGCGTTACTGCGCCTGATAATCCGCCCGCCCGGCTTTGCAGTCGACCTTCACCCGATAGTGGATATCGGTATTTTTACCGCGCACGGTCAGGGGCACGTTCCAGTTATCGTCCTTACCGGAAATCTCTTTGACGTTAATCCACGCCACCGGATCCGCCTGACCGAGTATTTCCTGATCGTCCGCCCAGCGTGCTATGCGATTTTGCAGATAATCACGCTTCACCGCGGCGGCGATGCCGTCTTCTTTCAGCCCTTCGCAACCCGGAAACTTCACCGACTTTTCATTGGCTGCCTGCGCCGCCATGCTGCCCGCCAGCAACACCAGACCAAATACTACCCCTGCTGTTTTCATGCTTTTCTCCTGTGAGCTAACCCACTCAAAGCATGGTACAAATTGCCGGCAGCGCAAGGACGGATCAGGCGGCTTTGGTGCGCTTCGGCGTCGGAATATCGGTCACGTTGACGTCAGACGGCGCGTCGTCGGTTTGTAACTTACCGGATTTGATGATGGTATTGAGCGTATCTTTCTGCTCCGCCATCCACATCGCCATTTGCTCGCGCTGTGCCTCATCCAGGGCTACCGGCCCCTGCGCCAGCCAGCTCTCCAGCACTTCCGCCAGATCGAGCATTTTGTCATAAGCATCGGCTTCCTTTTTGCTGGCAAAAGACATTTTTTCCTCACCTTCACGAATGACTACGTATTTAACTTCAACCGCCATGATGCAGCCTCACATTACTGGTTATTTATACAGTATATGATAACTGAACGCCCGGCTTAAGGCAAGCCGGGACGGAAGGAAAGGTCAGAACAGGATCGTCAGGCCAGGGTGGCGTTATCAATCACAAAGCGGTAATGCACATCACCTTTAAGCATGCGCTCGTAGGCCTCGTTGATCTCTTCGGCGCGGATCATTTCCACATCGGCGACAATCCCGTGTTCCGCACAGAAATCGAGCATCTCCTGGGTTTCCGGAATGCCGCCAATCATCGATCCGGCAATGGCCCGGCGCTTCGTGATGAGGTTGAACACTTCCGGCGGAGCGTGCGGCGTGGCGGGCGCGCCCACCAGCGTCATGGTGCCGTCGCGTTTGAGCAGCGTGATAAATGCGTCGAGGTTGTGCGGTGCCGCCACGGTATTAAGGATAAAGTCGAAGCTTTTAAGATGCGCTTCCATTTCGCTGGCGTTACGTGACACCACTACTTCATCGGCGCCCAGCGATTTTGCCGCCTCGCGCTTGGATTCGGAGGTGGTAAAGGCCACCACATGCGCGCCCATCGCGTGGGCCAGTTTTATGCCCATATGTCCCAGGCCGCCGATGCCCACGACGCCAACCTTTTTACCGGGGCCCGCCTGCCAGTGACGCAACGGCGAATACGTGGTGATCCCGGCGCACAGCAGCGGCGCCACCGCAGCCAGTTGATCTTCCGGATGGGTGATGCGCAGGACGTAGCGCTCATGCACCACAATCTGCTGAGAGTAACCGCCCAGCGTGTGGCCCGGCGCGTCCTGGGTTGGTCCGTTGTAGGTGCCGACCATGCCGTCGCAGTAGTTCTCCAGCCCCTCCTCGCAATCTTCGCACTGCTTACAGCTGTCGACAATACAGCCGACGCCCACCAGATCCCCCGCTTTAAAAGCAGAGACATGCTCGCCCACGGCGGTCACACGCCCGACAATTTCATGCCCCGGCACGCAGGGATATTGCGTCCCTGCCCATTCGGAGCGCACCTGGTGAATATCGGAGTGGCAGACGCCGCAAAAAGCGATATCGATTTTAACGTCATGGGCGCCAGGCTGACGGCGGGTAATTTCCATTGGTTCAAGAGGCTGCGTGCCGGTATGGGCACCATAAGCTTTGACAGTCATGGTAGAACTCCAGGTTATAAAGGGCTCAGGCAGAGGGTTCTGCACGTGAGGTCAGGAAAATCGGTCAAATAAACTCTCCTGATTGTAGATGCGAGTGTGTCAGATAGCAGGTTAATTGCCTGTGTACTGCTCGTCGCTGACCTTTTCCATCCACTCCACAACCTTGCCGTCTTCCGCTTCGGCAATCGCGATGTGGGACATACTGTTTTCCGGCGCGGCCCCATGCCAGTGCTTCACCCCTGCCGGGATCCAGACAATATCGCCGCTACGTATCTCACGCTGCGGACCGCCCCACTCCTGCACCCGTCCGGCACCGGCGATAACAATCAGCGTCTGTCCGAGAGGATGAGTATGCCATGCTGTGCGGGCTGAAGGTTCAAAGGTCACTGTGGCACCGCCTGATTTCGCAGGCTCAGTGCCCTGAAACGGCGCATCAATACGAACGTTGCCGGTGAAATACTCGGCCGGGCCTTTTACGGAGGGACTGGTAGTCGGGGTTAAGATCGTGATCATGGTGTTCTCCTTAAAATAACGGGGAGTGAAAAGTGTAAGTTGCCTGCGATTGATTGATAAGATATGCAAATCAGAATGCTCATGTGCATGGTATGCAACAATGTCGACAGAAAATCTCAACGATCTGCGCGCGTTTGCGCGGGTGGCTCAGGAGAAAAGCTTTACCCGGGCGGCGGCGCAGCTGGGTATGTCGCGCTCAGGACTGAGCCACGCGATAACCGCGCTGGAAGAACGGCTGGGGGTCCGGTTACTTATGCGCACCACACGTAGCGTGTCGCTGACGGAAGCAGGCCAGCGGCTTATCAATACGCTTGGGCCAATGCTTGATGATCTTGAACAGGAACTTAAAGCCCTGCGCTCATTCAGCATCAGTCCCGCTGGTACGGTTCGCATCACCGCCCACGATCACGCCATTGCATCTGCTATCTGGCCACGTTTAACGCCGTTGCTGGTGAAGAATCCTGAGATTACCCTGGAGCTAAGCGTGGATTATGGGCTGACGGACATTGTTGCCCAGCAGTTTGACGCCGGGGTCCGGGTGGGCAATATCGTGGATAAAGACATGATTGCGGTTCGTATCGGACCGGATTTCCGGATGGCGGTGGTGGCGGCCCCCGCATTCCTTCAGGGCAAAACGTTGCCGCTCACTCCCGGGGAATTAACATCCTACGCGTGCATCAATCTTCGCCTGCCGACACACGGGGGGCTGTATGCCTGGGACTTTGAAAAAGCAGGCAAATCCCTGTCAGTACGCGTCACAGGACAGGCAGTCTTCAATAATACCTACCTGATGTTGCAGGGTGCCATTGACGGGCTGGGTTTCGCCTATGTCCCCCGTGATCTTGCCCTTCCGCATATCGAGGAGCAACGGCTGATCCCGGTACTGGAAGACTGGTGTCCTCTTTTACCGGGTTATCATCTCTACTACACCAGCCGCCGTCAGGTGGCACCCGCCCTGCAGTGCGTTATCAATGCGCTACGCTACCAGTCTTAACAGACGCAAACGTTTTCGTTTATACTGCTGCCAACTTTTTTCAAGGGCAGGTTGTTATGACTTTATTAGGTACTGCGCTGCGTCCCGCAGCCACACGCGTGATGTTATTAGGCTCCGGTGAACTGGGTAAAGAGGTGGCAATCGAGTGCCAGCGGCTGGGTGTGGAAGTGATCGCCGTTGATCGCTATGCCGACGCGCCTGCCATGCACGTCGCTCATCGCGCCCACGTGATCAATATGCTGGATGGCGAGGCGTTGAAAGCGCTGGTCGCGCAGGAACAACCGCACTTTATCGTGCCGGAAATCGAAGCCATCGCCACGGATATGCTGGTGGCGCTGGAAGCCCAGGGGCAGCGCGTGGTGCCCTGCGCCCGCGCCGCGCAGTTAACCATGGATCGCGAAGGCATTCGTCGGCTGGCGGCCGAGGAATTAAAGCTGCCGACCTCCCGCTACCGCTTTGCCGATAACGAAGCGGCGTTCAGGGAGGCGGTGAATGAGATCGGTCTGCCGTGCATCATTAAACCGGTGATGAGTTCATCCGGCAAAGGCCAGAGCCTGATCCGCCATGCCGATCAGCTGGCCGATGCCTGGCGTTATGCGCAGCTGGGCGGCCGTGCCGGCGCGGGCCGGGTGATTGTCGAAGGGGTGGTGAATTTTGATTTTGAAATTACCCTGCTGACCATCAGCGCCGTTGACGGCGTACATTTTTGCGCGCCGATTGGCCATCGTCAGGAAGACGGCGATTATCGCGAATCCTGGCAGCCGCAGCAGATGAGCGCACTGGCGCAGCAGCGTGCCGAAGCGGTGGCCCGCGAGGTGGTGCTGGCGCTGGGTGGCCACGGGCTGTTTGGCGTTGAGCTGTTTGTGTGTGGCGATGAGGTGATTTTCAGTGAGGTGTCGCCGCGTCCGCACGATACCGGTATGGTGACGCTGATTTCGCAGGATCTTTCCGAGTTCGCCCTGCATGTGCGCGCGTTTCTTGGTTTACCGGTCGGCGGTATTCGTCAGTATGGCCCGTCAGCGTCCGCTGTTATTCTCCCCACACTTACCAGCCAGAATGTGACCTTTGATAACGTCGATGCCGCCACTGGCGCTGGGCTACAGGTGCGTTTATTTGGCAAACCGGAAATTGACGGTTCGCGTCGTCTGGGTGTGGTATTAGCGACGGCAGAAAATGTTGATGATGCGGTGGCGCGTGCCAGGACAGCAGCAGCCAGTGTGATGGTAAAAGGATAAAGCGCCCACATGCCCGGCAGCTTGCGCCGCCGGGCATGACGTCAGATTACTGCTTCGCGCCTTCAACGGCTTCGCGGGCCAGTCTGGTGATACGGTCGTAATCACCGGCTTCCAGCGCATCGGCCGGCACCAGCCAGGATCCACCGATGCAGAGCACGCTTTTCAGCGCCAGGTAGTCACGGTAGTTAGCTGGTGAGATACCGCCGGTCGGGCAGAAACGCACCTGCGAGAACGGACCTGCAATGGCCTGCAGCGCTTTGGTGCCGCCGTTGGCTTCCGCCGGGAAGAATTTGAACTCTTTCAGTCCATAGTCCATACCCAGCATCAGTTCGGAAACGGTGCTGATGCCAGGGATCAGCGGAATGGTGCCTTCGGTTGCCGCTTTCAGCAGCGGCTCCGTCAGACCCGGGCTGATGGCAAACTGGGCGCCCGCTTCAGTGACTTCCGCCAGCTGTGCCGGATTCAGTACGGTGCCTGCGCCGATGATAGCGTCCGGCACTTCTTTTGCGATGGCGCGGATAGCATCCATGGCGCACTCGGTGCGCAGGGTGACTTCCAGCACGCGTACGCCGCCAGCCACCAGGGCTTTCGCCATAGGTACAGCGTGTTCCAGTTTGTTAATCACGATCACCGGCACAACCGGGCCAGTTTTCAGGATTGCTTCTGCACTCGTTTTCCAGTTTTTCATCAGAGTTTTTTCTCTCGCCAGATCTACAATTTTTAAGTCTTAGAAAGTGATACAGGTCGCGCCCTGCTCCGCACCGGAGAGATTCTCGCGCAATGCGCTGAACATCTCGCGCCCTGTTCCCACGCGCGACGCGCTGAGGTCAGGAATGTGTGGCTGACGTGCGGCCAGTTCGGTTTCATCCACCAGCAGGGTTAATTCCCCTGTCTGTCCATTCACGCGGATGATGTCGCCATCACGTACTTTTGCCAGCAATCCGCCATCGTAGGCTTCCGGGGTGACATGAATTGCTGACGGCACTTTACCTGATGCACCAGAGAGCCGTCCATCAGTAACTAATGCAATTTTGAAACGGCGGTCCAATAATACACCAAGTGGCGGCATCAGTTTATGTAATTCTGGCATCCCGTTCGCTTTTGGCCCCTGATGACGGACAACAACCACGCAGTCACGATCCAGAAGACCCGCGTCAAAGGCAGGTAAGACGTCGTGCTGGCTTTCAAATACCACGGCCGGGGCTTCGATGATCTGGTTTTCCACCGGCACGGCGGACGTCTTCATCACCGCGCGTCCAAGGTTGCCGCTCAGCACTTTGGTGCCGCCATGGTGAGAGAAAGGTTTGTCGATGGTGGCGATCACATTCTCATCCAGTGAGCTGTCAGCCCCGTCGCGCCAGTCCAGCTCGCCATTGTTCAGCCATGGCTCCAGGGTGTAACGGGAAAGCCCGAAACCGGCGACGGTGTTCACGTCTTCATGCAGCAGACCGCCTTTCAGCAATTCACGCATCAGCAGCGGCACGCCGCCCGCCGCCTGGAAGTGGTTAATATCCGCCGGGCCATTCGGGTAGAGACGGGTCATCAGCGGCACGATGTCAGAGAGATCGGAGAAGTCATCCCAGTTGATGATAATGCCGGCCGCCCGCGCCATCGCCACCAGATGCATGGTGTGGTTGGTGGAGCCGCCGGTTGCCAGTAACGCAATAATGCCGTTGACGACGACTTTCTCGTCGAGCATTTTGCCGAGCGGCATCCATTCGTTGCCGTTGCCGGTCAGACGCGTCACCTGACGCGCCGCAGCGGCGGTCAGGGCTTCACGCAGCGGCGCGTCCGGGTGCACGAACGAGGAGCCGGGCAGTTGCATACCCATAAATTCCACCACCATCTGATTGGTGTTGGCAGTGCCGTAAAAGGTACAGGTACCTGGCGCATGGTAGGACGCGGCTTCGGACTCCAGCAGCGCCATGCGATCCACTTTGCCTTCCGCATACAGCTGGCGGATGCGAACCTTTTCTTTATTTGGCAGGCCGCTGGCCATCGGGCCTGAGGGCACAAAGATTGCCGGAAGATGGCCGAACGACAGCGCCGCCATGACAAGGCCGGGGACGATCTTATCGCACACGCCCAGGTAGAGCGCGCCATCAAACATATTATGCGACAGCCCCACCGCCGCCGACATGGCGATCACTTCGCGGCTCAGCAGCGACAGTTCCATGCCGTCCTGCCCCTGGGTGACACCGTCACACATGGCCGGGACACCGCCCGCCACCTGGCCGACGGCGTTTGCCTCATGCAGCGCTTTACGAATAATGTCCGGATATTTTTCATAAGGCTGATGGGCGGACAGCATGTCGTTATAGGAGGTAATAATCGCGATGTTATTGCGCAGCATGCTTTTCAGCGACGCTTTGTCATCCGGCTGGCAGGCGGCAAAACCGTGCGCCAGGTTGCCACAGGCCAGTGATGAACGGTGCACCGTTTCGCTTTTCGCCTTCTCAATACGGGCAAGGTAGTCAGCGCGCGTCTCGCGGGAACGTTCGATAATTCGTTCTGTTACCCGTAACATTTTTGCATTCATAGAAGCTCCTGAAATTATCTGTCATGGGCGGGGGTAAACATTCGACATGTTCCGGCATTAAACCTGCGGTACGCCGTCGCCCGGTGGCAAAATCGCTTCAGCCAGTGTAATAAAAAAAGCCCCGTGGGTGAATCCACACGGGGCTTAAAAGCTGAAATATTACTCAGGAGTCTGAGTCAGATCATGTTACCGGTAAAATAAGAGCCTTCCGGTTACTCAAACTCATTCCATGAACGACCATCACGGGTGATCATCGCAACTGAAGCCACCGGCCCCCAGGTGCCTGCCTGATACGGCTTAGGCGCATCGTTGTCCATCGCCCAGGCTTCAGTGATGGAGTCCACCCACTTCCAGGCTTCTTCCACTTCATCACGACGCACGAACAGCGCCTGGATGCCACGCATGGTTTCCAGCAGCAGACGTTCGTAGGCATCGGCAAGATGCGTCTGGTTAAAGGTTTCGGAGTAGCTCAGATCAAGTTTGGTGGTTTGCAGATTATGCTTGTGATCCAGACCCGGCACTTTGTTGAGGATCTGAATATCCACACCTTCGTCCGGTTGCAGACGAATGGTCAGCTTGTTCTGCGGCAGATCCTGCCAGGAGTCTTTAAACAGGTTCAGTTGTGGCGTGGTGAAATAGACCACCACTTCAGAGCACTTCGCCGGCAAACGCTTACCGGTGCGCAGGTAGAACGGCACGCCCGCCCAGCGCCAGTCGTCGATATCCACGCGGATCGCCACGAAGGTTTCGGTGTTACTGGATTTGTTCGCGCCCTCTTCTTCCAGATAGCCCGGCACTTTTTTGCCCTGAGCGAAACCGGCGGTGTACTGGCCGCGCACGGTTTTTTCACGCACGTTGGAGCGATCGATACGGCGCAGGGATTTCAGCACTTTCACTTTTGCGTCGCGGATGCTGTCCGCAGACAGATCAGACGGCGGAGACATGGCGATCATGCAGAGAATTTGCAGCAGGTGGTTCTGGATCATGTCGCGCATCTGACCGGCCTGATCGAAGTAACCCCAGCGGCCTTCGATACCCACTTCCTCGGCCACGGTAATTTCCACGTGATCGATGGTGCGGTTATCCCAGTTGTTCACAAACAGCGAGTTGGCAAAACGCAGCGCCAGCAGGTTAAGCACCGTCTCTTTACCAAGGTAGTGGTCGATACGGTATACCTGGCACTCTTCAAAATACTCGCCCACCTGGTCATTGATTTCGCGGGAGGTTTCCAGCGACGTACCCAGCGGTTTTTCCATTACCACGCGCGCCGGTTTGGCGTTCAGCTTCGCTTCACCAAGGCCTTTGCAAATCGCGCCGAAGGTGCTTGGCGGCATAGCGAAATAGTTGATGGTAACGCGGTTTTCCTGATCCAGCATCTCGCCGAGACGCTTAAAGGATTTAGTGTCATTGACATCCAGATTGCAGAAATCGAGGCGTCCGCTCAGCGTGTCCCACAAACTTTCATCGATCTTCTCTTTCATGAAAGTTTCCAGCGCTTCGCGCACCACTTTGGTGTACGCCGCTTTGTCCCAGTCGGCACGCCCGACGCCCAGGATCCGCGTTTCAGGATGGATCTGACCCGCTTTTTCCAGTTGATACAGGGAAGGCAGCAATTTCCGGCGTGCGAGGTCGCCTTTCGCGCCGAAAATGACCAGGTCACATGCCTGGGCTGTTTGCGTTACCGCCATGTCATTCTCCTCAGTTAGCTATCCTGGTGCTTCTGCCAGGCCTTAGTTGTAATTTTATTACAGTGCACTGTACTGCTTTTACGTGATTACCGAAACCGTTAACGTTTTGCCGCTTGTGCGCTAAAGACATCAGGGCGTACGTACAGGCCAATTGCCCTGAAATATCAGGGTTTTTGCACGGGGTCGGTGTCACTAAAATCCGACCCTGATCATGTAATGAAAAAAAACAACAACTTTTCGGGTTGTTATTTACCCATAATCACGTCACAAGAGTAATATCGAGTTACACGCACCGCGGTTTCATCCATTTCTGGAATCGATTTTACCCAAGAGCGCCCTGTTAAACATGAATATGCTGGAAAAGATCCAGTCTCAACTGGAACACCTTAGCAAATCCGAACGCAAAGTGGCGGAAGTGATCCTCGCCTCCCCCGATCAGGCTATCCATTCCAGTATCGCTGCCCTTGCCCAGCAGGCCTCCGTCAGCGAACCTACCGTTAACCGGTTCTGCCGTAGCCTGGATACCCGCGGCTTTCCCGATTTTAAGCTACATCTGGCACAAAGTCTGGCAAATGGTACACCTTATGTGAACCGTAATGTGGACGAAGACGACAGCGTGGAAGCCTATACCGGTAAGATTTTCGAATCGGCGATGGCGACGCTGGATCATGTGCGGCAGTCCCTTGATATGGCGGCGGTTAACCGGGCGGTGGATTTGCTCACCCAGGCGAAAAAAATCGCCTTCTTCGGCCTTGGCTCGTCCGCTGCCGTAGCCCATGACGCGATGAATAAGTTTTTTCGCTTCAATGTGCCGGTGGTGTATACCGACGATATCGTTTTGCAACGCATGAGCTGTATGAATTGTAGTGAAGACGATGTGGTGGTGCTCATCTCCCACACCGGGCGCACCAAAAGTCTGGTGGAGCTGGCACAGTTAGCGCGCGAAAACGACGCCATGGTCATTGCCATTACTTCTGCCGGTACGCCGCTGGCGCGGGAAGCCACGCTCTCCATTACGCTTGACGTGCCGGAAGATACCGATATTTACATGCCGATGGTGTCGCGGCTGGCGCAGCTGACGGTCATTGATGTGCTGGCAACGGGCTTTACCCTGCGTCGTGGGGCAAAATTCAGAGATAACTTGAAGCGAGTCAAGGAAGCGCTGAAAGAATCGCGCTTTGATAAGGAACTCCTCGTCAGAGGGGAAAACATTAAAAGTTGATAACAAAGTTGTAACTTATTACGCCATTCGGTTAAGTTCATAGCGGCCCACAGAGGCGCACGATGTCACCGAATTTTTAATTCACGCAACACCGGTTGTTTCAGTCAACGGAGTAATACATGTCCAGAAGGCTTCGCAGAACCAAAATCGTTACCACCCTGGGTCCGGCCACCGATCGCGATAATAACCTTGAGAAAATTATCGCCGCGGGCGCCAACGTGGTGCGCATGAACTTCTCACACGGCACGGCAGAAGATCATAAATTGCGTGCCGATAAAGTGCGCGAGATTGCGGCAAAACTGGGACGTCATGTTGCTATTCTTGGCGATTTGCAGGGTCCAAAAATCCGTGTTTCCACCTTCAAAGAAGGCAAAGTTTTCCTCAACATCGGCGATAAGTTTCTGCTTGACGCCAACCTCGGCAAAGGCGAAGGCGATAAAGAGCGCGTCGGTATCGACTATAAAGGCTTACCCGCTGATGTGGTGCCGGGCGACATTCTGCTGCTCGACGACGGTCGCGTGCAGTTAAAAGTGCTCGAAGTTCAGGGCATGAAAGTGTTCACCGAAGTGACCGTGGGCGGACCGCTGTCGAACAATAAAGGCATCAATAAACTGGGCGGCGGCTTGTCTGCGGAAGCCCTGACCGACAAAGATAAAGCCGACATCCTGACCGCCGCGCAAATCGGCGTCGACTACCTGGCCGTCTCCTTCCCGCGCTGCGGCGAAGATCTGAACTATGCCCGTCGCCTCGCCCGTGACGCGGGCTGCGACGCCAAAATCGTCGCCAAAGTGGAACGTGCCGAAGCGGTATGCAGCCAGGACGCGATGGATGATGTGATCCTGGCCTCCGACGTGGTGATGGTTGCCCGTGGCGATCTGGGCGTTGAAATCGGCGACCCGGAACTGGTAGGCATTCAGAAAGCGTTGATCCGTCGCGCCCGTCAGCTGAACCGCGCGGTGATCACCGCCACCCAGATGATGGAATCGATGATCACCAACCCGATGCCGACCCGTGCGGAAGTGATGGACGTGGCGAACGCCGTTCTGGATGGTACGGATGCGGTGATGCTGTCAGCGGAAACGGCGGCCGGTCAGTATCCGGCGGAAACCGTGGCGGCGATGGCCCGCGTGTGCCTGGGGGCGGAGAAGATCCCAAGCATTAACGTTTCCAAGCATCGCCTGGATATTCAGTTTGATAACGTTGAAGAAGCGATTGCCATGTCGGCGATGTACGCCGCGAACCACCTGAAAGGCGTGACGGCTATCATTTCCATGACCGAATCGGGCCGTACGGCGTTAATGACGTCACGTATATCTTCCGGGCTGCCGATCTTCGCTATGTCCCGTCATGAGCGTACGCTGAACCTGACCGCCCTGTACCGTGGCGTGACGCCGGTGTACTTCGACAGCAGCGCCGACGGCGTGGTGGCGGCGAATGAAGCCGTGACCCTGCTGCGCGATAAAGGCTATCTGGTGTCCGGCGATCTGGTGATTGTGACGCAGGGCGATGTGATGGGTACTGTGGGTACTACCAATACCACCCGTATTCTGACCGTCGAATAAGTAGTTGTGCCCGGCGGCGCTTTGCTTGCCGGGCCTACCCGCTTCGTAGGCCCGTGCAAGCGCAGCGCCGCCGGGCATTTAAAACGGCTACTTCTTCGGAAAAAGCTCTTTACGCTTGTACGGCTCTTTTTCCCCTGGCCTGCGCGTTTTCAACAGCTTAAGGATCCAGGTGTACTGCTCCGGGTGCGGACGTACAAAAACTTCCACCTCTTCGTTCATACGCCGGGCAATGGTCGTATCGTCTGCGGTCATCAAATCGTCCATCGGCGGACGCACCTGAATGGTCAGCCGGTGCGTGGCGCTGTCATACACCGGGAACAATGGTACAACGCGCGCACGGCATACTTTCATCAACCGCCCAATGGCGGGCAGCGTCGCTTTATAGGTGGCGAAGAAATCGACGAATTCGCTGTGCTCTGCGCCATGATCCTGATCGGGCAGATAGTAGCCCCAGTAACCCTGACGTACTGACTGGATAAAGGGCTTGATGCCATCGTTACGTGCATGCAGCCGTCCGCCAAAGCGACGACGCACGGTGTTCCAGACGTAATCAAAGACCTTATTCCCCTGATTATGGAACATAGCGGCCATAGGCTGCCCGGTTGCCGCCATCAGCATCGCCGGAATGTCCACGCCCCAGCCATGCGGCACAAGGAAAATCACTTTTTCGTTGTTGCGGTGCATCTCATCAATGATTTCGCGGCCCTGCCAGTCAATACGCGGCAGGATTTTTTCCGGCCCGCGCATGGCAAGCTCGGCCATCAGCACCATCGATTGCGGCGCGGTGGCGAACATCTCATCAATAATGTCTTCGCGCTGCGCGTCGCTCAGTTCAGGAAAGCAGTACAGAAGATTGATCTGCGCGCGGCGGCGGGCGCTTTTGCCCATCCGTCCACCCAAACGCCCCAGTTTTGCCAGCAAGGGATCGCGCACTGACGGCGGGATCATCGCCACACCGGCGAAAGCCATTACCCCAAGCCAGGCGCCCCAGTAGCGCGGATGTAAAAATTCCCTTTCGAATTCAGGGAGGTATTCACTGTTATTTTTTTTCGTTTCCATGCATCTTCCAGGGTCTGCGGACTCGGGTAAGAAAAAGATAATGCGTAAGTGTAGCGAGGCTGACTTATCCGCACAAAAGAAAAAGCCGGGTATGCACTATCACCCGGCTTATTTCGTACGTTACTTAATCGAACCGAAGCTGCGGTATAACCTCTTTGACCTGCGCGAGGTAATCGCGACGATCCGAACCAGTCAGCCCTTCGGTGCGCGGCAGTTTCGCCGTCAGTGGGTTTACCGCCTGCTGGTTGATCCACACTTCATAATGCAGATGCGGGCCAGTGGAGCGGCCAGTGTTGCCGGAGAGCGCAATGCGGTCGCCGCGTTTCACTTTCTGCCCCTCTTTGACCAGCAGTTTGCGTAAATGCATATAGCGGGTGGTATAGGTGCGACCGTGACGGATGGCCACGTAATAGCCTGCCGCCCCGCTGCGTTTCGCCACTACCACTTCGCCGTCGCCCACGGAGAGTACCGGCGTGCCCTGCGGCATGGCGAAGTCGACGCCTTTATGTGGCGCTACGCGCCCGGTAACCGGGTTTAAGCGACGCGGATTGAAGTTTGAAGAGACGCGGAACTGTCTCGAGGTCGGGAAACGCAGGAAGCCCTTCGCCAGCCCGGTACCGTTACGGTCATAGAATTTACCGTCTTCAGCACGAATGGCGTAATAATCTTTCCCTTCTGAACGCAAACGCACGCCGAGCAACTGGCTCTGTTCACGCTTGCCGTCCAGCATTTCGCGGGACATGAATACCGAGAATTCATCGCCTTTCTTCAGCTTACGGAAATCCATCTGCCACTGCATGGCTTTGATCACCGCGCTGATTTCCGCGCTGGTCAGGCCGGCATTTTTGGCGCTGCTGACGAAGCTGCCGCCCACGGTGCCGTTAAGCGTTGAGTTAACCCAGTCGCCCTTCTGAATTTCGGCGCTCATTTTAAAGCCGTTATCAGCGCGATCGTAAGTACGGGTTTCGCGGCGCGACATTTCCCAGGTCATGCGCTGCAGTTCACCGGCATCATTTAGCGTCCAGGAGATCTGCTGACCAATTTTCAGGTTACGCAGATCCTTATCCGCCGAGGCTAACTGGCTGATATCGCCCATATCGATGCCGTACTGATTGAGGATGCTGCTCAGGGTGTCGCCGGTGGAAACGACATATTCATGTACGCCCGTTTCGTTCGCCGTTTTATCGTCCAGCTCATCCTGCGGAATGGCTTCCACTTCATCCGGCATGGTCTGATCGATAGGTTCACTGGCTTCAGGGAGCAAAGAACGTATTTCGCTTTTTTCCAGTTCGATGGTTTTTACAATGGGTGCGGACTGGGATTGGGGGTGATAGACATAGGGTCGCCAGACGGCGACCGCTAATGTGAGAACAGTAAGAGACCCCAGCATAACGCGATGGGGGCGTGGCAGATTATTAAACGCCAGGCTGACCGCGCGGGCTATCTGTTGCACGTATTCACTTCCTCGTTATTCTCCTTTCAGGCAGCCCGAGTACTGGTTGGCGAGTTGAGTCAGGAACTGGGGATAGCTCGCTTTACTCAATTTGATACTGGTTCCAAGCGGATCCAGGGTCCCCATGCGAACTGAGGTACCTCTCGCAACAGCTTCAATAACGGCTGGCCTGAACTGTGGCTCAGCAAAAACGCAGGTTGCTTTTTGCTCAACCAACTGTGTTCTGATTTCATGTAAACGCTGAGCACCAGGCTGAATTTCAGGGTTAACGGTGAAATGACCAAGAGACGTCAGACCATAATGTTTTTCAAAGTAGCCGTAGGCGTCATGAAAAACGAAGTACCCTTTACCTTTCAGCGGTGCCAGCTCTTTACCCACCTGCTCATCGGTTTGGGCTAATTGTGCCTCAAAATCCTTCAGGTTGGCGTCAAGTTTGGCTCGACTTTGCGGCATAACTTCCACTAATTTTTGATGGATTGCAACCGCTGCCAGCCGCGCTACGTCTGGCGAAAGCCAAATATGCATGTTGTATTCGCCATGATGGTGATGGTGGTCACCATTTTCATCATGATCGTGGCCGCCTTCATGTTCGTGCTCGTCTTCCTCAGCGCCTTTCATCAGCAAAGGTTTCACGCCGGGCAGCTCGGCCATCACCACTTGTTTCGCCTGCGGGATTTTTTGCGTGGTCTTTTGCATGAAGGCTTCCATGTCCGGCCCCACCCAGACAACTAAGTCCGCGCTCTGTAAGCGTTTTACATCGGACGGGCGCAGCGCATAATCATGCTCAGACGCGCCATCCGGCAGTAAGACTTCTGTGTTAGTGACGCCATCAGCAATAGCCGACGCAATGAATCCGATTGGCTTAAGTGAGGTTACTACGGCTGCATTTGCGCCTGTACTCAGGCCAGCCCATAAAGCAGCGGAAACCGCTGCGCAAAGAAGCGTATTTTTATGTAACATAATGCGACTTATCATCGTAATGAATTGGTGGAATGTGATATTATAACATTCTGTCACTTGTGCAAGTCTTTAAACGCTATGACTAATTTAGTTTCACTTGAAAAAGTCTCTGTCTCTTTCGGTCAACGCCGCGTCTTGTCTGACATTTCGCTGGAACTGAAACCGGGGAAAATTTTAACCTTACTGGGGCCAAACGGCGCCGGGAAATCGACGCTCGTGCGGGTGGTATTGGGCCTGGTAGCAGCGGATGCGGGCGTGATCAAGCGCGATAAGCAGCTGCGCATTGGCTATGTGCCGCAGAAATTGCATCTCGACGCCACGCTGCCGTTAACCGTCAGCCGTTTTTTGCGTCTGCGTCCGGCAACCCGTAAAGCGGACATTTTGCCTGCGCTTAAACGCGTGCAGGCGGGGCATCTCATTGACGCGCCGATGCAGAAACTCTCCGGCGGGGAAACCCAGCGGGTGCTGCTGGCGCGCGCGCTGCTTAACCGCCCGCAGCTGCTGGTGCTGGATGAACCCACCCAGGGCGTGGACGTTAACGGTCAGGTGGCGCTTTATGATCTGATAGACCAGTTACGCCGCGAACTGGATTGCGCCGTGCTGATGGTGTCCCACGATCTGCATCTCGTGATGGCGAAAACCGATGAAGTACTGTGCCTGAATCATCACATCTGCTGTTCCGGCACGCCGGAAGTGGTTTCCATGCATCCGGAATTTATTTCAATGTTTGGCCCGCGCGGCGCTGAACAGCTCGGTATCTATCGCCATAACCATAATCATCGTCACGATTTGCAGGGACGCATTGTACTGCGTCGGGGAAATGGACACTCATGATCGAATTATTACTCCCCGGCTGGCTGGCCGGAATTATGCTGGCCTGTGCCGCCGGTCCGCTTGGTTCTTTTGTTGTCTGGCGTCGGATGTCTTATTTTGGCGATACGCTGGCGCATGCCTCACTGCTTGGCGTGGCCTTTGGCCTGATGCTGGACGTCAATCCGTTCTATGCGGTGATCGCCGTTACGCTGTTGCTTGCAGCCGGTCTGGTGTGGCTGGAAAAACGTCCTCACCTTGCCATTGATACCCTGCTGGGCATTATGGCGCACAGTGCGCTGTCGCTGGGTCTGGTGGTAGTCAGCCTGATGTCAAACATCCGCGTCGACCTGATGGCCTACCTGTTTGGCGATCTGCTGGCGGTGACGCCGGAAGATTTGCTGTCTATCGCCATCGGCGTGACGGTGGTGATCGGCATTCTGCTCAGCCAGTGGCGCAATCTGCTTGCCATGACCATCAGCCCGGATCTGGCCTTTGTGGACGGCGTAAAACTGCAACGGGTGAAATTACTGCTGATGCTGGTGACCGCCCTGACGATTGGGGTGGCGATGAAATTTGTCGGCGCGCTGATTATCACGTCGCTGCTGATCATTCCTGCCGCGACGGCGCGGCGCTTCGCCCGTACGCCGGAACAGATGGCGGGCGTGGCCGTGGGTATTGGCGTTGTCGCGGTGACCGGCGGTTTAACCTTCTCTGCTTTTTACGACACCCCTGCCGGTCCGTCGGTGGTGCTGTGCGCCGCAGCGCTGTTTATTCTGAGTATGCTGAAGAAACAGGCAGCGTAATGCAGGCCGCCTGCCCTCTCCGCACCGGAGAGGGCAAAAGCGCGGTTACGGCATGGCGGGCGGCGTGATGCCGAAGTGATCCCAGGCCCTGATCGTCGCCATACGGCCGCGCGGGGTGCGCTGTAAAAAGCCCTGCTGGATGAGAAATGGCTCCAGCACGTCCTCAATAGTTTCCCGCTCTTCGCCAATGGCCGCGGCGAGGTTATCCAGCCCAACGGGGCCGCCAAAGAATTTATCGATCACCGCCAGCAGCAGCTTGCGGTCCATATAGTCAAAGCCTTCCGCATCCACATTAAGCATATCCAGCGCCTGTGCCGCGATTTCCAGCGAAATGGTGCCGTCGTGTTTGACTTCCGCAAAGTCACGCACGCGGCGCAACAGGCGGTTGGCGATACGCGGCGTGCCGCGGGAGCGTTTAGCCACTTCCCAGGCACCCTCTTCGCTCAGCTCCAGCCCCATAAAGCGCGCGCTGCGCCCGACGATATGCTGGAGATCGGCCACCTGGTAAAACTCAAGGCGCTGCACAATACCGAAACGGTCGCGCAGCGGCGACGTCAGGGAACCGGCGCGAGTGGTTGCACCGATCAACGTAAAGGGCGGCAAATCGATTTTAATCGAGCGGGCCGCCGGGCCTTCGCCGATCATAATATCCAGCTGGTAATCTTCCATCGCCGGATAGAGCACTTCTTCCACTACCGGCGATAAACGGTGGATCTCATCGATAAAGAGCACATCATGAGGTTCAAGGTTGGTCAGCATGGCGGCCAGATCGCCGGCCTTTTCCAGTACCGGGCCGGATGTGGTGCGCAGGTTAACGCCCATTTCGTTGGCGACAATATTCGCCAGCGTGGTTTTCCCAAGCCCTGGCGGGCCGAAAATCAGCAGATGATCCAGCGCATCGCCGCGCAGCTTCGCCGCCTGAATAAAAATCTCCATCTGCGAGCGTACCTGCGGCTGACCGATGTATTCGTCGAGCAGTTTAGGGCGGATCGCCCGATCCACCGCTTCTTCTGGCGTCAGGTTTACGGCCGACACGAGACGGTCTGCTTCAATCATCCTTTACTACCTCACATTGCAGCGCGGAGCGCTTCACGGATAAGATTTTCACTGCTCGCACCCGGCTGAGCAATTTTACTCACCATGCGGCTGGCTTCCTGAGGTTTATATCCCAGCGCCACCAGCGCAGCAACTGCTTCCTGCTCGGCATCATCTTCCGCAGGACCGGCCGGCGATGCCAGCACCAGATCGCTGGCGGGGGTGAAGAGATCGCCATGCAGGCCTTTGAAGCGGTCTTTCATTTCGACAATCAAGCGTTCTGCCGTTTTCTTACCGATACCTGGTAATTTGGTCAGCGCCACGGGATCTTCGCGCTCCACGGCATTTACGAACTGTTGAGCGGACATACCGGAGAGAATAGCCAGCGCCAGCTTCGGCCCGACGCCGTTGGTTTTGATCAGCTCGCGAAACAGCGTGCGCTCCTGCTTATTGTTAAAACCGTACAGCAGCTGCGCGTCTTCGCGTACCACAAACTGCGTAAAGACGATGGCTTCCTGCCCGGCATCGGGCAGTTCATAAAAACAGGTCATTGGCATATGCACTTCATAGCCTACGCCACCCGTCTCAAGCAGTACCAGCGGGGGTTGTTTTTCGAGAATAATGCCTCTGAGTCTGCCTATCACATCGCGCTCCTGCGTTAATGGCAAAGTTATTGGGGGCTATCATATAAAAAAGGCTGGATAAATATCCAGCCTGATTTGCAATTATCGCAACCGCCCGCGCGCCAGATTGAGCCGGCTGTCGCTGATTTGCACCGCATTCTGACTGACATGACAGTGCGTAATGGCGATGGCCAGCGCATCGGCGGCATCGGCCTGCGGATTGGCGGGCAGTTTCAGCAGCGTGCGTACCATGTGCTGCACCTGGCTTTTCTCCGCGCTGCCGGTACCCACCACCGTCTGTTTAACCTGCCGTGCGGCATATTCAAACACAGGAAGATCCTGGTTGACGGCGGCGACAATCGCCACGCCACGCGCCTGCCCCAGCTTCAGCGCCGAGTCGGCGTTTTTCGCCATAAACACCTGTTCAATGGCGAAATAATCCGGCCGGAACTGGGTGATGATTTCCGTCACGCCCGCGTAAATGAGCTTCAGGCGGGACGGTAAATCATCGACTTTGGTGCGAATACAGCCGCTGCCGAGGTAGGTCAACTGTCTGCCAACCTGACGGATAACGCCATAACCGGTGATGCGTGAGCCGGGGTCAATACCGAGAATAATCGACATCACGCGCCTCCGTCGTTAAGGCCTGCCTGGCACGTCATTCTAACGTAGCCGCAACCTCATCAGAGATCTCGCCGTTATGGTAAACTTCCTGCACGTCATCGCAGTCTTCCAGCATGTCGATCAGGCGCAGCAGTTTCGGCGCGGTTTCGGCATCCATATCGGCTTTGGTGGACGGGATCATGGAGACTTCTGCCGCGTCGGCTTTCAGGCCCGCCGCTTCCAGCGCATCTTTCACCGCACCCATCTCTTCCCAGGCGGTATAAACGTCGATGGCGCCGTCATCGTAGGTCATCACGTCTTCCGCACCGGCTTCCAGCGCTGCTTCCATGATGGTGTCTTCATCGCCCTTTTCAAAAGAGATGACGCCTTTTTTGCTGAACAGATAGGCCACAGAGCCGTCAGTGCCAAGGTTGCCGCCGCATTTGTTAAACGCGTGACGCACTTCCGCCACCGTACGGTTGCGGTTATCAGAGAGGCATTCAACCATTACCGCCGTGCCGCCAGGACCGTAACCTTCATAAATGATGGTTTCCATCTGCGCATCGTCGTCACCGCCCACACCGCGCGCGATGGCACGGTTTAAGGTGTCGCGTGTCATGTTGTTAGACAGCGCTTTATCCACTGCCGCACGCAGGCGCGGGTTAGAGCCGACGTCAGCGCCGCCCAGACGGGCAGCCGTGACCAGCTCACGGATAATTTTGGTAAAGATCTTACCGCGTTTGGCATCCTGTGCCGCTTTGCGGTGTTTGGTGTTGGCCCATTTACTATGACCTGCCATAAAAATATCTCCAAAAGCCTCGCCCTTTCAGGCGGCGTTAATTACAAATTCTTCAATCGCCTGCCGGTTGCTCCATGATTTGGTTAATGCAGCCGCAGCGGGCGCATCCAGCCAGCGGTAGGTCAGATGTTCCGTAAACACAATCTGCCGCTCATGGGGCAGCGCAAGACAGAACCAGGATTCCGTATTGCGCTCAATACCCGGCGCGTAGCGATGACGCAAATGAGTAAAGATCTCAAACTCCACCGTGCGCTGACAGTCGACTAAGGTCAGTTGCTCTTGCACAACGTCGATAACGACCTCTTCCTTTACTTCACGCAGGGCGGCCTGCGACGCGGTTTCCCCCTCCTCCAGGCTGCCGGTTACCGACTGCCAGAAATCAGGATCGTCGCGTCGCTGCAACATCAGCACCCGTTTCGTGTCCTGCGCATAAATCACCACCAGCACGGAAACGGGACGCTTATATTGCATATTATTTATTCTCCGGGGACTCTTTTTTGATCACCTGAATACCCAGTTCGGTCAGGGACGCGTCGTTAGCAAAACTTGGCGCTTCCGTCATCAGACAGGCGGCTGCGGTGGTTTTCGGGAACGCGATCACATCACGAATGTTGTCGGTGCCGGTAAGCAGCATGGTCAGGCGATCCAGACCAAAAGCGAGGCCCGCATGCGGCGGCGTACCGTATTTCAGGGCGTCCAGCAGGAAGCCGAATTTCTCGCGCTGTTCCTGTTCGGTGATGCCGAGAATGCCGAACACGGTCTGCTGCATTTCAGTGCGGTGAATACGCACGGAACCGCCGCCCACTTCGTAACCGTTGATCACCATGTCGTAGGCGTTGGCGATAGCCGTTTCCGGCGCTGCTTTCAGCTCTTCCGGCGTCATGTTGCTCGGCGCGGTGAACGGGTGGTGCATCGCGGTCAGGCCGCCTTCGCCGTCGTCTTCGAACATCGGGAAGTCGATAACCCACAGCGGCGCCCATTTGGACTCGTCGGTCAGGTTCAGATCTTTACCCAGCTTCAGACGCAGCGCGCCCAGCGCATCGGCAACCACTTTCTTGTTGTCGGCGCCGAAGAAAATCATATCGCCATCCTGCGCGTCAGTGCGGGCAAGGATCGCTTCCACAATCTCAGCGTTAAGGAATTTCGCCACCGGGCTGGTGATGCCTTCCAGACCTTTCGCGCGCTCGGTCACTTTAATATAGGCCAGGCCTTTCGCGCCGTAGATCTTAATGAAGTTGCCGTAGTCGTCGATCTGTTTACGGCTTAACGCCGCGCCACCTGGCACACGCAGGGCCGCCACGCGGCCTTTGGGGTCGTTCGCCGGGCCTGCGAAGACCGCAAACTCCACGTCTTTCAGCAGATCGGCGACGTCCACCAGCTCCATCGGGTTACGCAGATCCGGTTTATCGGAACCGTAACGACGCTCGGCTTCCGCGAAGGTCATCTGCGGGAACTCGCCGAGATCCACGCCTTTAATGTCCAGCCACAGCTGGCGGATCAGCGCTTCCATCACTTCACGCACCTGCGGCGCAGTCATGAAAGAGGTTTCCACGTCGATCTGGGTAAATTCTGGCTGACGGTCAGCACGTAAATCTTCGTCGCGGAAGCATTTAACGATCTGATAGTAGCGGTCAAAACCGGACATCATCAGCAGCTGTTTGAAAAGCTGCGGCGACTGCGGCAGCGCGTAGAATTTACCTTTGTGCACACGTGAAGGCACTAAATAGTCGCGCGCGCCTTCCGGCGTAGCTTTGGTCAGCATCGGGGTTTCGATGTCGAGGAAGCCGTGATCGTCCATAAAGCGGCGCACGAAGCTGGTGATTTTGGCGCGCGTTTTCAGGCGGGTCGCCATTTCCGGGCGACGCAGATCCAGGTAACGGAATTTCAGACGCGCTTCTTCGGTGTTGACGTGATTGGAGTCCAGCGGCAGCGATTCTGAACGGTTGATGATCTCCAGATCGGTGGCCAGCACTTCGATTTCGCCGGTCGCCATGTCGCTGTTGATGTTTTTCTCGTCACGGCGGCGTACGGTGCCGGTGACTTTAATGCAGAACTCATTACGCAGTTCGGAGGCCAGCTTTAATGCGTCCGCGCGATCCGGATCGAAAAACACCTGCACGATACCTTCGCGGTCGCGCATATCGATAAAGATCAGGCTGCCGAGATCACGGCGACGGTTGACCCAACCACACAGAGTCACCTGCTGCCCCTCGTGGGACAGTCGAAGCTGTCCGCAATATTCTGTACGCATGAGATATCCCTTAACTTTGCCGCAGGCCGATTGTCGCCTGCCGTGCAGGCCACGTTGTCGCAGCGTTAGCCTAATGTCACAACTGGATGAAAAAAGGGGGTTATTATACTGGAAATTCTGGCGGACGATAAGTGCCACGCCGTGCGGACGCGCGATTGCTGCGCGCTTATTGCGTAATCTCACAAAAATTAACAATATTTGTCAGCCGCGCTACCCTTTTATACAGGTAAGGTAAACGCGATGTCATTCAATAAACGGGAGTTATTATGCTGGAACTGAACGCCGCCACCACCGCACTGGTCGTTATCGATTTGCAGGAGGGGATCCTGCCCTTTGCCGGTGGCCCGCACAGCGCCGGGGATGTGGTGGCCCGCGCCGCGCGGCTGGCGGAACAATGTCGCCTTAAAGGCGCGCCGGTGGTGATGGTGCGCGTCGGCTGGTCTGCGGATTTTGCCGAAGCGCTGAAACAGCCCGTAGATGCCGCGATCCCGGCCCACTCGCTGCCGGACAACTGGTGGGATTACCCTCTTGCGCTGGGTAAAAAAGAGAGCGATCTGGAAGTAACCAAACGTCAGTGGGGCGCGTTTTACGGCACCGATCTGGAAATGCAGCTGCGTCGCCGTGGCATCGACACCATTATTCTCTGCGGGATCTCCACCAATATCGGCGTCGAGTCCACCGCCCGTAACGCCTGGGAAATGGGCTTTAAGCTTGTGGTGGTGGAAGACGCCTGTAGCGCCGCCAGCAGCGAGCAGCATCTCGGCAGCATGACCAACATCTTCCCGCGCATCGGCCGCGTACGCAGCACCGAAGAGGTGCTGGCAGCCTTATGATCTACATCGGGCTGCCGCAATGGTCGCACCCGAAATGGGCGCGGCTTGGTATTCAGGGACTTGAAGACTACGCCCGACACTTCAACTGCGTGGAGCGGGGAATTTAAAAATCACTAAAGAACGCCCAAGAGCATGTGTATTCTTTGTGTATTCATAACGTTATAAACATAGCTCATATGAAATTCGCTAAAGTTCATATGAGCACAAATGCCCCATACGTGCCCCAGAACATTTTAGTTTGCCCCATACATGCCCCATTAGATTACCGGGCATTCGTCATCCACCCCGTTCTGCGTATCGACGACGAAATGGGTGACGACGCCGATCACCTGCAACTCATTCAGGCACTCTCCCTCTATCGGATCACCATCATGCGTGATGAACGCCTTCCCCATAAACTTCCCGAAATAGGTACGACCATCCAGGCTGGCGAACAGCACGTCGCCTTGCCGCGCTATTAACCCCCTGTCGACCACAGCCGCGCCGGTTGATGTCTCAATGACCAGGCTGTTAGCCGTTAAATTGCATATGATGTCAGCGCACATCGTTGTTTCAATGTAATCAGCCGCTGGAGACGGGAAGCCCATTATTGAACGTACCCCATACTGCGTAGCATCCACAGCCGGTTTTCGCTGGTATCTGGTGTCTTGTCCACGAATCCTGTCTGGTATCGCTCTATCCACTTATTGGCATCAGCCAGAGTGTAATGCCAGTTGCGATTGCGCAGTTCACGCACGAAATCCGCCGTCCGCAAGCATTGATAGCCCTTGGGGTTTTTGTGTATTGCCGCAACGAACGCGCCGCTAATGTCTGATCTGCGTGCCATAGTCTCCCTCCATTTATACTGTATATATAAACAGTATTTCAAAGGGGAGATTTGGTCAATACCAAAAAGAAAGCCCTCACATGGAGGGCTGTGTTTGTAGGTCAGTAATCCCACTCAAGTCCGGACAGCGATACGAACTGAGTTCCTGCTGGAAGCGTCCCATCCTGAACGCGGATGTGATCTGTTACTGAGATATGAGAATTTACAAAGCCTGTCGAACCAAGCATCAATGCAGTATAGCGACCGCCGGGAGAGACAGGCTGCAACGCAGCTGGCAGCGATACTATATTTGCTGTCGCGCCGGAACCTACCTGCATAAATCCACGCACTGATGCACGATAGTTTTTCAGGGAAAATTCATACTGCTCATTCTCAGATGATGCCGAATTCCATCCTAAGGTAAGAGACGGGCCGGTGCTGCCTCCGTCCATTTGAAATTTAGATTTAGTAATGATGCTGTAACGCTCGCTACCAACATAAATTTTTGCATAGGTGGTCATGAAATAAAGGCTTCCAACCGTGGTCCCTTCCACCTGATCGATGAAGATACGTGCAAATGCCAAAGCTGTAATCATTGCATTGGTGATGTTTACACCCTCGCACCGGCCAATAGAGAGCTGAGCTGAGGGATTTTCAGTAGGCTGATTTAGGTAAATTCCACGCTTACAGTTTGAGGCTCTGACATGATCGATTCTGATGCGTGATGAACTATTATTTCCGTCAATAATGAAAGCATACTCACCAACGATAGCATTGTTATCAGCAAGACCATCTGCAACAATATTAACAATATGCACATCAGCTAATGGCATTAATCCGGCACCGTGCACTCCCCATACTGCCCCGCTTGTATGTACACTACCAATATAAACAGGACCGTTGAAAGTCCTGGCATTTGGGTCAATATCCACGCCATGTTTAGCGTATGCTGGTTCAAACCATGGGCTAGTGTTTCTCGGTTTATAGGCGTAAGTGAAGTCGTGAACGAAAACGTTACCGCAGTTTGATGATCCATCTGCTTTGATAATTAGTCCGTTTTCACTTTGGCAGTATGCAAAAATACCCGTAGCCACTACGTCAGATGCTTTAATGATTACGCCATGTGAGCCACCGATGCCGGTGACGTTGTCTAACCGACCATGGCTATAACCTTCGGTAAGTACCGCGTGACCTAGCGCCTGGCTGTTATACATCAATCCAATGATGTTACGCAGCACAAGTCCATTTTTTTGTTCCAATCCAGTAGATGGAGCGCCATAAACAAATGCATCCCATGTATTGCCTTCAGGATGTGAAGCAGTGGTTGTGTCAGCGCCGGGATATTTTGAATTGATGTAATCTCGGCCATTGTCAAAGCCGATGTTTTCCACTGTCAGGTTATTCGCCCAGGCGATGAAGCGACCAGCAATAACCGATCCGCCGATAAGTCGAGTAAGTGTAGAGTTCCAGGTTGGCGCTCTTTCACCAAGTATACGGATATTATCAACGTTCATGCTGTCTGCATTAACGTTCCATTTCCCTGACTCATATCTTGCTGCCGGGACGTATACCGTCCCCCCCGAAGGAATAGCTGCTATCGCTTCTTTAAGTGAGGAATAGTTAGCAATATTGACCGTAGGCAACATTGCATAAGATGCGTTGAGATATGCGCCAACCGAGCCGTAAGGATAATCCATACCCGGCTGATAGCCGACAAGCCCAGCGCCCTCTTCCTTTTTCAGATCAGCTCGCAAAGAGGCATCGCCAACTCCAACCCATGCGCCTTTTTGCACTCCCCCTGTGCTATCTGGCGTTGAGCCAGGGGGTACTACTTTGGGGAAGTTGCCGTCCCACCGGTAGTATTCCCCGTTGCTCTTCCAGCGCAGGCACTCGTTAGCAGTGCTAAGGGTGCTGCCATCTTCAAAAGAATCCTTCGTGATATAGCCATAATTCAGAATTGCCTGATTAGCATTTTTCTCAATACCATACCATGTTTTGCGAGGCCTCCCAAGACGGTCTGGCCATGTCTCGTTCGCCATATCGTTGGTTAAATGATCGAGATTCTCGGCGTTATCGTATAAATCTTTAGCAGCAGCGGACCCCAGCGGATTGCCGGTGTTATAAGTCGTCATATGGGCCTCAGTAACGAAAAAACCCGCCGGAGCAGGTTCATGAGAAGTGGATTTACTTAAGCAACATTGCCGGGATAGTTGGCGTTGTCGTACTGGTAATAGAGTGGCGAATACTGCGCGGCGTTGAGCTGGCAGGTTCCGTCTGAAGACGGATCGACACTTGTAACCGTGGCGTCATACCCAACCCTTCTGGATGAGCAGAAAATCAGGCGCAGCGGCTCGATGTACGGGCTGTTCATCTCCCACTCGCTGAGGCGCAGTGCATCGCTCTCCGGAACCGTCAGTGTGTATGCATCTACGCGTTCTGGTACCAGCAGCGGCGTTGCGCTACCGTCCTGCAGGCGCAGCAAGCAACGGGGGTTTTCAAATGACCAGTCCAGCGGCTCACTGACTTTCATGGTTACCAGTGCGCCGTCGTGGATCATATCCGTGACCAGGCAGCTGATGGTGTCACTCCCCGGGATGTCATCGGTCAGCACCAAGCGATCGCCATACTGGTAGCAAAGCGCGTCCAGCTCCGTGGAAGTGGAGTGCGCCAGCCGCTGATACAGATGCTTCATCAGACGTCGCATCCCGATCCGCCAGGCCCGATCCGGGTCTGTAACCCCGTAAAGCTTGTAGTCCTCGACCTTACGCGGCGTGCCGCTGCCCTGCCTGCAATGTATGGTTTCCTCTGCCCAGGTCAGGCTGCTGACGAAAGTGACGTCCACTGCGTCGAAGTCATCCTCTGTCGGTGCTGTGAACGACGTCTGGAGCTCCTCGGTGGTTTCCTGCGGGCTGATGACGCCAACCCAGTTTTTAACCCCTTCACGTCCCACGCTGGCCAGTCCGTCGGAAAGCAGGAAATAGCTCATGCCGGCGTTGCAGATCGTCTGCAGGATATCGAGTGCTGATTTGCCGGACTCACTGGCCATGTAGTCGAACGTTTCCCCCCGCGGCGTCCAGTATGCCGACTCGAGCGCGGCGATCGCCGCGGCGTCAGCTTCCATACCAATTGATTCAAGAATATGCCACAGTGCACCGCTGATGCTGCGCGCCGGGTAACCATTGTCATAGATACGCGGCGACGTCACGCTGACGCGGCGATCGGACTGCGCGGCCAGGCGGGAGCCCGTCCTGACGGTTAGCCCGATAATGGTCACGCCCTCATAGCGCGCAGGACGACGCGGCAACCGCGAGCGAAGTGCCTGCCAGTAAACCTGATCGCGCGTGCTGCTGCCCGCCGGCGGCTCGGTACGGCGCATGCGTACTTCATACTGTCCGGGTGTAACGTCGATCACCTCAGTGAACCCTATCTGGTCTTCAGTCTGGCGCTCATACCCCAGCGCGACCTGCTGCCAGTCACTGGTGCTACCGGCGGCACGGTACTGAATGATTATCCCAACTCTGGCGGATCTCCGCTTTCCTTTGCTGTTGTAGCGCACCAGTCCGTTCTGGAAATTCAGGTTTATCTCCATACGGTCGGTGGTCTCGCCGTCAGGACAGCACAGGAAAGGCCCCAGCCAGTCATAGTTATCGTTAACGCCGGTAACCGACGCATCCAGTAATGTACGTGCGGTAAAACCTGTCCAGCGCGGATCCACTGTTGTTGCCGTGTTCCCGGCCAGGTCTTTGGTAACCGTTACGCGCGCTACGGTGATCGTCAGCGCATTAATGGCCGTTATCTGGTACTGATACCCGGAGGGGGTCAGGCTAAATCGCTGCTGACCGGCAGGCAGACCGGCGAACGGCGCACCCGACGGGTAAGACAAGCGCAGACTCGCCAGCCGGGCAGCGGTACCACCGCTGGATGCCAGGCCCGCGACGGATACAGGAGCGCTGCCGAATAAGACCACCGGCAATGAGCTGAAGGTTATGGACCCACCAGCGAACGGGCTAGACTCCTCGCTTATAATAATGCGCCCAGATTTATCGTTGGCAACTAGCCCGGATCCGTTCAGCTGACTGGTAATCGCTGACACCAGGCCGGACATAGTCACGTAGTTTGCGGTCAGCGACACAGGCAAGGCGCGGTTTTTCCAAGTAATACTGAACGTCTGCTGGCTACCGCTGAAGTCGTAGGTCTGGGGCGCGGCGCTGGCGGTGACAGTAGCGCTACTGCCACCCACGCCGGGAACAGCCGCAACCGCCGGGGAATACTCTGCGACAACCAGATCAAACTGGTCATTGTTGATTTCAAGAGTCAGCGGCATACCCACCAAAGGGGCGAGTTCATCCACCGATCCGGCGATCTCGCTATACCCGGCGGTACTGGTTACCCTGTACGTGTCCGGAGCATCAATGTTAATCAGCGTGCCCTCCACCCAGCCGGACGGGATCTCCGTGTCACTGTCCCCGGATGACACAGAGCCAATCAGCGTCACCGTATTGCCGGATACGAGTACAGCATCAGCGTCAACGGTGACGGCGGCCGGGCCGCTGGTACCGAGATCCAGACCAGAGCCACCAGCGGATGTACCACCCACTTCCGTGGAGTTGTACCAGTTCTCAGAGCGGGGATCGGCAGAAACATCTGCGCCCGGCGGGTATACGGTGTAAGAGACATCATCGCCAAAGCTGCTGACAGGCGTTGCCCCGATGCGCAGATCCTCTTTTTTGATATCTCCACTGCCGACGCCCCAGCACACAAACATGCTGGTTACCATGTCACGTTCGTTGACGAACCGGCTGACAGGCTGCACAACATAATCCGGATAGACGCGGTAGAGACCAAACACCTCACGAATGGGATCGCCCAAGCGGGCGGCGTTAGCTTTTGCCGGATCAAGCGATATCTGGTCGCCCTGCCCCTGCCCACTGAGCCCTCCCTTATCCATGGTGGTCATCATGTAGATGGAATACGCTGCTGATGCTACCGCTACCGCAACAGCCGTCCATACCAGCCAGGCGGGCGCAGCTGGTCCGTACGGGATAGGGTAGATTCGCACATCGCTGTCAGGCCGAAGATGGCAGAGCGGCCATTCCTCAGGCGGGATGGGGGCGCCGTTGACTTCGGCCGCAACGGGCTGCTGCCGGTCATTCTGGTAACCGGTAACGTTTTCTGCAAACCACTGATGGAGTGTAAGGGAGTCGTGTTCGTGCGTCTCCAGCGGTTCACCCGGCAGCCGGGACGGATAAATGCGTATGGTCACTCGTAATACTCCACGGATGAATAAAGCCTCTCAAAGCGGGCCAGCGGCAGGATAGTCACGTTACGGTGTGGGTTTGATTCGAGAACATGCAGCGTTCCTTCGATATTGACCACCACGCCCAGGTGATCGATAACCCCCCGGAATAACACGCAGCCACTGCCCCTTCTTTCGCTTCCACGCGTCGGACGTTGGCCGAGAACGCCACGCACGCCCGTGCCATCGTATCCCCTTCGCGGATCACGCCCTCAAATGCAGGCCATTCCGGAAGCCCGAGATCCCGGCGTACCTCATGCACAACGCCGTAGCAGTCAAGTACCGGCCAGACGCGCCCGCCCATCTGCCAGGTGACAGAGCGGTATTTGTCGATATTAAACATTGAAACCTCAGAGGTAGCGAAGGCCCGGAAAAGAAGGCAGCGTGTAGCGGTAGCGTGGCCACGCCATATCCAGCACATTCATATAGCCCGCGGTGATCTGCACTTCGGTTGAAGTCCATGACCCGGTTTTAATGGACAATGTGTACGGGCGCGCTGCGGGTGCGTTCAGGCTGGTTGAGATGTACAGGCGGTAGGTCAGCGTTGCGCCCTGAATATTCTCCAGGGCTTTACGGATCGTGCTGGATACCTCACCGGTAATATTACTGATGGCAAATTTAAGATCCTGCGTACCGTCATTGTTGCGGGCTGGCAGCGCAATATCAATGCCACAGCCCTGAAAGGTTAGTAGCTCGCCATTCTCAGTTGTCACCTCGATGTCGTCCCAGCCACGGGTGAGGTAATAAACGTCATTGCCGATGTTGATCTGTAGGGTCTCGATCAACACTTCGTCACCGCTTGATGCATAAAGCCGGTTCAGTACCGTCATGCGTTTGGCCACTCCCTGTTAACAGCGAGATCGATAATGTCAGCGCCGGTAATAAAGCCCGGGAATACACCCCAGCCTGGAGCCAGTAACGGACGTTCATAAAGCTCAAGCTGTGCCGAGTAACGCCAGAAATTCCCGCCTTCCAGACTTGGCCCCTCGTAAATGTCGGTGAACCGGCAAACCTTTGGGGCTTCGCCTCCGGGCGTGCGCAGGTTCATGTTGAACCAGTCCGCGCCGTCCGTCAGCACGTCGCGAAACCATGCCTCGAATGCCTGCGCCTGCTGGTCTGTCAATAACCATGATATGCTGGCCACTGTCGGTGTCGAGATGTAGCGGCGGCGCTGCCGTGCACGTCCGCTGGTCATCTGCGTTCTGACTATCGGGCTGACAGGCTGAAAGCCGTATCCCTCCTGAAGAGGTACGGGTAGTGCATCATGTGGATAGTTAATATTGGTTGTAATGGCCATCAGCGCTTTTTCCTCCCAACCGCCCAGCCGTTGTTAAGGGCTTTTGATGCCTGCCCTGAACCGCCAGCCAGATCGTTAGCCGTCATCTGGTAGCCCAGCGTCGCGCCGCGCTTCACTGCACCCTCAATCAGAGCCAGAGTGCGCTGATCTGGATCACCGTGAACCTCGAGAGGAATGGTGATGTTTGGTGCCTGACTACCGGTAGACTGTTTTCCTACACGCTCCAGCGTGGCATCCAGTTTCGCGCTGGTTTTGGCGGTGGTAACGCGTTCACCTTTTTGCAGCAACCAGGTGCCGGTTTCCGGTACCGAGTCGATACCGTCATGAGCCTGGCCCTTGAGGGCTGAGCTGACGCCCAGCATCAACACACCCGCTCCGGCAGCGGCAGCTGTGGCTGCTGACCCCGCAAGGGCTGGCCCCACATACGGCACACCAATCATGCTGGTAAATGCCTGAAGTGCAGCCATGGCTACCTGAGCAGCTGCATACTGAAGCAGCGCCGCGCCCATCGACTGAATAAAGGTGGCGGCGAAGTCCTTAACGTTCATCTTCCCTGTTTCAGCCCATTCGATAATCATATCGGTCAGGCTGCTGAATGCCTGCGCGCCAACCTGCTGCATATTGGAGTACAGGTCCATAGAGGCTTCTATTTGCGTGGCAAGCCCCGAGACAAAACCAGCGTTACCGTTATTGCGGAGATCGTCAACCTGCTGGTAATAGTCCTCCTGAATCTGCAGGCGTTCGGCCATCGCGTCGTTCAGAGCCTGCGTCTCGCTGTCATACAGCGTTTTGGTGATATCGCCAGATTGATACTGTTTCTGGAGATCAGCCTGACGAGAGAGGAAATCGGCCTGAATCTGAAGGCGATCATGCATACGCTCGCGCTCCTGCGCGCCCAGCCACCCACCAGCAACATCGATATCAAGCGAGGCTTTCTCGTTCTGGTTGGATGCATGCAGCCCGGCGGTGAACTCAGCCAGTTTGAGGTTTTCTTCATTCGCCCGGCGAACAGCGTTCAGGCGGTCAATTTCGGTAGCTAGCTGCGACAGGCGGGTTTTCTGCGTCTCGTTGAGTCCGGCCAGCTTTCCGTCAGCAATATCAAACTGAAGCCGTTGAAGCTCAGTTACCTCGACCACCTTTTTACCTGTGGTGTCGATCAGCGCTATCTGGCGCTGGTATGCCTGCTCGGTCGCCTTAAAGGCGTTCTCAAGTTTGTTGGCTCCTGCATCTGCCGTGGGCTTACCGTTAACTTCTCCTTTTCCAAGCTTATATCCCGTAGTAGCGGAGCTGCTCGTAACTGCCGGGAATATTGGTAAAGAAGTCTGGAATTTATCTAAACTGGCAAGTTTTTCGCGCAGTTCCTTTAATTCTTTTTGCTTGGCATCGGTATCCATACCAATACGGTTTATTCCAGCCAGAAAACCTTTATCGCTCAGGTCAGCTTCAAGATTTTTAATCCGCCTTTGAATTTCTACGCTTGAAGCGTTGGCCGCAACTCTTTGTCCGCCCTGAAAGTTCTCTACAAGGCGACCCAACTCCGAAGCTGCGTTACCGAGCCATCCGACAAGAGATGCTACACCACCAACCAGCTCCGATAATCCCTGCAAAACTGCTGGGTCGGTGAAAGTCTTTTTAAGATCATCCAGCCCTTCCTGAAGTGGTGAAAGATCAACTTTAGCGAGCCCTGCAGCAATCTCCATCTTCAGACCACTGGCCTGTGCTTCCAGATCCTGAAATATCTGATTCACTTTTAAAAGGTCATCTATAGATTTCGGATCTGGTGCAACACCGTAGTCTTTCGCCAGTTGAATAAACTCGTTTAATTTTTGGTTATTATTATCAAATAGCGGTAATAGCTTTGATAGATCATTACCGAGGCTTTCAAGAATATTGGTCTTTTCGGCGTTGGTATTTATTTTCCCTAGCGCGTCACCAATAGCTATCAATTGTTTATCAGGGCTAACCTTAGATAGTTTTTCCGCGGAAAGGCCCAAGGCATTAAGCGCGTCGACCGCTTCACCCGACTTATTAAGTACAGCATCACCGATTTTATCGCCGATATCTTTAAAAATGTCGGCTATCTGGTCACCTGACACTCCAGCCTTTTCAGCGGCAAACTGCCAGGCCATCAGTTCCTGCGTAGATACTTGCAGAGACTTTGCCCACCTGTCCGTTTCAGTGATTTGTTCAGAGGTGGACTTCAGTAAAGCTATTCCTGCCGAGGATACAGCAACTGCCGCGCCCGCTGCGGCTGTACCTATGGTGGCAATGGCAGAGCCCGCAGCCTTTACATCTGACTGGACTTTTTTCCGCCACTTCTCAGACGAGCGTTCTGCTTTATCCATGCCAGCAACAAAACCACCCACCTTGGCGATCAGGTCAATCGTCAGGGTTCCGAGGGATTTACCGGCCATATTATCTCCATAAAAAAACCGCCAAAGCGGATATTTTTACATTCAGGGTTTATTCGGTGATTATTACCGCCTGCTGACTAATTCCAGTTTTTCATCGCGTCTTCCAGCGACACGGGCGGCTCGTCAATATGAGGCGCGAAATCACTGATGCGGAACGACGGGGTGTCCTTACCTTTGTTGACGTTCGCCAGCACGGAGGCGATCAGCGCCGCGCCCCACTCTGTCCGCATCATCGGGTTCAGTCCTCCATACTGGCTGCGGTACCGGAGCCAGAGCTGGAACTCTCTGAGGCTGAGTCGTTCTTGAGCTTCGGCGATCGTTCTTCCGCCGATGCCGTTGAGGACGAGCTCGCACCAAACCTCATCTTCGGCGGTGAGTTCATCTTTCCCAGCTCGTTCACCTCCTGAATAGCGACCAGCAGCGCCACCGTAAGCGCCCCATCAAGCGCGCCGCGCTCCGGATCAGCTTCGCCGGTGATATCTTTGGGCGTAAAAATCGGGTTGCCGGCTTCATCACAAACCGCCGCCGCGATATAACCGGCTACGCCATCTATTTTGCCTGCGCTGGCCTGAATGCCCTGGGTAGCAGCATGGTAACCGGCAGGCCGAATGAACACCGTTGCGGTCAGCTCCTCTTCTCCCTGTTTCCAGGTGATCTCTTTTTCAATCGGGCGGCCGGTGAACGCCCCGGCTTTTTTCAGATTATCGAGCGTCAGTTGCATGATTTTTCCTGCTCCAAAAGTTATACGGGGCATACGCCCCGCGTTGCTTAACTGCCAGCTTGGACTTTCGGCACCCATACCGCCGGGCCAGAACGCTGAACCGATGCCGACGTGGCCACAACCGTGTTAGCCGCAAAATCGAACGGGAAATCGGTCACCTTGCCTTTGAACACAAACCAGGTGCGGTCTTCCGGAAGTTGGAGGCCATCTACGCTACCAGCTCCTGATCCGACTGTAGGCGCTGACTCACCATCAGCCCAGCCCACTGCCCAAGTAAGATCGTCCTGATTGTCGGACTCTGCCATGCGGTGCAGCATCAGATGGCTGAGATTCGCCGGATCCGCGTTAAGCGTCACCGTGGCCGCGCCGGGGGTACGCAGACCTTTTTTATAAGTTCGCGTGCTTCGCTCACTGAGGCAGGTATCTTCAATCTGGTCGGCGGGGTTGCCGCCAGGGCTAAACGCGGTGATGCACTCAACTTCGCTGACTGCGCCGTCCGCCAGAACATAGAGCTGTGTGCCCTGAGTCACTACAGACATAGTTATCTCCGGATATAAAAAAACCGGCTCGGGGCCGGTGTATTGAGGGTTATCGCTTCACTATCCAGTCAACGTCGAAGGAATAGCGATAGCGTTTTGTTTCGGGGTCTTTCTCCTGCCCTCCCCAGCGCGTGATGTGCGCGTGCGGCTCTATGGCATCGCGCAGTGCAGCGGCGACGGCAATGACCTCATCCACCGTGTCGGCATAGGCATCCACCTGAAGCGTGAATGCATCAGCGTCAGGTCGCTGCGCCAGGTAGTTCTCCGGCGCTCCGGTGACATTCTGCCAGACCGCATACGGATAAACGACTGCATCGTCCTGCATACCGAAGGGGTAAACGCGCAACGGGTCAGACCCCAGCAATGCTCTTACGCGCGGGCTGCCAGCGCAAACGGCGAAAATCGGAGCGATCATGGCGGAACTCCTTTCTTCTGTGCGCGCTTAATGGCCCGGTCGAGCACCTTTTCGTATTCAGTGGCAAAAGTGTTTGTCACCTCGTTAAGGTTGTTCTCAGCTGCCGGACGCAAAAATGGCTGAGCGCGCATCTTCTCGGTACCGAATTCAATGAGTCGCCAGTGCGGGGTCGGGGCGTTCTCGCTCAGGTCAGGATGATTTTTCAGCACAGCGCCATGAAGCACGCCGATCCGAAATCCCAGGTCACCGGTGCGCCTGAACAGGCGACCATTCCAGCGCTGCGTGACGTTTGCGGCAATGCTGCGCCCGGTTTCCGGATCATCAATACGGCTGGCGTTTTCTTTAGCTTTTTCGACAATCACATTACCGGCGCGCCGGAGCGCCGCCCGGCCACCTTTACGCCGCAGATCGTCACTGACGGCATCAAGCTTACCCAGCAGCGACTCCAGCCCTGTGATACTGAAATCAATACCGTCAGCCATCATTAACTCCCCGCGAACACGGCAGCGTCAGGTATTCCCGGCCGCTTTTATCGTCTTCCAGCACGCCATGAATGTTGTAGATGCGGCCCCGGTGAACAATGCGATGTTTATCCGTGATATCATCCCGCCAGCGAATGGTGATCCGGGTAGTCACTTCACTTTGCGCGGCTCGCGCGGCCACAAAATCGCGGGCAGATAAATCAACAACACTGGCCCACAACTCTGCGACGTCAGCCCAGCCATTAGTGACGGCGCCTGTGGCAGGGCTTTGGGTTTTCACCGGCTTCTGGAGCATGACGCGCCTGTTTAGCTTTCCGGCCTGCATGCTTACCCCCTGGGTTTACCGCTGAGGTAAGTGTGTACCGGGGAGTCGATCGTGGTCGTTTCAATCTCCCCCACCATTGACTGGTAAATCATCGCCGCCAGGGCTTCGTTTGACTCCGCCAGCCGCGTCATTGCGGCGGTCTGCGCTGCCATCGCTGCCAGCAGGCCGTTTACCTGTTGCTCGTTCATAGGCAATGTCCCTCCATTTTTTCAGCCACTCCCGGCGGCGTTTACATCCGGCGCAGGCCATCAGTGCCACCGCCGGTGGCGTAACAGCAGCGCTTCGACGCCCAGCGGCGTTTCCGCCAGGTTCTGCGCCGCTGCCTCGCGGTTTGCGTACCAGTGACCAATCAGCAAAAGCATTGCCGCCCAGATACCCGAAGTAAAAAGAACCTCACGGGGAGGCTCCTTTTCTTCGTGGGGAGGTGTCAGCGATTCCACCAGCGCACCGTCGCAGAAGTGCTCAACGTAATCAACAGCTGCCGAGGCATAGGCAGCAATCAGATCGTCTTCGGCGCCACTGTCAACTTTCAGATGCGTCTTTATCTGCGCCATCTGCTCCGCGCTTATTTCCACCTTTACCCCCGGTTTTGGCTTTTTCAGACTGCACAGGATCGGAAGCTCCCACCTTTTCGGTTTCAACCTCTTCGGCCAGGTGCAATTTCACCAGTGCTTCGCCGATTTCTTTCTTCACCACGCGGGTTTCACCCTGTGACACCGTTCCGAGGTGATAATGCGAGAACATACGGAGAGCTTTAATTTTCATAGCGTTTACGCGGCCATTGCTGACCGCGCCCTTTTGTTATGCGCCGGTACCGACAGCAATATCACCGGTAACGATGGCGGCAGGACGATAGTGCGCCAGCGCCAGGCGCTCTTCGCACAGGATGGTCAGCATGTTTTTCACGAAGTTATCGCGATCCTGGTTGCTGATTTCGATAGTGGCATCCATGCGGTCCCAGACCTGAGAGGCAAGGCCAAATGCGCCGACGGTAAACGTACCGGCCGCCTGCGCTGTGGTGGACACGACCGGCAGCCCCCAGAGCAACTTCGAGGCAAATGCCTGAGGGCCGCCAAGGATGTAATTGCCGTTCGCGTCCTTCAGCAGCGCAATGCGATGCCAGTCTGCCGGGTTAAGAACGATACCGTCGGCTTCAAATTCGCTGAGTGATACCTGGTAGATAGCATGCGCCAGCACGTCAGCCCCCGTATCACCTGAAGCATTCAGCGCGGTTTCATACTCGTTGGCAACCACGTTCAGACCCTGCAGGTTGTCGCCGGTACCATCACCGTTCAGCATCTGGTTTTCTTCCACCAGTGCCAGGCCATACATCATGCGGGAGTTGATATAAGACTCCAGAGCCGGCGCATCGTCCATAATCTGACGCGATGCCTGGATCCAGTGGGCGATGGTCTTCACGTTCGCCATTTCTTTGGTGAAGGTGATGTTACTTTCCGGCTTGAGGGTGCCTTCCGCCACCGGCGCCGCAGCGTTGGTAAACACGTTCTCGCGAACATATTCCAGTGCGTTACTGGTGATACGCCCCTGCGCCAGAAGATCACGCACGGTCAGACGGCGCAGGCCTGGCATGAGAATGCCCGGCTGCTGCTGCGGCAGAACCAGCGCACCGGCGGAGTTAGCACCCGAGCCGATCGCCTTGTCGAAGCTGGTTACCTTCGCTTTGGTGCGCGAACCGTCCCAGCCCTTCATCAGGTCTTCGGACACACGCTCTGCAAAAGATTTCTTCGCGGTCTGGTCGGGGACGTTACCAGCGAGCTTCTGCTCAAGATCGAACAGGCGCGTACCGGTGGTTTTCAGTTCATCCTGCGCTTTGGTCAGGTCGGCCTGGAGTTGTTTGTTAATTTCGCCATTTTCATTAATGGACTTACGTTGTTCGTCGATCAGTTGCTTCACTTCTTTCTGTGAATTCTCGATCGCTTTTTCCAGTACAGATAATTCAGACATGTGTTGCTCCGTTAAGCATTCCGCAGATTAGCGGCAAAGGAAGTTATGCGCTGTGCCAGCGCGTCAATGTCGCCGCTACCGGACTCGCTCCGGCCTGCGGACTTCACGCGGGCAATAAATGCCTGCGCCTCAGCGCGCGTCAGGCCGACTGAATCCCTCAGCCAGGCCTCCGCGTCACGAATGGTTTTGATACCGTCGATACACTTCATGGCGGTCACGCCTGCCAGCTCATTAGCCGGGAACGTGCAGACGCTGATTTCCCGCAGATAGGAGATGTTTTTAAAAATAAGGCCGGTGCTCCCGACGCTGTAATCGTCAGGACCGACAGAAAACCCTACTGACATGCCCTCAACAGTGCCGTGCTGCATGGCGGCTTTAAGATCTTCTGAAATGCTGAGTCCAGGCGTAAGCTGTCCGCGGACATACAGCCCTTTCTCATCTTCATGCATCGCATCCCATTTGCCGACAGGGATGGCGCGGGTCTGGTGGTTGAAAAACATGGCCACTTTACGACTCTGGCTGGCGATCACACCCGCAAAAGCGCCGGGCAAAATAATGTCGCCATCGGCGTCGGTGTTATTGAAAACCGAGGCGTACCCCTCAAAGGTCCCCTTACTGCCGTCGCCGGTAAACTTGATTTCTGTCTGGTCGAACGCCAGCGTTTTTTGAATCTCAGGCATCGTAGCCCCCATAAAAATTAAGCCCCTCCGGAGAGGGGCTTGTTATTTGTTCCGAGATCGGTGATCGGTATGTTCTGCGACTGGCGCGTTGCCACATCGCCACCGGGCAGGGGCGGCAGGTTATCCAGCCGTCGTACTTCATTTACGGTACGGATCCCGGTATTAACCATGATCTGCATAAACGAGGCCCGGCTTGTAGAATCGCCGCGCAACAGCCCGTCGAGATTATGTTCGGCGTGAATACTGCCCTGCTCTGATTCTTTAACCAGCCAGCGCTCAATGCTGTATTCCCAGCGATCGAGATAAGGTTTAAGGGTGTACTGGAGGAAGCCGAGGTTTTGCTGCTCGATGCCGGATCCCCATGAGGTGCTTTTATCCACATCCCCTACCAGATGCGGAGGTACACCGTAAAAGCGCGCCAGTTCGGCGACCTGAAATTTTCGCGCTGCCAGAATTTCGGAGTCCTGAGGCGAAACCCCGATAGCCTGTGTAGTGAAACCGCTCTCCAGGATCCACAGGCGTTTCTTAACCGGACCGCCGGCAATCTCTTTGAAGTTTTCTTCCAGTTGCCCGCGCTGCTCTTTGGTCAGTACCTTGCCGTCAGTCATCAGGATCTGCGGTGACTTCGCGCCGTTTGCGAAAAACTCACGCTGGTTATCTTCCATGGCAATGGCAACACCGGCAGACTTCGCGCTGAACGCCAGGGGTGACAGTCCGGTCAGGCCATTAAAACCAAATCCCTTGAGATGGAAGATTTCTTTCTGTGAAAAGTCGGCATATTCCGTGTCACGGCGGTACCGGTAGATAATGGTTTTACCGTTATCGCTGAGCCGCACCTCCATGTTGGCACTCATCAGCGGAACCATACTGATAACGTCGCCGACGCTGTTTCGTTCCACATGCGCGTAGGCATTTCCGTAGGCACACAGCTGCATTGTCATGGCCTCGCGAAACTCCAGCGCGGTCATGAAATTGTTAGGCCGGAAGCGCAGAAGCTTTGCGAGAGGATGCGTGCCCGGTACTTTGCTGCGCTGATCATCTTTGGTCTGGTAGACATCAAGGGGTAACGATGCGGTGACGGTGGAGATAAGCCTGATACAGGCCCACACCGTACTGATTTGCATATTACGCTCGTCAGTCACCACCGAGTCACCGACCACACCGTGCGCAGACGTTCCCGCCATCTGCGAACCTTTATCCGGCGTCACCAGTCGGCCGCCGGTCAGGATGGAGGCCATGCGCGCCCAGAATGGCGATCGCGTTCGCAGGTCAATGCTGTAATCGGTATCAGCCATGTTTACACGCTCAAAAAGTTGTAAATGAAATCGTTAACGTCACCCTGCTCTTCCACCTCGTCGCTGTTCTGCGCCCCGACGGACATTGCCAGCGCGACCATGCCATCGATGCGCCCGCTAGATTTGCCTTTTACGAATTTGCGGTTGCCCGCAGGGTCAGTGATGACGGTCGCATTTTTGGCGCACATCTCCAGGATCGGATGATTGCCGTGCTTCAGCTGCGCGCCGAGCAGTTTGGTTTCCAGCTCACGCAGCGCCGGCGACATAGATACAAAGCCCTGCCCGAATTCCACGAACCGTTCGAGTTCAGCTTCTGTGAATCCGGCGTCAATAAGGTGCGGGCGAAGAAAGCGCATGTTGTAACGGTCAAAGGCCAGCGCCCTGACGTTGCAGGTATCGAAGATGTCGCGCAGCTCTTTTGCGATAAAGGCGTACTCAATGGCCTTGCCGGGCGTTGTGTTGAGGTAACCCTGCCGCGCCCAGATGTCATAGGGCACGCGATCGTTACGGGCCTTATCAGCCAGTCCTTCCGCAGGAAGCCAGAACTTACAGTGCACATCGCCTCTGGCAGAATTCAGCACCAGCGCCGTCAGATCCGAGACGCTGGACAGGTCAAGCCCGCCCCAGACGGTGGCACCGGCCAGGCTGTCAGGTTCTTCTTTATTCATATGCCAGACGGTCTGACTGACGAAGGGGCTTTTCGCTTCCACCCGCCGGTTAAGGACAAGGTTTTCAAACTCAGCCTGGCGCGACGGCAGACGTTTGGCGCTGGCGGCCATGTCCAGCACTTCCTGCTGGTTCATGAACACATCAAATGCCGGGTTTGCTGCTCTGATCGCTTCAACCGAAAACGGATCAATATCTTCTGGCGCAGTCTGTAACCGGACCACCGTGCGCGGGTCGGCGCCAGTCAGCCCGTCATCAATCAGCAGGCTCAGGAGGTCGCTGGCATCCGGTGCCTGGGTACTGATAATCACCGAGATCGGGTTTTCCTGCGCGGCGGTTGCTGTCTCCAGTGCCTCGTAAAGCGGATCACGCGGGCCACGAACCTGGCCTAACTCATCGTGGGCCACAAAGCGCGGCGAGAATCCGTAAGCGGTTGTAGCTTCGGCGCTCAGCGCCCGGTAATAGGAGCCCAGTTCAGGGCAATGGATCTCTTTGGCTGAGTCTTTAATCGCCACGTACTGCATCAGCACCGGGTTCATCCGGCACATTTTTGAGGCGAGGTTAAAGAGGATTGCAGCCTGATCGCGGGAACGCGCCGCTGAATAAAGCTGGGAGTTGTGCGCCGCCTCCGGGCCAACCAGATAAAGCAGCATCAGCATGGCAGTTTCCACCGTCTTGGCGTTTTTACGCCCCCTGCTGATGATCGCGCGGCGGGTGCCGTGCACGTTGTCAAAAATTGCCCTGAAGTCATCCTTCATGAAATCGGCCATCTTCAGCCGCTGTCCGACAAACTTGCCCTCAGGAATGAGGATGTTCTGCTCACACCACCGGATGTTTCGTTCAGCCCGTGTAAGGTTCTTTTTAACCATCAGCTACTCAGCCTTAATCAATTTCCCAGGGCTTCTTCTCCCGCGCCAGGTTGTTATGCGCCCGCCCTACTGTTTTCGGGTCGGCTGTGGCCTGGCGCGTGATCCGCAAACGGGTAGCCAGTGAAGATGCGGAACGGACTTCACGCTCACGCATGGTCAGCAACCGGTCGTAACGCTTAAGGCCATCTTCACGGGACAGCCATTCCAGCTCGAACGCTTCCAGCTGCGTGGTGATGATCCTGGCCTGCACGACATGGCGGCAGTACATCTCCATCATGTCGCGATGGGTTTCGGTGAACGAACTGGCAGGATTGTAATTGACCAGTCGGATCCAGACATTGATCTCCGGATCGCTGAGATGCAGCGACGGCTGTAATCTGCTTTCAGCCAGCGCCGGCAGCGAGACAGCAGACGTCGCAGCGAGAGACTTTCTGCCTCGCTGTGCCATCACTTTTTCCTTTTTTTCTGGACGTTTTTAATAAAAAGACTGAGGGCGCGGTCTTTAAGATTTTGCCGTCAGAGTTTTATCCCTCCCCCCCACCCTTCCGGTCTGACAAATGAGAATCGCTCTCACTTCTCGATGATGCGCAGGTTATCGCGGGGCTGAGGGTTTGGCACCAGTCGTTCGCGGGTACCGATGGGAATGGTCAATGTAACCGTGGGCAGCGTCTCGCCTACCTGATGGTGGAGGCTGATCGCAGTGAGTGAGCTGAAGCTGATGCCATCGATGCTCAGTTCAATCAGCTTGCCTTCACGGTATTCAATCCTGAGGTCCTGCATTGCATGCTCCTTTTACCAGATAACCCGGCCTTCACTGTCGAACTCTGTCACCGTTCCGCCCTTCTCCATGCGCTGCTTCACGGAGTCGTGGCAGCGTTTGCATAAACTTTGTAAATTTTCCGGGTCGTGAAAGAGTGTTTCATCACCCTTATGCGGTGTGACGTGGTCAACGATGGAGGCTGACACTACCTGATTACGTTTAAGGTGAAACTCGCACAGTGGCTGTTTCTGCAACTGGTGGTAACGCAGACGGTACCAGCGCTTGGTGTTGTAGAGGTTATGCCAGGGTGAACTGGAAGCCATATTCACTCCAATAAAAAAGCCACCAGCGGATACCAGTGGCTTGAATGGGTTGTGGTGTACGTGTTGGCTCGGGTGTGCCGATCTAAGTCGGATAGCCATCGTAAAGGTGCGCTCGCCTTTTCCTGCTTATTTGACGATTAACACGCACACCACAATTCGTCATTATCACAGGCACTCAGTGAATGCCTGCTGTAATGCCTTAACAGTCGTCATCAGGCTTGGCTACAGAGCGACACGCAAACATGCAAGCTTTCTGCATTTCCGTTTTCGCCATAGCAACCCAGCGCGGATCTGCGCCTGTCTCTTTAGCTGTATCCAGTAGGTGGAGGAAATGACGACTCACATCTTTCATCCGGTTCATCACTTCAATATCGCCCGGCGTTAACGTGCGATAACCCTTAACGGTGCTGCCGTCCTGCGGTTTTGCTTCGCTCATTGTTTTACCTTATGGGTTAATGGTGCGCTGCGATGCGCTTTAAATGACGGCGATTAACGAACGTCAATATCAGGGATGATCACCGACGGCTTGAAGGTGACACGGTAATGGTTAACGCTGGCGTTCGTGCCGCTCAGGTCTTCCATAAACCAGGTCACGTTATCCGACAGGCCCAGCATGTGCTTTTTGTAAGTGTCCGGCCCGGTCTTGCAGATAACGCCCAGCGTTCGCTCGGTGCTGGTATTGTCCTTTGAGCAAAGCCCGGTAATTTCCAGCATGAACTCGCCGGTAATCCCGTTATAAAAAACAAAGCGCCGTTGCGCCTCAAAGTTATCAGCGGCCTTGCTTACGTTGCGGCTGGCTACATCGGCATCATTGATATCGCAGGCAGCAAGCGCCAGCACCGCCAGGCAGAGAAGCGTCTTTCTCATCACGTTTTACCAGAGTAATTGATTGTCTCGTTGCTCAGGGTGAGCAGTGGGCCGGAGTCGCGGCGCTTCGCAGCGTGGCTAACCGTGTTGTTGTGCAGCGGAGAGAACATCATCAGGCGCTCTGCTGTGAAAGCGCCTTGTGACAGTGTCTCAGGAAAAAACGTTGACTAAACGGCATTCATTCGTGAGCCATATATCATTTCCACAGAAATATTGCTGACACTTTCAGGTGATTCGCTACGTTAGAACCGTTACACACACAGCAAACGGAGAAAATATGAACCTTGATGTACTGAATTTTCTTGTTCGGAATCGTGAAGAATTAATTCGTGATTCAGCAAATGATAATGGACTAAACGAAGATAATGTTTGGGGTGTCGCTCAAAAAGTCGTGGGTGAAAATAGCATCACCGGCTTATCTGAAAAGCAACGTTACCTGTTCGATAATGCTCTACTTCCCCTCATAGAGGATGTACCTTGCCAAGGATGGTATGACGAATTTGATGGTGACGAGGGCTCGCATTTCGACTGTCCAAGCACAATTGAAGAAGGAAGGCTCATTCACTGCTACCAAGAAGAAAGCATGCTCTGCGAAAGTTGCGAAGAAGAAGAATCTTTTCGCGCTTCAAACAAACGCAGATTCATGGAAGATGATTAATTCTCCTTCGCGTGGCAGTTATCCTGCCACGCTTTGTTATGCGCCGCGACGTCGGCTTTGGTCTGCCTGTCCATCACGGCTACGTCATGGGCAGTTACGTAAATCGGCCGCACCCAGTCGCAGGCGGTATCTACAACCTCAATCCTTACGCTGCCAGTTGTCGAGCAGCTCGCGATCAACATCATCGCCAGACATATGGTTAACAGCCTGTTCAGCATCTGCCGCCCTCTTTGTTGCTTCAACGCGGCGTTCTGCCGCTGCTGCACTGCCTGCGGCCCGCTGTTCTGCCTCACGCGCCCGGGCGTCCGCCTCGGCAGTGTCTTTGCCCTGCGATTTACTGATGCGCCAGGTGCCCACCAGCAGGAGCACCAGTGTAATTATGCCGCCGATCAACCCTTCAGCACCCATTACGGTTTCTCCGTTACAGTTGGCTGTTTCACCAGGCGGCCAATGATGCCGCATACCGCCACAACCGCAGTGATGGTGCCCATCCAGCTTGCCGGGATGTTTGCTTTCACATCATCAGGCAGTTGCGACCAGATAAGCGGGATGGCGCCAGCTACTGCCAGCGCCTGAACGCTGAACAGCCGCCACCACTTACGCCAGTTTTCGATAACCATGCTCACCTCACAGTGCGCGACGGGCGCGCTTATAACGTTCAGCACGGTCATCGAGGCCGTTCTGCCCGCCGTTGATGATCTGCGTCACCCGCACCACATCGCCCGGATACCGCATGCAACCGCTGGTGGCAAAGAACCATGCCGCTGATCGGGCTGCGTGGCGGTCTTCCGCCAGCAATTCAGGCGTGGTGACCAGATCGAGTTTCAGGGCAGCACCGCATTTTCGGTAATTTTCCAGACCGGTGATCTGGATCAGACCGCGACCGCGATATTTCCAGCCATCCTGCGGACCTTTGTTGCCGTTGCGTTTGTTGTAAGCCAGATTTGCGAGCGCGCGCTGGCGCTCCAGCGGAAGTGAAGGTTCACCGGCGCGGCGGCCAAGCATATTCGCCTGGTCCTGCGTGATACGCCCGGCGCGGATGAAATCGGCCAGACCCGCCACGCTGTAGTTGAAGCTCTCCACCAGCGCGGTAAAGCCCGTTGATTCGTGGCCTACCTGCGCAATGAACATGGCCTGCTGCACCGGTTCGGTGATGCCGAATTCACGCATCGCCGCATCGATATGCGGAAACCAGCGCGCGGCTAACCCGGCGCTGAGATTAGCCGCCCGTTGAAATTGTGTCTGGTTCATTCTGGCCTCAGTACCTGGAACAGCTGCGCCACATTACCCCGAGCCCTGAACACGGCGGCGCAGATGATTAAGTTGATGGTGACGGTCGCCCAGTGGGCGTGGAAATAGAAATCGAACAGGAAGCGGAACGGTACCGAGGCATACGCCAGGATAATCAGGTACGCCAGCCAGGACGCCCACCAGTTATGTTTGCCACCCGGCTTGCGGAACATCATCAGGCGCAGAACGATCGCGGTGCATGTCATTACGTTGGTCAGCACCAGAGGATCACTTATTACCATTGGTTCCTCCTCTCCACCTTTGCAATAACGTCAGCGGATCCTGCTCACTGAAAAAAGTGAGTGTCTTGATAGCCAGCGCGGAAAGAAGTACCGCGCCCAGCGCATCAAGCGGCTTGTCGTTGTAGCTGGTCATGCTGGCGAGCCAGGAGCCCACCAGCCCGGAACCATATACCCCGGCAAAATAGGAAACGATGAAGTATGCAGATCGGCGGAAAATCGTCAGGTCTGCTGCGGTGGCCACGTAGAAAACGGCACCAGCGAACGCGCCGAACACGACACCATAATCAGTGCCGGTCAGCAGTCCATAAATGCTGGCGCCCGTTAATGCACTCGCAGCTGCAACAGACCCGGATAAAGGTTCGGACATTTAGCCCCCTCGTCATTGCTGTTGATCCTCTCAGATGAGGGGAAATAAAAAGGCCACCTGCTGGCAGCCCAATGCACTCTGTAAAAGACGCCCGGCGGACGCCTTTAGAAGAATGTTATTTTGTTGTTTTAATCAGTGGCAGAAGCAAAACAATCACACCCGCCACCAGCACGCCGTCCGCAAGGATCGACATCAACTTGCTGGTAAAGTCGATAGCGATCACCAGGAACAGCAGCACACCAGCGGCTACCCATCGCAGCTTTGCCATTACAGGTGATTTTCCAGACGCAGGCCGAGCGCGTTGGCGATCTCTTCCAGCACCTTACGCTCTTCCGATTCTACTTCCCCGTCAGCTTCAGCAATAGCCACCGCCACGTCGAGAACGTCTTCTGCTTCACGGGGATCGTGCTTAACATCTTCAATCTCACGCAGCGCTGCCCGGCGACCAATCTTAAAGTTGGTATCCAGCTGGCCGACGATCGTTGCGCTGATAGCGTTGATTTCAGAGGTGAACGCCGCCAGTGATGGCTGGTTGCGCAGCACCTGTTCGATCTTCGCCTTTTCTGACGCTTCACACTCGCCGTCGGCGTATGCCACCAGGTAAGCAGCGTTTACCACCGCCTGGGCCAGATCCCGCTTTTCGAACTTCTTGATGTCGCTTACTGCTTTACGTGCTTTTTTACCGAAACCGAACATAGTGACTTTCCTTTTAGGGGGTGAGCCAGCGCTCAGAAATGGTCAGCCCACAGAGACGGTCACACCGACCATCACTCTGGCTCACCTCTGAAAGGCTCTGTGGTTGAATTGCGCCGAGCGTAGCGCGGGTGTGAAAAAGGCCCGCATATGCGAGCCTCTGTAGATTCTTTACCACTTCCCGGAGTGGCCACGCTCATGCCCTTGAGGTGCTGTCGCTTCATCGCCGCTAATAACCGGTGCGCGTTTGGCTGTCGCGCTGCTTTACCGGAGCTTGTTTTGATCTATGATCCTCACCCATCACTACACAGGTTCGCCATTACGCGACTCGGGGCAGCATCATGACTGCTGCTTTACCTAATAGCTGCGGTCTATCCGTTTAGATCTGCATTTTATAACCCTCCAGAAACGAAAAAACCCGCTCATGAAAGCGGGTTCGGATAACGGTAGATACTAAATGCCCATCGTTGTAAAAACCCTAACCAACTTTTCCGAATTTTGCAAGCATTGTGTTGCGAAAATTACTTAAAATGCTTCTATCGTGTGACTTTGCGCAAAAGTTTCTCGGCGAAAGCTTCTTCCTGCCAGCACTTTGTTACCAGCTTATCGATGACCTCAGCATAACCGCAGTACCACTGGTGCTTCGTCAGATCCGGTACCAGCCGTTCCACAACCACACGGGCCAGGCTGGTGGGAACACGACTGAAGCGGTGACCATTACAGCGACCGCAGATCTTCTGCACTGGCACGCCATGAAGTCTGGTGCGCTTCTCATCGAGCACGGTGCCTTTACCTTTACAGCCCCTGCAGGCAGTGCTGACCTCTCCTTTCCCGTTACAGTGTTCGCACAGTTCCTCTACCACTTCTTGTTTTACCTTCGCTTCAACGCCTCTCACACCGGGATGCTTTACGACGTCCTGAAGGGAGCGGCGAACACCCTCCCCGCCACAGTGTTCACACACAGCTTTGCTGGCAGCAGATCGGGAATAATCAGCGTACGCGAACCGGACCAGACAGCCGACAATTTCATGCCGTGCTTTATCGCTAAGCTTATTCAGCACAGGGTTTCTCAGCGCCAGCGCGTAATTAAACAGCCCTTCTATAGCAGGCTGTGGATCCTGGATCCCCATTTTGGCTAAAAAGAGATTAAATCCGAGTGAAGCCTGAGCCTGAACAAAGCCCTGGGCTGCCATTACATCGGTGATCGTCAGCGCATCCCCGCCGGTGGCTGGCGTCACGTCGTTCAGCTTCGGTGATTTCGGGGAATAAAATTTAGGTAATGATTCGAGGTTCATCGCGGTCTCCACTCCGTTTACGCCAGTACGCCGATCGCCAGCGCGCGGTCTAATGTCTTCAGCAGCAGCTCGGGCTGCGTGCCATATTTTTCTTCAAACGCCTTCATGTCAGCGTGCAACTCGTCGTGATGCGCTCTGCACAGCGGGATCACGAACAGGTCATGCGCTTTGGTGCCCATTCCGCCCTGGCCGTAGCCAATGATGTGATGCGGATCGTCAGCAGGACTGCTACAGCAGACGCACGGCTGCGCCTTTATCCACCTGGTGTATTTCTCGTTCTCCCAGCGCTTACGTTTCGGGCGTCGCATAAAGGACTCCGGCGATTCCGGATCGATGCGCAGCGCCAGCACCTGCTTCGCCTTTTCCTCAATGATGCTGGTGGCCGCCGGCGCCGGTATCAGCTCGCTTTCGCGATATACCGACGGAATGGTTGCCACCGGCAGGCGCAACGCGTGGCGCGCCAGCTCTTCGGGAATAACGTCAGCCAGATCGTTACGCACCAGCCACCAGCACAGCTCCGGGATCGTCAGCTGGTGAGTATCATCAAAGCCCAGCGCCATTCGTACGAACTCAATGAGCCACTGCGCCAGGTTCGTCCGGGCGATGCCCGCCAGGCGCTCGGTGGACTGGCCGCGCAGTGTGTTATCGCAGTGCCAGCAGACGCGGATCACGCCGGGCGCATGATGAAATGCCGTCACGTTTTCCATGTGATAGGTACCGTGCGGATACTGACATTCACCGCCGCGCATCAGCCAGTTTTCCAGGCCTGACATGCCGCCAGCGCGCGCGATCACCTTCTCGTTTTCAAACACCGGTACCAGCAACGGATCTTCTGCCAGCGGCTGCGCGGCGGGCGGGATTTGCCCGGACGGTAACCCGGCCAGACGTTCCGGTTCGTTCTCCAGCAACATGCGCCCGCGACTGAAATGCGCCAGCAAGTCTGCTCCAGGACGGAACATCACCACACCCAGATCCCGGACAACGACCGGTTTGAGAAGTGCCCTCATGCCGCTTTTCCTTTCGCCAGATGTTCCGCCCACAGGCCGCCGATCCACTTGATGCCTTTGGCGGTAAAGCGCGCCTGGCTGAATGCGTGGTTGGTAGTTGACGAAGTGCCGGTCTTAACTTCGAACCGACCGAGATCGATATGCTGATGATGAGGTGTCAGCGTGCCCGCCAGCCGGTACATGATGTTTTTATCGATGAGGAACAGGCGGAACTCTGGCTCTTTGGCGCCAAGCAGTTTGGCCACCTGACGAAACGACATGGATCCGCGTGCGGTACAGTACCGGTCGACGAACTCCACCTTCGGCGCCGCAGAGGCCAGCTCCGCCGTCAGCTTCTGCTTTTGCTCTGCCAGATCAGCAGCGAGGCGAAGCGCATCAGGCAGAGATTGTGGCACATGGATTTGCTGCGTCTGTTCGAGCTCCTGCCAGCGGTCAACCAGCCGCGCGGTAAATTCTGGAGACAGCTGCGCCACAACGACGTAGCTGTCACGCTTGTTCACCAGGTAGACGGAGACCGTCTGATTGAGGTGATTTTTAACATCCGCCAGTGGCGGAAGTTGAATAATGCTTCGCTCAGCCAGGCGTTCGATTGAGCGCTTCACATCGTCATGGCGTGACTCCACCAGATCGGCAATTTCGCGGCTGGACATTGTCAGCGCGCTAGTTACGTTGATTAACTCGTTCATGCTCTTCTCCACTTATTCGGCGACTGCACTCGCCACGGTTTCAAATTTGCTGATCGTGATTTCTACCCTTCCCTTCTTTATCACTGGCCCCCACTCCACCAGCATACGTTTTACCTGGCTATCGTCCTCCCAGACACCAGCGTGCGTCAGCGCGTCGAACAGCGCTTTGTTGTAGTTGTCGATGTCCCGGCGTCGGGCGTCAGGCGGGTACAGAATGATTTCAACCGCAGCGGCTTCCACCGACGGCTTAGGTAAGCGGCGCAACTGCTCGATGATCGCTGCACAGGCATCGCTCTGATATTTGCGCCCGGCGGCGCTGATGAGATGGCGCCCGGCCAGCGGCCCCTTATTCGGGGCGCGCCAGTAGGTGTTTACGCTTGGAGGAAATGGCAGCGTCAGTTTCATATGGACACCCCGCGCATTTCGAGAAAGGTGATCGCTTCTTCCCGTGCATGCTGATCGCCAGCCACAAGCGAGCGCAGCAGTGATATAGCCTCATCCTCTGTGCTTTGGCTGTTTATTGAGATGCCCCGGCTTACGCCCGGCACCAGGGTGATCGCACCTTTGCGCTGAAGCGCACGTAGCAGTTCGGTCGCCGCGTTCGGAGACGCCGCGCCCATCAGGTCGGCAACTTCTTTTTGCGTTGGTGGGATACCGTGCTCTTTCTGGAAAGCCACGATCAGGGATAAAACTTCTTGTTGGCGGGCGGTCAGATTTTTCATGCTGCATCCTCCTTCAGGGAGGCTTTGCTGCTGAAATCCTTCAGCGTGACCCGAATAGTGCGAATATTGCAGCGCGCCGCGGGATCCATTTCTTTGATGACATCCAGAAATGTCGGGATCGCCATGCCATATTCTTTCATCGCTTCCATACCTGCGATATTCAGCCGTTCCTGCATATCGACTTTTCCCTGGTCATTCTCGGGGTAATTTAGATCCAGCCATTCGCTGACAGCCAGCTGCAAACTTTTCTCAGCGATCAGAACTTCCGCCACAGCAATGTCACCTGCGCTTACCATGACAACGGTCGGCTCGGAAACATTGTCGGAAGCCCATACGTGAGCAAATTTTGACTCTTTGAAGGTGTACTCTTCCTTGTCGCCGAACACCGCCCGGACACAGGCCCATGCTTTGATACCGCTCTTCGCAAGAATATCTGCATAACTCAGCGGCAGGATTTCTTCAGAACTGGTTACCGGTGATGGCAGCGCAACTTCATCGGCCTCATCCAGCGCTGATACGCTTTCGGCAGCCTCATCGCTTGCGACAGGAATCACTTCCGGAATATTTTGTTGCTGCATCTGGGCTAACAGGCGCAGCGCTTCGCGGCGGATCTGCGCAATAAATGCATCACCGCGGGCTTCCAGATCCTTGCGGTCGATGTAGCTGATCGCCGGGCCGCGCCAGTTTTTGTCGAATACAGCAATCGCCCCGGCGAAAAACGCTCCTGACGGAACCTGTTTTTCATCTTTCGGAATGAACCACTTCGGCAGATCAAAACCGATTCGCCCGCGGATAAACGATATGTGATCGGCATCTTCCGGCCACCACACTTCGCTGGTGGCTGCCTTGATGAGAAATACATACCGACCGCCTTTATCGCGCATCGCGCTGGCGTGCTGCATGATGTACCGCATCCCGGTGATGTATTCGCCGTCATGCTGAGATGCACGACTGTAAGGCGGGTTGCCATAGGCCGCGCCATGGAGTTCTTCGAGCCGGGCTGACCAGTCCTGCGCCAGAGCATTGTCTTCGGCAGTATAGAAATCAGGGCACTTTGAGTTTTCACCGTCGGTAAACAGATCGAGCACCAGCGGGCCGAACATGGCGTTGATACCCCAGAAGATGTTGTCTGGTGTGCACCACTGATCGCCAACATATTTGAGTTCATGCGTGGGCTGGCTGCGCAGTTCGGCAAGCGCCTGGCAATATTTGTTATGCATCATCAGTTCACCACCTGAAAGCCCTGAGGCCGTTGTGAGTAATCGGTACCGGAATAGCTCGACTTAAACATCGGATCTTCTTTTGCCGCGGCGGAAGGAGGGATTAACCAGTCGTCATCATAGTGGCCGTCAGGGCCGAAAAATGTTTTAGCCTGTTTGACAAACTCGGTACCGATCTTGCCTGTTTGGCTGACAAATTTGGCATAGCGTTTAACGCCTTCCAGCATGACGAGAGGTGCTACCCCTTCCCGAACGCGGGCATCCCAGGCTTTCAGCGCAGCACTTTTCGAGTTACCACCTGCCCGCTTCGGATATAACGCCCAGGCCTGATCAAATAAGTTTTCATTGACTGGTTCATTGACTGGTTCAGATAAGTGACTGATTCCGGGTGCAGCTCCTGCACCACTAACCGGTGCAGCAGGTTCACCACCTGGTGCAGCAGGTTCACCACCTGGTGCAGGAGATTCACCACCTGGCGCAGCCTGTGCACCAGAGGGTGCAGCATTTGCACCAGTACGCAGATTGAGTTTGTAAACGTTTGTGCGGTTAAGCCCGTTTGAGGACTTACGTTCTTCAACCGAAACCAGACCATCCTCGACCAGCTGCTTGATATGGTTTTGCACAGACCGCTCTGAAATCTCACACTGCTCGGCGATATAAGGAACGGAAGGCCAGCATTCGCCCTGGTCGCTGGCATTATCGGCAAGTTTGATCAGCACAAGCTTGCGCAGTGGATTTCCCACTTTAGCTTTCATGGCTCTGACCATTAATTCCATGCTCATCTGGACCTACCTTAATTTCCCTGAAATCACGCATAAAGATTTGGAGCGGGCTGAAGCATTCGTGTGGGTAGCCAGAACGCAGATAGATAACCCGGTGCGACTCTGGTTCCCAGCGGATGACACGGACGGGTATGCCCCGGCGGTCTTTAAACCACCTTTCGAGTTCGCGCATAACGCTTTCGCCCTCCGGTAATACACACCCACGATTGCCTGCGCGCGGCTGTGGTTACACGCCACCCAGCGGTTTGATATTCTGCGTTCATACCGAAACAGCGGCTGTCCCGGCACCGGGATCATCCGCAGTTGCGGTAAGCGGTTATTTACCGTTAAACTGTTCATGCGTTAGTTTCTCCACGTTACGACACGCCACGACGCCAGGGGCTGCACACTCGCTGGCGTCACTCTTTTCTGGCGCACAAAAAACGCGATAAAGCAGCGTTAAATGCTCCTGCCACTTAGCCATTACCTGATAGCTGTTCTCTTCGATTTGAGCGCGTTCTGCCTGGTCAATAACTCCGTCGGCTGTAGCCTGTCGAACGAAGCGCGAGTGCTCACTGATCCATTCAAAGGTTTCCATGAGACGCTGATTGATGTCGGCGTTATCCACGTCTTCGATGTCCACCAGCGGAACATTAACGCTGTTGGACTGGCGTGATACCGCATCGGCAATGTGCTTGGTGCCGCTGGCCTGCTGCAGTACCATCGCCCAGCCCATTGGAAAGATCTGATCGCCCCCGGTGCGCAGGCGGTTAAACAGCGCATCTTCGGTAACGCCAAGCCATTCAGCCGCTTCGGCGTAACCACCCGGCAAACTGGAAATGGTCTTTTTAATTGCGGTCACCAACCACGCGGGCTGCTTTTCGACTTGCCAGTGTTGTTTATCCACGGTTAACTCCTTGATGCTGTGGTGTCTTTTTTCCACGTTCACAGTTACTGTTTCGGGTAGATGTCAGGCCGCAAATCTGATTTGGTTATTGCGCCGGACGTGATTTCTTCGAGCTTTTTGGCGAGGGAGAAGCCTGCCTTTTTGTAGCCGTTGAAAACCAAGCGCAGGTAACCGCGAGTCGATTTAACGCTTACAGCTAATTCGCACTGCTGCTCTTTGGATAAAGAGTCCCAATACTCTTTCATAATATGTACCTCCTGTGTACATATTACACGAATAATATGAACCCACAAGGTACTTGTACCCTTAAGGTACACAATGTTTAATTCTGGGATGAAAACGATTCAGGAAATTAGGCGGTTAAACGCCAGAAAACTGCGTGACGGTGTCGGCGGGAACACTTACTTCGCCACCATGATCGACAGAGAACCTACCCAGACCAGCAGGTTTATGGGGGATGGAGCGTCTAAAAATATCGGCGATGCGATGGCGCGCCATATTGAAAAATGTTTCAATTTGCCTTTAGGATGGTTGGATCAGGAACACCAAACTACTAACGTTGCAAAAAGTCCTGACGTATCAGACACTAATAGAAATATTACATTAGTTCCGGTTATTTCCTGGGTGCAGGCAGGAGCATGGACGGAAGCTGGCTTTGCTGAGGTGGACTTGAGTAGCGTTGAAACTTATCCGTGCCCTGTGCCGTGCGGCCCCATGACATATATCTTGCGTGTGATTGGCGACTCCATGATCGATGAGTATCGACCTGGAGACATGATTTTTGTTGACCCAGAGATCCCGGCAAGTCATGGCGATGATGTCATAGCGCTTATGCACGATTCCGGAGAAACTACCTTCAAGAGATTGATTGAAGATGGTTGCAGTAAATACCTGAAGGCATTGAATCAAAGCTGGCCAGAGCCTTACATAAAGATAGATGGCAACTGCTCCATAATCGGAACGGTGATCTTCTCAGGCAAGCCACGACGATACCTCCATAAAAATTAATTTTAACTTGTGCCCGCGTTAAGCGGGTTTTTTTATGCTTGACAATGTACCCATGCGGTACATAATGTACCTACAAGCAACAGCGATAGGCAGGACACCCACGAAGTAGCTGCCGGTGGCGTATGAATGACCGGATGATTCGCACACAACAGGAAAGAGCATTGGTTGGAACGCACATAGAAGCTTCGTTGTCCGGGCCAGTGGCTGGGGAAGAATCCAGTACAAACCGACCGGCGGCCAGATCGGTGCCAGGTTACGCAATGCTCTTTCCGTTGTGACGTGTTCAAGCGAACTGCAGCGCCGGCCGACGCAAAGACCCGTAATCGGCTGAGTCACAGGCACTGGTGACCAATACCAAAACAGAGCGGCGGGAAGTAAGCGGGTGTAGCGCCCCGGTGTCACAACCAAAATTCCAATAAAACGAACGTGTGTAGTCTGTTGGCGGCGTCTGATCTTATTTTCCCGTGAGGGCGCCGCACTTTTTTACCCAACACACAAGAGCATCACCGGGCGACGGGCTCATAACCCAATCCACCCGGGCGGATCCCCCAACCGCAGGTGCTCTTCTGTGTTGTGTGGAGAAACTAAGCCGTAGCGCCTGTGCAGTGGCGCTCAGAGGACAACCTAATGAATAACCCGTTCTTCAAAAACCTGCTGGCTTATCGCCTCAGCCGCGATGTGATCATCGTCGACAACAACGGCACGGCGAAGCTGGCGCAGCAGCTTGAGGCGTTCCGCTTCACTCCCTGCGGTAGCCAGGACTTCGCTAAGGCTGGCTGGGTGTCGCCGATGGGCGCGCTGTCGGATCAGCTGTTCCACCTCACTGGCGGCCAACTTCTGTTGGTAATCCGTCGCGAAGAAAAAATATTGCCGAAGCCAGTGATCACCGAGGAGCTGGACAAAAAGGTAGCGAAGCTGGAAGGCCAGCAGAACCGCAAGCTGAAGAAGACCGAAAAAGACTCGCTGCGCGATGAAGTGCTCCACTCCTTGCTACCGCGCGCCTTTACTCGCAGCAGCATGATCCGCATCTGGATAAACCTCAACGACTCCCTGGTGCTGATCGACTCTGCCAGTGCTCGACGTGCAGAAGACGCGCTGGCGCTGCTGCGTAAAACTCTCGGCTCTTTGCCGGTGGTGCCGCTGACGATGGAGACACCGATAGAGCTGACTATGACCGAATGGGTGCGCTCAGGATCAGCGCCTCAGGGATTTGCTCTGGGAGATGAAGCCGAGCTCAAAGCGATCCTGGAAGATGGCGGCATCGGCCGCTTCAAAAAGCAGGAGCTTTCCAGTGACGAGATCACCTCCCACTTGGACGCTGGCAAGCTGGTCACCAGACTGGCGCTGGACTGGCAGCAGCGCGTCGATTTTGTGCTGAGCGATGACGCGGCAATTAAGCGGCTCAGGTTCGCCGATGAGCTGCGCGACCAGAACGACGATATTGATCGGGAAGATGCCGCTGCGCGCTTTGACGCTGACTTTGTCCTGATGACCGGCGAGCTGGCTTCCCTTCTCAATAACCTGACTACGGCGCTCGGCGGCGAAGCCAAACGATAACCCCTAAGCAGTGACCTACCCCATCGCAATGGGTTGGGTTGCTGCAACCAAAATTCGGCGCGGTGCAGCGCGAAATAACACGGAGAACTAACGATGTCCTTTATTCAAACCCTGAGCGGTAAGCATTTTGATTACCTGAACGCGCAAACAGACGATGTTGATATTGAGGACATCGCCACTGCCCTGTCCAATATTTGCCGCTTCGCCGGTCACCTGCCGGAGTTTTACAGCGTGGCGCAGCACTCCGTTCTGTGCAGCCAGATCGTGCCGCAGGAATACGCCTTTGAAGCGCTGATGCATGACGCCGCTGAAGCCTACTGCCAGGACATCCCCGCGCCGCTGAAAAGGCTGCTGCCGGATTACCGCCGGATCGAAACGCTCGTTGATGACCTGATCCGCTCTAAGTTCGGGTTGCCCCTGCATCAGTCCGACATGGTGAAATATGCCGATTTGGTCATGCTGGCAACCGAGCGTCGCGATCTGGAAATCGACAACGGTACGCACTGGCCGATTCTCGAAGGCATACCGGCATCCGACCTCATCCAGATCAATCCACTCCGCCCGGGTCAGGCTTATGGCCTGTTCCTGAACCGCTTCAATGAACTGAGCGAGGCGCGCCAATGAAAGAGCAAATGGCAAAAATGACCATCATTGAGCTGGTCAGAACGGCGCATAACTACGCCACCAGCATTAAGCAGACTGGTGTTTATTCCGATTTAGTGGGTGAAATAGCTTCCCGGCTTGAAGCGCTTAATTTGGCGTATATCGGATTAACGAAAAAAAGTAATGGAATGCAATCAGAGCGCGATCAGCTGTCAGCACAGCTTGCGGATGTGGTGGCTGAGAATGCGGAGCTGAAGGCTGCAATTCAGTCGCACAGTGAATCCGTCCACTTCTGCGAGTTATGCGGAAAAGACGACCCTTGCAGCACAGATGACATTTGCTATGTGCTCAAAGAAACTCCCGCCACGGATCGCTTCCTGGCCGAGCAGCAGTCAATCGGCATTCAGAAAGCGGCGGACAGTGGCTTGTTCAGCAACTGGGTTAATCAATCACTCATCAGCTTTGCGATTACTGTTCGTAATGGTGACGACTTCGCCGCCCAGCTGCGCAACGAGGTGAAGGTATGAGGCCAGATGAAGATTTAGACCGTTGTCCACGCTGTAAAGAAGACATGTGGGTAGGTCAAAAGCTTTGCCGGATATGCCAGAGCGAAGAAGACCTGGAGGATGCTGCATGCGGCGACGGCAACCCCTTTGATGACGATTATTACGTCGAGGTGAAGCATGACTGACATCACCGAACTGACGGCGAAGCTGAAAGCGGCGGCGCTGAAAGCAACGGCGCTCAATCTTGACACTGCACAAGTTAAGAGGGGCAACGGTGGGTATTTAGAATGCCCATGCTGCGAAGGCGCTGGCTACGTCGAAGAAGAAAATGACTTCTGCAACATCGACGGCGTGGCACTTGGCGTCCAATTCTACGGAATAGGCCCGCATCACGGCCTGGCAGAAGAATACTTACGTGAAGCCAACCCCACCAACATCCTGGCGCTGACAGAGGCGCTGGAAGCCGCACAATCTCGCATAGCTGAGTTTAAGGCACGTGCGGAAGCCGCAGAGAAGCGCTACGAAAACCGCACGCCGACAGAGTGGGCTTACGGCCAGGCATGCGCGGCCATTGAGAATCATCGTGCTCGCGCTGATGCAGCGGAAGCCAGAATCTCCGAGCTTGAGGCCAGAACGCTCACCGTGAAGCTGCCACGCCGTCGCACATATGAAGACTATGCGGATGCCAGGTTCAGCAATGCGGATTTAGCGGCAATCCACAACGTCACGGTTTCTTCGATGATCCGAATATTTGAAGAAAATTGCGCCGCCGCGGGCATCAGCCTGAAGATAGAGGGGGAGTGAGTATGTCCAGTGTTATCAAAATGGAGTGCGTGTACTCCGAAAAGACCGAGTGGTTTACTCCTGGAGAAATTTACGACTCTGAAAAGCGCGGCCCGGATACCTGCTTATGCGGTGACAATCTTGTTTCTGACCTTAATCCTGAAGACTGGTACGAAATGAGCTTACGCGCTGACGGATTATGGTTCCTGACCGGATTTCAGCAGTCAACGCTGTTTCGTGCAATTGAGGACTAACCCATGACACTGACCAGAGAAAGACTGGAAGAAATCCGCGATTACGACACTTGCGTAACGCTGGAGGAGTCAGCAGAAATGGCCCGCCGCCTGCTTGCGGTCGAAGGTCAGGAGCCGGTGGCGTATTTGTACCGCGATAAGCTTCACGCTGATGCGAGATTTAGCCTGGAGCCAAGATTTGGTAACTGGTCACCAGAAGACATCAACGAGTACGAAATTACGGAAACTAAGCTCTACGCCTCCCCGCAGCCAGCACCAGTAGCGCAGCCGGAATTGACAGTGTGGTATGGCGCTATGCCGGAGAGCAACGGCAAAACCAACTGGACGGCAATTCTGCGTCGTAAAGATGGTGGGTGCAGAGTGTTCACAATTGACTGCTCGGAATACCCTGACCGCGTGCGCTATGAAGCAGATAGAATGCGCTGGATGATTGGTGAATTGCCAGAAGAACCAGACATTCTGGCTTATGACGAGCATCTGCACAGTGGCTATGTGCCACCAGTAGCGCAGCCAGTGCAGGTGCCTGAGCCTATTAAACGTAACGATGCGGACGGATGGTGGATGTACAAAGGGCGTCGAGTCGGTGGCGGCTGTGCTGAGTGGTACAATCGGGCGCTTGGAGACTGGCGCGCCGCCATGCTCAAAGCCGAACCTGTAAGCCAGCCTTACAAGTTGCCTGAAGGTTGGAAGCTTGTGCCTGTTGAGCCGACAGCGGAAATGATTTCTTCCGGTATAGCGGCCCACTACGAACGCAGCCAAATTCAAATCCACGACAGGCCGGCGCCGGGGCCAATGGAGTGCGCTTATGTTGCCATGCTCGCCGCCGCCCCACAGGAGCCAACCAAATGAACCACTTAATGATTGACCTCGAAACCATGGGCAACAAGCCCACCGCTCCTATCATCTCGATCGGCGCCGTGCTGTTTGAACCCTCTACCGGCGAGCTGGGGCCGGAATTTTATGCCGTCGTGGATCTGGAGAGCTCTCTGGTGGGCGATGCAGTGGCCGACCCCAGCACCATTCTATGGTGGATGAAGCAAAGCGCGGAAGCGCGGGCGGCGATCACCAGCGATAACCGCATGCATATCACTAATGCGCTGGGCGGTCTGAGAAGGCTGATTGATGAAAACTGCATTCTTAGAGACCTACAGGTCTGGGGTAACGGGGCGACATTCGACAACGTGATCACCCGGGCCTCATTCGAACGTCATGGTTTCCACTGCCCCTGGCAGTTTTGGAACGACCGCGACGTGAGGACGATTGTCGAGCTGGGTCGCGCTGTCGGCTTTAACCCACGCTACGAGATCCCCTTTGAGGGTGATATGCATAACGCGCTGGCGGATGCCCGGCACCAGGCGAAGTATGTTTCGGCAATATGGCAGCGGTTAATTCCTGCCACCAGCGAATAAGGTTAAACACCCGGGTGCAGCCGGGCAAAGTGGAGGTAACTATGCAAGAAGTGATTCAGTTAGCGCCTAACGAGTGGGTTTGCGAAAGTGTTCTTATCACGGTGACCGGGCTGAAGCCGGGGACCATCCTCCGGGCCAGAAAAGAATGCTGGATGGTTGGACGGGAATATATTCACGTTTCCCCGGATGGCAATCCGAAACCATCCAGTGAGTGTATGTATAACCGCAAGGCAGTAGATGCGTGGGTTGCCTCGCTCAGAAATAAACAACCTGGGTGATTTGATACCATGAAAAAGGTAAGCTCACATCGCTCTTGGGCGTCGGGAGGGAACGATGGTTAAAGCCATATATCCGACAGGCGTCGAAAACCACGGTGGCTCTTTGCGCATCTGGTTTACTTATAAAGGTAAGCGTGTCAGGGAAAACCTCGGTGTCCCTGACACCATAAAGAACAGGAAGATCGCCGGGGAACTGAGGACATCGGTATGTTTCGCAATCCGCACAGGGACGTTCGACTATGCGGCACAGTTTCCCGAATCACCTCACCTCAAGACTTTTGGGGTAGGCAGGAAAGAAATTACAGTGAAAGAACTCGCAGAAAAGTGGCTGGATCTGAAAAAGATGGAGATTTCTGCGAACGCCCTCAATCGCTATGAGTCGGTCGTAAGAAATATGGTGCCACGGATCGGAGGGGGCAGACTGGTAGCCGCGGTGACCAAAGAGGATCTACTGTACATCAGGAAGGATTTGCTTACCGGCCATCTGGCAGGACTGAAAAGCGATTCACTGACCAAAGGCAGAAGTGTTGTTACCGTAAATTATTACATGACAACAATCGCGGGAATGTTCCAGTTTGCTGCAGATCATGGCTACATAAAGTCGAATCCGTTTGAAGGTATTAAGCCGCTGAAAAAAGCCAGGGTAGAACCCGATCCGCTAACTCGTGACGAATTTATCCGCCTGATTGAAGCATGCCGGCATCAGCAGACGAAAAACCTGTGGTCATTAGCAGTGTACACAGGGGTGCGTCACGGGGAACTGCTCTCCCTGGCCTGGGAAGACATCGATCTTAAAGCTGGGACAATAACAATCCGCCGTAATTATACGAAACTGGGTGAATTCACTCTACCGAAAACTGATGCCAGTACGAACAGAGTGATCCACCTGATAGAGCCAGCTGTTAGCGTACTGAAAAACCAGGCTGAAATGACAAGGCTGGGCAAGCAGCATCAGATTGATGTTCAGTTGCGCGAATATGGCCGTGCGGAGAAGCACGACTGTACGTTTGTCTTTAATCCGCAGTTGGTCAGGCGCAGCGATCAGGTAGGTTTTGTGTATAAGGTCGATTCGATAGGTGACTCCTGGGACGCGGCGGTTAAGCGAGCAGGAATAAGGCACAGGAAGGCTTATCAGTCACGCCACACTTACGCGTGCTGGTCATTATCGGCTGGCGCAAACCCCAGCTTCATTGCCAGTCAGATGGGTCATGCAAGCGCCCAGATGGTGTTCAATGTGTACGGGGCCTGGATGGCTGACAGCAGCACAGAGCAGATAGCGATGCTCAACCAAAAGCTTGGCGACTTTGCCCCATCAATGCCCCATCGCCCACAAGGCAGTAGTGGAGCATTTTTAAAATCAGTAAGTTAGTTAGTGTTGCCCGCCATGTCAACTGCGTGGAGGGTAACACCACCCTCTACGCCCTGCCGAAAGCGGAGATCGTCACCCGCTGGCGCGAGCAGACTCATGATGATTTTCGCTTCTGCTTTAAATTTCCGGCCACCATTTCCCACCAGGCGGCGCTGCGCAACTGCGACGATTTAACCCAGGAATTCTTCACCCGCCTGTCCCCTCTTGCCGATCGTATGGGGCAGTTCTGGCTGCAGCTTCCGGCGACTTTTGGCCCGCAGGCATTACCTGCCCTGTGGGAATTTCTGGATGGCCTGCCGAAAACCTTTACCTATGGCGTGGAAGTGCGGCATGGGGAATTTTTCGTCAAAGGCGAAGCAGAAACGCAGCTTAACCGTGGCCTGCATATGCGTGGCGTTAACCGGGTGATTTTAGACAGCCGACCGGTGCACAGCGCGATCCCGAGTAACCAGGCGATTATTGACGCCCAGCGTAAAAAGCCAAAGCTGCCGGTGCACGCGGTAGTCACCGCGCAGGATCCCATGGTGCGCTTTATCGGCAGCGACGACATGGCGCAAAACCGCGCGCTGTTCGACGTCTGGCTGCAAAAGCTGCCGCTGTGGGAGCAAAGCAGCACGCCCTGGCTGTTTTTACACACGCCGGATATTGCCCAGGCCCCGGAACTGGTGGATACCCTCTGGTCGTCTCTGCGCACGGCCATACCGTCCGTCGGCGCCGCGCCCTCAATTCCACAACAATCCTCTCTTTTCTGAAGCAGTCGCGCTATCATAGAGGTGTGCCATCTTTGTACCTTTAACGGAGTTGTTATGGTTAGCGCGCTGTATGCCGTGCTGAGCGTTTTGCTGTTGATGAAGTTTTCCATGGATGTTGTACGGTTACGCATGCAGTACCGCGTCTCTTTGGGTGACGGCGGTTTTAGCGAACTGCAAACGGCGATCCGTATTCATGGCAATGCGGTGGAGTACCTCCCCGCCGCCCTGATCCTGCTGCTGTTTATGGAAATGAACGGCGCAGAAACCTGGATGGTACATTTTTGCGGCCTGCTGCTGGTTATCGGGCGGCTGATGCATTACTACGGGTTGCACCACCATCTGCTTTTCTGGCGTCGTTCTGCCATGAGCGCCACCTGGTGCGCGCTGATCCTGCTGGTGCTGGCTAACCTGTGGTATATGCCCTGGGAGTTGGTTTTCTCCCTGCATTAGCGCACAATACGCCACTTTTGTTTTCTCGGATTTTTACGTTATGCCTCACCGCGACACGCTTTTTTCTGCGCCAATCGCCAGCCTGGGCGACTGGACATTTGATGAACGGGTAGCCGAAGTCTTCCCGGATATGATCCAGCGCTCCGTTCCGGGCTACTCGAATATCATCTCCATGATCGGCATGCTGGCCGGGCGTTTCGTCACGCCGGATACCCAGGTCTACGATCTGGGCTGTTCTCTGGGCGCGGCCACCTTGTCTGTCCGCCGTAATATCGCCCATGAGGGCTGCAAAATCATTGCCGTGGATAATTCACCGGCGATGATCGAACGCTGCCGCCGCCATATCGAAGCCTTCAAAGCGCCAACGCCGGTAGAGGTTGTGGAAGGCGACATCCGCGCGGTGCGTATCGAAAACGCCTCAATGGTGGTGCTGAATTTCACCCTGCAATTCCTTGAACCTGCTGAGCGCCAGGCTTTGCTGGACAACATTTATCAGGGCCTCGTCCCGGGCGGCGCGCTTGTGCTGTCGGAAAAGTTCAGCTTTGAAGATGCCCAGGTCGGCGAGCTGCTGTTCAATATGCATCACGACTTCAAGCGTGCTAATGGCTACAGCGAGCTGGAAATCAGCCAGAAGCGCAGCATGCTGGAAAACGTCATGCTGACGGACTCGGTGGAGACGCACAAAGCCCGCCTGCGCAAAGCCGGTTTTGAACACAGCGAGCTCTGGTTCCAGTGCTTTAACTTTGGTTCACTGGTGGCGCTGAAAGCCGGGGATGCGCAATGATCGACTTCGGCAATTTTTATCAGCTTATCGCCAAAAATCACCTCTCCCACTGGCTGGAAACCCTGCCCGCGCAGATCGCCAGCTGGCAGCGCGACGCCCTGCACGGCCAGTTCAAGCAGTGGAATAACGCCGTTGAGTTTCTGCCGGAGATGACTCCTTACCGGCTGGATCTGCTGCACAGCGTCACCGCCGAAAGCGAGACGCCGTTAAGCGACGGGCAAATCAGACGCATCGAAACGCTGCTGCGCAATCTGATGCCGTGGCGCAAAGGGCCGTTTTCTCTCTACGGCGTGGATATCAATACCGAATGGCGCTCCGACTGGAAATGGGATCGCGTACTGCCCCATCTGTCGGATCTGACCGGACGCACCATTCTGGACGTCGGTTGCGGCAGCGGTTATCACCTGTGGCGCATGATCGGCGCGGGGGCGCACCTGGCGGTGGGTATCGATCCGATGCAGCTCTTTTTATGCCAGTTCGAAGCGGTGCGTAAACTGCTGGGCAACGATCAGCGCGCGCATTTGCTGCCGCTGGGCATTGAGCAGCTACCGGCGCTGAACGCCTTTGACACCGTATTCTCGATGGGCGTGCTCTATCACCGCCGCTCGCCGCTGGAGCATCTGTGGCAGCTGAAAGATCAGTTGGTGAAAGAGGGCGAGCTGGTACTGGAAACCCTGGTCATCGAAGGGGATGAAAATGCCGTGCTGGTGCCGGGGGATCGTTATGCGCAGATGCGTAATGTTTACTTTATCCCGTCGGCGCTGGCGCTGAAAAACTGGCTGGAAAAATGCGGCTTTGTGGATGTGCGTATCGCCGACGTCAGCGTGACCTCCATTGAGGAGCAGCGCCGCACCGACTGGATGATCACCGAATCCCTGGCGGAATTCCTCGATCCGCTTGATGTCAGCAAAACGGTGGAAGGTTACCCTGCCCCGCAGCGTGCGGTGTTGATTGCCCGCAAACCGTGATCTTGCGGCGGACGCCCGCCCGGCGGCGCAGGCTTGCCGGGCCTACACGTTAACTTTACATCTTTTTCCAAACGGGTTCGGTTTGCAACAAGGCGGCGACGCAGCAAATCCCCGGGAGCTTACATAAGTAAGTGACCGGGGTGCACGAGGAAAGCCAACGCAGTGGCAGGCCGAAACAGGCTGGAAAAAGACAAAAAAAGGCCCCTGTTGAAATTGCAGGGGCCTGGTACAAGCAAGCATCACATTGGGCGACATGATGCGCGGTAAAAAGGGTTAACGAAGGCGATGACGGGCGATCATCGCTTTCATCTCAGAAACCGCGTCGCCATCAACGCCATAACGGGAATACTCATCCGCGCTGGCATCCGAAGACATCGACAATCCTGAATGACGATAACGCATTGGTGACGGCGTCCATCTTCCCGCTGAACTGTGAACCTCCGCGATACCCGCGTCGAGAAACAGTTCAAGGTTGGAAGGGCGAACACCAGCACCGGCCATAATGATTGGAACACGGGAGTGTGCTTTTAGTTCCGTAATAAATGAAAGTCCTTGCTCCGCCGACGCCTGCTGACCCGACGTAAGGACGCGCGCCACGCCTGAATCCGCCAGCTTTTCAAAAGCTTCGATGGGGTTCTGGCACATATCAAATGCACGATGAAAAGTTACCGCCATCTCTCCGGCAGCAGCCATTATTTGCCGCATCCGCGGCAAATCGACGTTGCCGTCCTCATCCAGCACCCCGGTGACCACGCCCGGATAGCCCAGCGATTTGATAAAACGGATGTCTTCCAGCATGGCGCTGAATTCCGCCTCGCTGTAGCAAAAATCCCCGCCGCGCGGACGCACAATCGGATGCACCGGAATAGTCACGCTTTCCCGCACGCGTTTTAACACGCCGTACGAGACGGTCAGCCCGCCCTCTTTCGGCGCAGCGCACAGTTCAATACGATCCGCGCCGTGCCGTTCGGCAACGATCGCGCACGCCTCGCTGTAACAACAGATTTCCAGTAATGCCACGGTTTTCTCCTTAAACGCTGTGATTAATGCTCGCTGGCGACGATCTCCTCAATCGACCAGGGATGGAATTTGATCGTCACCTTGCCGTCGCTGACCGCCAGCGTCGGATTCGGCAGACGCTCGCGCTCCCCTTTTGGCGAACTGGTTTTCACAACAATGCCCGGCTGGCTCAGGCCCTCGTCCGCCAGTAGCGCCAGCGCACGGGCGTTAAGGCTTTGCGGATCGCCGGGCAGGACGATTTCGATATGCTCCCAGCCCTCATGGGGATAGCGTTTTTCGCCGGGCCACGGCAGCTCCACCACTTTAAACTGCCAGTGCGCTACCGTCACCGGCTCGTGCAGCTTAAACAGGCAGATGGGGCGTCCGTTGATCAGCGTTTCGCTGAGTAACTCGCCGCACTGCTCAAGGCCCGTCCGCCAGCGTTCGGCAGTGGCGTTCTGATGACAGCGCAGGGAAATGTGATCGGCATCAAGGGGTGCGATATCCAGACCGAGCCGGGTGGCAAGTTCTGTTAACGCCAGGGTGAAGCGCGGTAAATCCGCGGAAATATCATGCAGTTCATCAATTGTCTGCCAGTGTGCCATCGTCAGTGCCTTTCACGGGTCGCAAAACCGCTAATTTACCCTGTTGCCGGTGGCTTACCAACCGCTGATTTACAGCAGGCGCAACTGAATGATTATTCATGGATCTGCCGCGATTTATTTGCGCATTCTGCACCCGGTCGCAGGGCTGACGGCAGGGGCCAATTGCAGTATACTCCCGCCTTTGATGATCAACATCCGGGTGCAGCCAGCCCTTACGCGCTGCGCCATTAACCAAAGGTATCACGGTGAATATTCAGGCTCTTCTCTCAGAAAAAGTCAGTCAGGCACTGATTGCCGCAGGCGCGCCTGCGGATTGCGAACCCCAGGTTCGTCAGTCAGCAAAAGTACAGTTTGGCGACTATCAGGCTAACGGCGTGATGGCAGTTGCTAAAAAACTGGGTATGCCCCCACGACAAGTTGCAGAGCAGGTGCTGACTCATCTCGATCTCAGCGGCATTGCCGGCAAAGTGGAAATCGCCGGACCTGGCTTTATCAACATTTTCCTTGAGCCTGCGTTTCTGGCGGCCCAGGTGGATCAGGCGCTGGCCTCCGATCGCCTCGGCGTTTCCCGCCCTGAGCCGCAAACCGTGGTGGTCGATTACTCCGCGCCTAACGTCGCCAAAGAGATGCACGTCGGTCACCTGCGTTCAACCATTATCGGCGATGCCTCGGTGCGCACGCTGGAATTCCTCGGCCATAACGTCATTCGCGCGAACCACGTCGGCGACTGGGGCACCCAGTTCGGCATGCTGATCGCCTTCCTGGAGCTGAAGCAGCAGGAAAACGCCGGTGAAATGGCGCTGGCGGATCTGGAAGAGTTCTACCGCGCAGCCAAAACCCATTATGACGCTGACGAAGCCTTTGCCGAACGCGCCCGTAACTACGTGGTGAAACTGCAAAGCGGCGACGAATATTGCCGTGAGATGTGGCGCAAGCTGGTGGACATCACCATGACGCAGAATCAGATCACCTACGAGCGTCTGAACGTGACCCTGACCCGCAAAGACGTGATGGGCGAAAGCCTGTACAACCCGATGCTGCCGGGTATCGTGGCCGATCTGAAAGAGAAAGGTCTGGCGGTGGAAAGCGAAGGCGCAACCGTGGTCTTCCTTGACGAGTATAAAAATAAAGAAGGCGAGCCGATGGGCGTCATCATCCAGAAAAAGGATGGCGGCTACCTCTACACCACCACGGATATCGCCTGCGCGAAATACCGCTATGAAACCCTGCATGCGGATCGCGTGCTCTATTACATCGACTCCCGTCAGCACCAGCACCTGATGCAGGCGTGGACCATCGTGCGTAAAGCCGGTTACGTGCCGGACAGCGTGCCGCTGGAACACCATATGTTCGGCATGATGCTCGGCAAAGACGGCAAGCCGTTTAAAACCCGCGCGGGCGGCACGGTGAAGCTGGCGGATCTGCTGGATGAAGCACTGGAGCGCGCGCGTCGTCTGGTCGCGGAGAAAAACCCGGACATGCCAGCGGACGAGCTGGAAAAACTGGCTAACGCCGTGGGTATCGGCGCGGTGAAATACGCGGATCTCTCCAAGAGCCGTACCACCGACTATATCTTCGACTGGGACAATATGCTGGCGTTTGAGGGCAACACCGCGCCCTACATGCAGTATGCCTACACCCGCGTGCTGTCGGTATTCCGTAAGGCCGGTCTGGATGAAAGCACGCTGAGCGACGCGCCGGTGATCCTCACTGAAGACCGCGAAGTGCAACTGGCCGCCCGTCTGATGCAGTTTGAAGAGACGCTGACCGTGGTCGCCCGCGAAGGTACGCCGCACGTGATGTGTACTTACCTGTACGATCTGGCGGGTCTGTTCTCCGGCTTCTATGAGCACTGCCCGATCCTGAGCGCGGAAAACGAAACCACGCGCCAGAGCCGCCTGAAGCTGGCGCTGCTGACGGCCAAAACCCTGAAGCTGGGTCTTGATACCCTGGGTATCGAAACCGTAGAGCGGATGTAATAAAAAACCCCGGTTCGCCGGGGTTTAATTTTTGCAGGTCTGATAAGCGAAGCGTCATCAGGCGTTTTCCCTGGTGGCGCGTGGCTTACCGGGGCTACAACCTCAGAAGTATTTGCGCAAATACTCCGTCAGACATAACATCGCCATCGCCTGGCCGTACGGCATGGACGTGCGCGGAATATTGCGGTAGAAATCCAGATCCGATCCCATTCCGGTACCAAACGACGTCTGCAACAGCTCCCCTTCCGGCGAAATGTTATTCACGATACCTTTAATGGCCTTCTCCGCCACCTCTGCATATTCCTGGCTGATATAACGCTTACGCACCGCCTTCAGAATGCCATAGGCAAAACCTGCCGTCGCTGACGCCTCCAGATAAGAGTGCGGATCGTCGAGCAGTGTATGCCACAGGCCGCTGTCATCCTGACATTTCGCCAGCGCCGCCACCTGCGCGTTCAGCACCTGCACCAGATAACGGCGCACGGCGTTGTTTTCCGGCAGATCCACCAGCTCCAGGAAATCCGGGATGACGATGGTCAGCCAGCTGTTGCCCCGCGCCCAGCGCGCTTTCGCAAAGTTATGGTTGCCTTCGTAATTCCAGCCGTGGAACCACAGCCCGGTTTCCCTGTCCATCAGGTTCTGCACGTGCAGCAGGAACTGATACACCGCCTCTTCCACATAGGCCGGGCGATCCAGCAGCTTGCCGATTTTCGCCAGCGGCAGCACGGTCATCATCAGCGTGTCATCCCACATCTGCTGATGATTTTCCTCTGCCAGGGTGATGTGCTGCATGCCGCCATGTTCCGTACGCGGCATCTCGTGCATCGCCCACTCCGCCCAGCTTTCCAGCCACGGCAGATACGCCGGGTTGCGGTTTTCCTCATAGCGGTACGCCAGCGTCAGGAACGGCGCCATGGTGTTGACGTTTTTGGTGGTCGCCCCTTCCGCAAAGCGGTCGGCAAACCAGGCATCGATAATATCGCGCATCGCCAGATCGCCGGTCTGCTGGTAGTACTGCCAGATGCCGTAAAGGCCGACACCGTGCGTCCACTCCCAGCCCGCCCAGCCTTTGGTATCAATGACGCGCCCGTCATCTAATCGCAGTAAGAACTCACCGGATTCATCCCGAATGTTGACCAGGTTATGGGTCACTTTCTGGATCAGTGCCTTCAGCTCATCCCGGGCGATAAAACGCTCCGGCTGACGCAGTAAAGGGCTATATTTGACAGGATAAACAATCATTTACTTCACCTCCTGAGTATTGTATTCAGTCGCTGCGCGGGCTTTAAGAGAGCCCGGGGCTGGCTTATTGCGATTCAGATAGCCAATGTTGTTATTGCCCCACAGGGATTCGAACGGCATACCCGCCAGCATTTCCACGGTTGCACGCGCCTGCGGGGTGACGGTTTCCGGCATCACGCGGCCTGTCTGGCGCATTTTTTCGGTTTCTTCCCGCAGCACGCTATGGGTTTTCAGATTTAGTTTGAAGCGCAGTGAGACCAGGAAGCCGCACAGCAGCACCGCCACCGTACCGAAGCAGAGGATCATCAGAATGGTATGGCTGACAGATTCCACCTGGGTCTTCTGACCAGAAACAAAGCCGGACGCCTGCATGATGATCCCCACCAGCATAATCGCACCCGCCTGGGAGGCTTTACGTGTCAGGGTCATGATGCCCGCGAAGATACCTTCACGACGCTGCCCGGTGATCACTTCATCCACGTCAGCGATGTAGGTATAGGTGTTCCACGGCACGTAGTTGATGCCGCCACGTCCCAGACCAGCAATCGCAGAAATCAGCAGCAGCAGCGAATAAATGTCGCTCATCCCGGCGTAATAAAGCACGGCGTATGAAACAGAGCTGAGACCGAACAGCACCACCACCATGCGGTAGGACGGCGCTGGTCCGAAACGGATACACAGCGGGATCATCATGATGACCGCGATGAACTGGAAGATCGCCATGGTGCCCAGCAGGTTCGACGCCATTGACGCATCCTGCATCAGCACGAACACCACATAGTAAGTAAAGACGGCGTTGAAGACGTCCTGCGCGATATAGCCGCCCAGGTACATGCCCAGGTGCTGACGGAAAATCTTGATGCGCAGGGTGGAGCTTAACTCCGTAAACAGACGGCTCATGCTCTGGCCGAAAGTAAGGTGTTTTTTCTCCTCTTCTGCACGCAGCGCCGCTTCGGTCCAGTCTTCACGCGGCCGTTCCCAGGTGAAGAACCAGACAAAGGTAAGCATCAGCGCGCACAGCACCGAGAACACCAGGCTGGCATAAAAGAAAGAAACCGGATTGTCTTTACCGAAATGGGTTAACAGAATGCCCGGCAGGAAGGACGCCAGAATAGCGGACATCTGCGCCATACCGATACGCGCGCCGGAGAATTTGGTTTTCTGTTTGAAATCATCGGTCATCTCCGGCACCAGGGTTTCATAAGGCACGAGGATCATGGTGTAGACGATGTCGAAAATCAGGTAGGTCAGCAGGTAGTACCAGAATCCCATGTCGCCGACCCACATAATGGAGTAGCTAAACACGGCGGGTATACCGAGCAGGATAAAGAACTTGCGACGACCGAAGCGTTTACCCAGCCAGGTCGAACCAAAGTTATCGGTTAAAAAGCCCATCAGCGGACTGATCACCGCGTCCAGTACCCTTGCGGTGGCAAAGATAAAGGTGGCTTCGATAGGCGTTAAGCCGCAGAAGGTGGTGTAGAAGTACAGAAGCCAGGCCGCAGTCAGCGCTGTGGTGCCCGCTCCAAGAAAGTCACCCGAGCCGTAGGCCAGGTAGTTTGCCAGTCCAATTTTACGTGTCTTCATTGCCGCAAACCCTTTTTGTTATTGGGAGCTCTCAGGCAATTGGCGTAGCCTGAAAGGAACATTACACGGCTAAAGTAGAATTATGTTATGAGAGAAACCTTTCTGTTTCTGCCAGGGTACTGACGCAACTGGCAAAAATGCAAAGAGTCTCATCATGCGTGTCACTGATTTATAAAACAGTGTTTCTCGCGGTTCAAAAGGCGGGGCCGAAATATGAGAGCCAGCCACCGGATTGCGGAAGAAATCACCAGTGGCGGGTTAAAAGACGGGCATTTAGCGGTAGTTAACAATCACTTCATTGCGGCTGACTTTCAGCGCCGGGATCAGCCTGCCGCCGCCGGGCACTTCCCAGATAAAGCGTAACGGCTCGGCCGCCGGAACATTGGCGAAGCCCATGGTCGTACCGCTTTCGCCGTCCAGCTCCACGCAGCGCGATTGCGAACACAGGCGCACCAGCAGGCCCGCCGGGGTCGGGCCGTTAAGTTCGTAGCGCCAGGCCACCAGCGTCATCAGACCGCTGGCTGGCTGCGGGGCGGACAGCGGCTGCGATGACGCCGCCTGCCCACGGTGACTGAGCGTGATGCCGATACTGCTGGCCTGCCACGCCCCCTCACCCGCCGCCTGGGCGAACAGCGGCAGGGCGATTAACCAGGCAAGATGACGCATTATTTGCCTCCGATGGTGGCGGTCATGCGGATGCTGCGGTTATCCGACAGCTCCATGTTGGACAGCACCACCAGCTGCGGCAGACTGCGGCGCAGGAAGCGCGACAGCAACGGACGCAGGGCATGGTTGACCAGCAATACCGGCGGCGCGCCAAGCATCTCCTGGCGCTGCAGGGCTTCCTGGGTTTGCGCCAGCAGGCGATCCGCCAGACCCGGCTCCAGACCGCCACCGCCCTGCAGGGCCTGCAACAGCAGACGCTCAAGCGGCGTATCCAGACCAATGACCTGCACTTCCCCGCTGCCAGGGAACCACTGCTGGGTTATGGCGCGACCCAGCGCCACGCGCACGACCGTCGTCAGCTCATGAGGATCGTTCTGTACCGGCGCATGTTCCGCCAGGGTTTCCAGAATGGTGCGCATATCGCGGATCGGCACTTTTTCTTCCAGCAGATTTTGCAGCACTTTATGCAGCGTGGTGAGCGTGACCACGCCCGGCACCAGATCTTCCGTCAGCTTAGGCATCTCCTGGGTAACACGATCCAGCAGTTGCTGCGCTTCCTGACGGCCAAACAGTTCAGATGAATATTGTCCGATCAGATGGTTAAGGTGAGTTGCCACCACGGTGCTGGCTTCCACCACGGTATAACCCTGGATCTGCGCCTGCTCTTTCAGGGCGCTTTCGATCCAGATCGCCGCCAGGCCAAAGGCCGGATCGACGGTCTGCTCGCCCGGCAATGTGCCCGCCGCAGTGCCAGGGTTAATCGCCAGCCAGCGGCCCGGATAGGCGTCGCCGCTGCCGATCTCCACCCCTTTCATCAGAATACGGTAACGCGCGGGCGGCAGATCCATGTTGTCTCGGATATGCACCACCGGCGGCAGGAAGCCCATATCCTGCGCAAATTTCTTACGGATACTGCGGATACGGCCTAACAGCTCGCCATCCTGCTGCATATCCACCATCGGGATCAGACGGTAGCCCACCTCCATGCCCAATGGATCTTCCAGCTGCACATCGCCCCAGGTGGCTTCCACCGCCTGAGTATTTTCCGGCAGCTTCACAGGCGCGGCTTCCACCGGTGCCTGCTGCTGGCGGCCGCGCAGCCACCAGGCGAGACCCAGTAACGCGCCGGTAAACAGCAGGAAGACAAAGTTCGGCATCCCCGGCACCAGGCCCAGCAGACCCAGCACCGCGGCGCTTAACACCATCACGCTCGGATTGGTGAACAGCTGGCCCACCATCTGCTGGCCCACATCTTCATCCGTAGCCACGCGGGTCACGATGACGCCCGCCGCGGTGGAGATCACCAGCGCCGGGATCTGCGCCACCAGGCCATCACCGATGGTCAGCAGCGTATAGGCTTCCGCCGCATGACCGACATCCATACCGTGTTGCAGCACGCCCACCAGCAGGCCGCCGATGACGTTAATCACCATGATCAGGATGCCCGCGATGGCATCGCCGCGCACGAATTTACTCGCACCGTCCATCGAGCCGTAAAAATCTGCTTCCTGGGTAACTTCAGAGCGGCGTTTTTTCGCCTCTTCTTCGCCAATCAACCCGGCATTAAGATCGGCGTCGATAGCCATCTGTTTGCCCGGCATCCCGTCCAGTACAAAGCGCGCGCCCACTTCTGCAATACGCCCGGCACCTTTAGTGATAACCATAAAGTTGATGATCACAAGGATGATAAACACCACGATACCGATGGCGAAGTTACCGCCCACGAGGAAGTGACCGAAGGCTTCAACCACTTTACCCGCCGCCGCGCCGCCGGTATGTCCGTCCATCAGGATGATACGGGTGGAGGCGACGTTCAGCGCCAGGCGCAGCAAGGTGGTGAACAGCAGGATGGTCGGGAAAGCAGCGAACTCCAGCGTACGCTGGGTGAACATCGCCACCAGCAGCACCATGATCGACAGCGCAATGTTGAACGTAAATAACAGGTCAAGAATGAACGCCGGAAGCGGCAGCACCATCATCGACAAAATAAGCATGATGAGGATCGGTCCGGCAAGGATCTGCCATTGAATCGACTTCATGTTGCCAGGCAAACGCAATTTTGCCACCAGATTATTCATCAGTGTCCTTCTCGTTCATAAAATCCAGCGCTTCAGGCACCGGAAGATTTGCAGGTTTAACAGGTGCAGTACCCCCCGCCAGACGCCAGCGTTTCAGCTGCCATACCCAGGCCAGCACTTCCGCCACGGCGGCATAAAGCTGCCCCGGAATCTGCTGACCAATTTCCGCATGGCGATAGAGCGCACGGGCCAGCGGAGGGGCTTCAAGGGTGGGAATTCGGTTTTCGTTGCCAATTTCACGGATGCGCAGGGCCACCAGCCCTGCCCCTTTGGCGATCACTTTTGGCGCGCTCATTTTGTTTTCGTCATACTTCAGCGCCACGGAGTAGTGCGTCGGGTTGGTGACGATGACGTCAGCCGTCGGCACATCGGCCATCATGCGACGACGCGCGGCGGCACGCTGCATCTGCCGGATGCGCCCTTTCACATGCGGGTCGCCTTCGGTCTGTTTGTACTCATCGCGAATATCCTGACGGGACATGCGCAGTTTCTTAAAGTGGCTGTAGAGCTGGAAGCCCACGTCAAAGCCGACCATCGGAATAATGCTCAGCACCACCAGCAGCACGCACATGCCCACCAGATCGAGGGCATTGTTCATCGCCGTGGTCGGCGCTTCGCTGACCAGACGCATAATTTCTGGCCACTTATTCCACAAATAGAGTCCGGCGACCCCGCCCATCAGCACTGATTTAAGGACGGCTTTCAGCAGCTCGGCCCCGACCTGCGCGGAAAACAGGCGTCCGATACCGGTAATAGGATTGAGTTTGGAAAATTTAAACGCCAGGGATTTGGTGCTGAAAATCAGCCCGCCGAGCAGCACCGGCGACACCAGCGCAATGATCACCACCCCGGTGATCAGCGGCAGCAGCGCATAAATCGCCTCTTTCACCAGCAAAATCACCTGACCCAGGATCAGCTTCTGGTCGTTAATGATGCCGTGGTCAAACCGCAAGCCTGACGCCAGTAGCCCCGCCAGCCGTCGGGCGATCGACTCACCGCCAATCCACACGATACTTACGCCCACCACTAAAATCAGCAGTGACGTCAGTTCTTTGGATCGGGGGATCTGCCCTTCCTCACGCGCTTTGTCCAGTCGTTGGGGTGTGGGGGCTTCTGTTTTGTCGTCGCTATCTTCTGACACAGCCGAAGTTCCGGAGATATAGGTTTGTAGCATGATGCCAGAGAGAGGCCGCCGCAATGGGCAGATAAACGCGACTAAAAGGCGGTTTTTTCAGGCGATAAGAACCCTGCGGCGTGTCACGCAGCATCGGGATAATGCAGAGAGTGGAGGGTAAATCCATTAACCCCACTCCCCGCCTGCCGGAGTGCGCAGGCGGAAAGCGGGATTGTCGATCAGAAACCGAGGCTGTCCAGCAGGTCGTCGACCTGATCCTGGCTGGCCACGACGCCTGCTTTGGTGGTGTCCAGTTGCGGACCGTTCAGCAGGCTGTCGTTTTCACGTTTGGCGCGTGCTGCCGGTTCCGGCATGTTATCGAGCAGCACCATCAGCAGCTGACGCTCGATTTCCTGGATCACGTCCATCATGCGCTTGATCACCTGACCGGTCAGATCCTGGAAATCCTGCGCCATCATGATGTCGAGCAGCTGGGCGTTGGTGAAGCTGGTATGACCCGGCACGTCGCCCAGATACTGACGTGTATCTTTCACCAGTTCTTTGGCATCCGTCAGCTCGATAGGATTCTCGAACCACTCATCCCAGCGTTTGGTCAGGGATTTCGCGCCGGATTCCATCGCGTCCTGGTGCGGCTGCGAGGCTTCAACGCTGTTCAGTGCACGTTCGGCGGCCTGCGCCGTCATCTGCACAACATAGTCGAGACGGTCACGCGCATCCGGAATGGCTTCTGCCGCTTCGGCAATCGCCTGATCCAGACCCAGCTCACGCAGGCTGTCACGCAGCATACGCGTCAGGCTGCCGATGCGGGCGATAATGTCTCCGGCAGCGTTTTCGTCTGCCGGTTTAATCTGCGATTGATGCATCATTATCCTGCCCTCACATGCCAAGTTTCTCGAAGATCTTGCCAAGTTTCTCTTCGAGTGTTGCAGCGGTGAACGGTTTCACCACGTAGCCGCTGGCGCCTGCCTGCGCGGCCGCAATGATGTTCTCTTTTTTCGCTTCCGCCGTGACCATCAGCACCGGAAGCGACGCCATGTTACCGCTGGCACGAATGGTTTTTAACAGTTCCAGACCGTCCATGTTCGGCATGTTCCAGTCAGAAATGACAAAACCGAAACCACCCGCCTGCAGTTTATTCAGCGCGTCAACGCCATCTTCTGCTTCTTCGACGTTGTTGAAACCCAGCTCTTTCAGCAGGTTGCGCACGATGCGACGCATGGTGGAAAAGTCATCCACAACCAGAAACTTGAGCTCTTTGTCCGCCATAAAACTACACTCCTCTTTAAATACGTATTGCCTGTCCGGCACTGATTTTTGCCAGCATCTGCTGGCTTACCTGGCTAAGATCGACCACTTCGCTAACGCCACCCATATTGATAGCCTCGCGCGGCATGCCGAACACCACACAACTTGCTTCGTTTTGTGCAATGGTCCAGGCGCCCGCCTGGTGCATCGCTAACATACCGGCCGCGCCGTCGTTGCCCATACCGGTGAGGATCACCCCCACGGCATTACGACCCGCGAACTTCGCCGCCGAATGAAAGAGTACGTCCACCGACGGGCGATGGCGGTTAACCGCCGGGCCGTCGTGGATCTTGATTTGATAGTTTGCCCCACTGCGCGACAGCTCCATGTGCCGATCACCGGGCGCAATATAGGCGTGCCCTGGCAATACACGCTCGCCGTCCTCTGCTTCTTTCACGGTGATCTGGCACAGCTTGTTCAGACGCTCGGCAAAAGAACGGGTAAAACCCGGCGGCATATGCTGGGTAATGAGTACCGCCGGGCTGGAAAGCGGCAGCGGTTGCAGCACATGACGGATCGCCTCGGTGCCGCCGGTGGATGCGCCGATCACCAGCAGTTTTTCCGAACTGAGCAGCGGCCCGGCTTTTAAAGTGGCAGGCGCTGCCGTCGGCTTATGCGCCGCCAGTTTCGCCCGGGAAGCGGTACGCACTTTTTCAGCGATCATTTCGCTGTAGGCCAGCATGCCTTCGCGGATCCCTAACTGCGGTTTGGTGACGAAATCAATCGCCCCCAGCTCCAGCGCGCGCAGCGTCACTTCTGAACCCTTACCGGTTAGTGAGGAAACCATCACCACCGGCATCGGACGCAGACGCATCAGCTTTTCAAGAAAATCCAGCCCATCCATGCGCGGCATTTCAACATCCAGCGTCAGGACATCGGGGTTAAATTTTTTGATTAAATCCCTCGCCACCAGCGGATCCGGCGCGGTTGCCACCATCTCCATATCGCTGTGACTATTGATGATTTCCGTCATTATCTGGCGCATCAGTGCGGAATCATCAACGGACAATACCCTGATTTTACTCATGCTTTTTCCTTACTCAGCGCATAAACAGTCTGCCCACGGAGGGTGAACTCACGCGCGAGGTTGCTAAAATTCTCCGAGTGCCCGGCAAAGAGTAATCCGTCGGGCTTAAGCAAGGGTGCAAACCGACGCAGAATGTCCTGCTGAGTCGTTTTATCAAAATAAATCATTACGTTACGACAAAAAATCGAGTCGAACGGCCCCTGCACGTTGTACTGTTTGGCGAGCAGGTTAAGCGGGGTGAATTCAATGTAATTCGCCAGCTCCTGACGGACGCGCACCAGCCCTTCATGCGGTCCGGTGCCGCGCATGAAATAACGCTGTAGTTGCTGCGGCGACAGCGTTTTCAGTTCGTCCACGCGGTAGATGCCGCTTTTGGCTTTCTCCAGCACTTCGGTATCGATGTCGCTGGCGATCACTTTAAAGCGCCCCGGCGCCATACCGAGCGAATCCGCCAGGGTGATGGCGATGGAGTACGGCTCTTCCCCGGTGGAGGCCGCCGCGCACCATACGCGGTACTCGCCACTGCGTTTGCGGGCGTGGTCAGCCAGCACCGGGAAGTGGTGAGCTTCCCGGAAAAAAGCCGTCAGGTTGGTGGTCAGGGAGTTAATAAACGCCTGCCACTCAGCATTACTCTGATTCGCCTCCAGCATGCTGAGATAGCGACCAAAATCATCCAGGCCCAGCGCGCGGAGGCGACGGACGAGACGGTTGTAAACCATGTCACGCTTATGATCAGCCAGTACAATCCCTGCACGCTGGTAAATCAGTTCACATATCCGACGAAAATGCGTGTCGGACAACGCCAGACGTTGTGTCATCTGTAACAGCAGCGATGTTTGCCCGGTGGGCGTGGATGAGGTCATAGCGCCTTCTTAATTACTCTCAGGTTACAACGGGCACGGCTTCAGCCAGTGCACCAGCAGGTGTTGAATGGTGTTCATCGAGCTTAAATACGGCGACCAGCGATGTCAGATGGTCAGCCTGGTTAGCCAGTTGTTCGGTGGCGGCGGCCGCTTCTTCTACCAGCGCGGCGTTCTGTTGTGTCACCTGATCCATCTGGCTGACAGCAAGGGCGACCTGCTCGATCCCGCGGCGTTGTTCATCCGACGCGGACGCGATTTCGCCCATGATGTCGTTTACCTGGGTAACGGATCGGACAATGTCCGTCATGGTCTGCGCGGCGGTACCCACCAGCCCGGAGCCTTGCTGGACGCGGGAGACTGATTCTTCAATCAGGCCTTTGATCTCTTTTGCCGCCTGCGCGCTGCGGCTTGCCAGATTACGGACTTCTCCCGCCACCACGGCAAAGCCGCGGCCCTGTTCCCCTGCTCTCGCGGCTTCGACGGCGGCGTTCAGCGCAAGGATATTGGTCTGGAAGGCAATACCATCGATCACGCTGATGATGTCGCCGATTTTCTGCGAGCTGGCGGCAATATCCTGCATGGTTTGCGCCACACGGGACGTTTGCTCGCCGCCTTTACGCGCGGTTTCTGCCGCGCTGGACGCCAGCCCTGACGCCTGACGGGCGTTGTCGGCGTTCTGCCCGACGGTGGCGGTCAGCTGTTCCATACTGGCGGCGGTTTCCGCCAGCGACGCGGCCTGCTGTTCCGTACGCGCCGAGAGATCGTTATTACCGGCGGCGATCTCCGCGATGCCGGTGTGCATGGCGTTGCTGCCGTGACGCACTTCGGTCACGGTGCCGCGCAGCGCGGTCTGCATGTTTTTCAGGCTGGCAAAAATTGCCGAGATTTCGTTACGGCCATACACCATGACCGGTCGCGCCAGATCCCCTGCGGCGATGCTGTCGAAATGACTGCTGATGATCGCCAGCGGTTGCACGATCATTTTGCGTGACCAGAACAGCGCGCTGGTGGTCAGCATCGCGGCGATGATCACCACGGCGATAAAGATCGCCGCCGACATATGGTAATTTTTCTGCCCGGCGACGCTCGCGGTCTCCACGAAGCTGTCGATATGCTTCTGCCAGGCCATAAAGTTGTTATCAAAAGCCGCCTGAGAGGTCTCAACCGGCGCGGTCATAAAATCCGACAGCTGGTTATTTTCAAGCCAGGTGGCCTGATGGCTTAAATCGTCATGCCATGCCGCAAACGCAGTTTTGGTCTGCTCTTTCAGCGCCCTGCCATCAGCTGACAGCGTGTCAATCGCCAGGAAGGTTTTCAGCTGGTCCTGCGCCTGTTGCAGACTGTTATGCGCCGTAACCATCAGCCCTTTAATATCTTCCGGCGGATAGGCCAGCGCGGTCAGCGTGCCCGCTTTGTTCAGCGCGATACCCGCCTGTAACATCGTGGTGCGCATTTGCGCCAGGGTGTTACGTTGCAAATTACTCTTTTCAAGCTGTTCCAGATGCTGATAGCCATCGCGAAACGCCCAGAACGACAACCCGTTACTACCGACCTGCAAAATGCCGCAAACAATCAAAATCAGAAAAAGTGTGGTCGAGATACGAATACGATTAAACATTCACGCTCCCATCAGGTGGCATTGCCACATTGCTGTCACTTAAAAAGTTTCCCAGTTAGCATCTTGTCCGGTGTGGGTCTGACGCGGAACTGCCGCCTGCGGGATCGCCGGCGACGGCGCAACGCCTGGCTTTGCCGGTATGCCGGGTACAGTGGCAAGACGGAAAGCGGATACGGCCATATTCAGTCGACTGGCTTGTTCTTCTAATGCCGCGGCAGCTGCCGCAGACTCCTGTACCAGTGACGCATTCTGCTGCGTGACGCGATCCATCTCGGAAATCGCCAGCGCAACCTGATCGATCCCGCGGCTCTGTTCATCAGACGCGGAAGCAATTTCACCCATGATGTCGGTCACGCGCGTTACCGCATTGACGATCTCGTTCATGGTTTCCCCGGCGCTTTCCACCAGCACCGAGCCGGTATCCACGCGCGCCACGGAGTCTTCAATCAGCGCTTTGATCTCTTTTGCCGCCTGGGCGCTGCGGCTGGCGAGATTACGCACTTCACCTGCCACCACGGCAAAGCCCCGCCCCTGCTCACCGGCGCGGGCCGCTTCAACCGCTGCGTTCAGGGCGAGAATATTGGTCTGGAAGGCGATGCCGTCGATCACGCTGGTGATGTCAGCAATTTTCTTCGAGCTGCCGGCGATGTCCGACATGGTTTTCACCACACGATCCACCACCTGGCCGCCCCGCCCGGCGGTATCCGAGGCGCTGTGCGCCAGCTGCGACGCCTGACGGGCATTGTCGGCGTTCTGCTTCACGGTGGCGGTCAACTGTTCCATGCTGGCGGCGGTTTCTTCGAGCGCCGACGCCTGCTGTTCAGTACGGGAGGAGAGATCATGGTTACCGAGAGCGATTTCGCTGGTGCCGCTGTAGATGGCATCCGAGCCCTGACGCACACGGGTCACGGTATCGGTCAGCGACTGCTGCATATGATTGACGCTGTCGGCAAGGTCAGTCATTTCGTTGCGGCCTTCTACTGCCAGGCTTTGCGTCAGATCGCCCTGGGCGATCTCGCGGATATGGCGGATCACGCGATTGAGCGGATCGAGCAGGATTTTACGAATGCCGAACCACACCACCGCCAGCACCAGCACTAACGCCAGCGCGAGGGTCGCCATCTGCCATTTGGCAAACTGGTAGTCGCTGACGCTTTGGGTAAAGGCATCCTGATACAGCGACGCGCTGAGCGCCGCGTACGCTTTCATGGCATCGCCCATGCCGTTCTGCATGCCCTGGGTCGGCTGCGCGAAATAGGCATCCATGTTGCCGCTCTCCAGGAATTGGATCAGCTCATTAAGCGCGGCCGCGTAGGCGCGGTATTTCTCATCCAGCGTCAGGCTGGCCTGTTCCATGGACGGCAGCGTCGGCAGGGCTTTGTAGGCGTCGTAGTGTTTCGCCGCGTCTGCCAGCGAGGCATGGGCGTTTTTCAGCAGATCCGTTTTGGCGCTGCTTTGTTGATTATTCGGATCCATCATCATGCGCGCCGCCGAGCGGCTTAAGTTGATGCGCGTTTGCAGCATCAGCTCCCAGGCGCTGGTCAGCTCGGTCTGTTGCGAGCGGAGATCGTTGGAAACGGCGAAGCTCTGCTGGTTCTCTTTTAAGGAAGAAAACAGCAGACCACCGGAAACCAGCTGCAAAAGTGCGAAGACCACCAGCACCATCATCAGCATGGTGACAACACGGATACGGTTCAACATGCAACAACACCTTATTGATGACTTATTAACGGTGTTATCGGCACGCCTTAAGGGAACTTTACATTTGCGAAAAGTAAAAAATCAGCGCAGTCCTAAAAAGCGACGTCAACGATCACCGTATCTTCATAAGTCCCGCCAGGGGGCGTTGCCTGGGTGGTGAGCACTTTGGCGGTGTAATTGAAGGTGCGCGTCAGGGCATCGGCGCTGATCAGTGATGAGGCGCTGCTTGCCCAGCGCTCGGTGCCGGTGCTACCCCAGCGGCTGGTGGTGTTGCCTTTATAGATCTCATAGCTCAGGCGGTTATTGCCGCTCGCCATGTTGCGCACCGTGCCGTTCGCGTACAGCCCGTTGTTCAGCCCGACGGTGTAGGTACTGCCTTTAGTGCAGGTGAGCGTCACGGCCTGGGAGATGGTCGGGAAGTTCTGCACCAGCGGCGAGCTGCCAAAATTGACCGCCGGGGCGGTGATGGTTGAACAGTCATTGGTGACGGTGCCGTTGACCTGCAGGGTGGTGGTCAGAGTACCGGTTTGCGGCGTTCCGCACAGCCCGAGCGCCCCCAGCGCACAGATGTTGTAGTTGATGCTTAAGTTCAGCGTGACCTGATACGGCCCCGCGGAGACGTTTTGCCCGGCGACGGTACGCAAATAGATCGGCAGCGTATAGCGCTGTGAGCCCAGTAATCCCAGCAGCGCCGAGGCGTTCCAGGTATAGGGCGTGGCGTTGATGGTCACTTCGCTGTTGTTATTGCAGCCGGACTGCCCGCACACGCGAATGGGGATGAGATCGGTCACCGTCAGGTTATCGGTGCGCCTCATGGCCGCGCGGTTACTGGCGGAGGACGAGGCGGTGGGCATGCTCACGGTGATGGAGTCGTTAGTAAGCAAACCCAGCACGCGATCGCACTGAACGATCAGTTGTCCGGTGGTGGCCTGCTCGGTACTGTTGAGCGCAAAGGACGTCACCGGGCCGAAGGAGGCCGCCACAGTGCTGGCGGAACAGGCCGCCAGCGCCTGTGGACTGAAGGCCATAAATAAGATCAGTAACAGACCAGCGCGTAGCATCAGCGTTTCTCCTGACAGGTGAGAGGCCCAAAGGTTTGCAGTTTATGGCCGGGGTTGTCCCCTACCTGCAAAGTCGTATAACAGGTTTTGTTGTCCGGGGTGGTGACGCGCAACGGGTTGACGCCGTCGAGGTTTTCCAGCCAGGCGATCCCGTCGTAGCCGACGATGGCGGTCGGTTTGCCGTCGCGCCACACCTGGCTTGCCAGCGGCAGCGCCTGGCCTTGTTCATCGTGCAGAATGACGCTGGCCACCCGCTCCTGCACCATCGGGAACTCCACCAGATAACCGCTTTGACGGCGCAGGGCCACCCGCCGCTCCGTCTCTTTCAGCCGCGTATCTGCGGGTAAATTCAGCGTATTGATGCTGTAACTGGCCGGATAATACGCGGACACGCCGCTGATCAGCAGATAGCCGTTTTCATCCGTGGTGCCCACAGGCTGGTTTTCATAGTTGACCGGCACGCCGCCATTGCCGCTGGTGCTGATCACCACAAAGGCATCGTTGATTTTGTTGGCGGCAAACACCTGGTTGTCCATCAGCACCAGCGACCCCATCGCCTCGCCCCACCAGGTGAACATATCGGTTTCGCCATAGCCGCCGCCCTGAAGTTCCACATGATTATTACGCCAGCCGAGTGTGGCCTGTTGATAGCTGTCCGCCTGCGACTGACGGGCATACGCCATGTTCCAGCTGAAGCCGCCGTCGGTCGGCATCGCATGGCTGTAGTTCACCCGCTGCGAGTTGCCGGAATAGGGCCGGTTTTCAATGCTGACGGCGGCGCTGTCGCGTTCGCCCAGCGGAATTTGCAGCGACAGGCCGAAGGTCCAGTCACCCTGCTGATTATCCCGGCTGGCGGCGAGGTTAACGCTGCTGCTGCCCCAGAGGTTGCGGCTCCAGGACAGGTTTAACAGTTCGGTTTTCTCATTGTCGAAACTGCGCACGCCGATCCACGCCGCGCCGACGTTGCCGAAATCCCCGAGGTTAAAGGTCAGCGAATACTGATCGGTGTTACGACTGAGCGAGGCGACCGGCTGGCGATTGTTATCATCATACTTATAGAGCGCCGTCTGGTCGTAAAGCGCCAGGTTGCCAAAACCGCGCTCGCGACGGCTGTGCTGAGTGGCGATGCTGAACTGGCTGGTGCTGTACTGATAGCCCCAGTTAAACTGGCTGCCGCTGTTGCCGCGCATCCGGCTCTGCGTCCAGGCGGAATTGACCACGCCGAACTGCCCCAGTTTTAACACCGTCCCCGCCCCGCCGAGCGCCAGCTCCTGGGCGGCTTCCGTATGGCCTTCCAGCGTCAGGTAATCGGTCAGGCCGTAGCGCAGCGTGCCGCTTCCCGCCGCCGGGCCGTAATCAAAATTGTCGATACCGTAATCACGTCGCAGGCTGCCGACGGAGAACGCGCCATCGCTGAGACCGCTTTTCAGCACTTCGCTGGCGACATAAAACGGCAGCGTAGTGCTGACCTGGCGGCCGAGCGCATCGGTGGTGACCAGCACCGCGTCCCCCGCGCCATTGACGTAAGGCAGATTGGTCAGGGTGAAGGGGCCGGGTTGCAGACGGGTGTTTCCGGCGCGATAGCCGTTGATAAAGACGTCCACTGAAGTGGGTACCGCCGCCTCGCCGGAAAACTGCGGCAGCGGCCAGGTGACCAGATCCGGGCGCACGGAGAAATCGCGCCCGTAGCGGATCCCGCCGAGGCGCACGCTGTTGCTCCAGCTCAGGGAATCGGAAATCACATCCCCGACGTTCCACACGGTGGCGTCATCTTCATTGACCAGGGTTAAGGTGGTGTCGTAGCGGATATAGCCTTCTTTTTGCTGTAAATCGCCGGAGAGATTCTGCCGCTGGGTGCCGGTGGAGCTGAGTACAGCGTTTTGTTCAAAGAAGCGCAGCTCATGCCAGAGGGCGATCTGGCTGCCGATATTTTCCGTCTGGCTGGTATAGATGTCATAGTTCAGTAGCGCACCGCGCCCGTACATCGGCTCGCTGCGCTCGCTGTCGCCGGTAAAGGAGGTGCTGCTATCCCCTACCCATTCGCGCGGCACAAACAGCAACAGCCGCTGGCCGCTGCTGTCATAGTCAACGCGCACCTCCGGCAGGGTCGACAGGTTAACGTCTCCTGGCGGTAATTTATCCGCAGGCAGTCCGGCGCGCTTAAGGTTTTCGCTGTCGATAAAAAACGCGTTCTGGCGGCGGATCACCGGCACCACCTGATTCGTGTCACGGTAGTTCACCACCAGCGCCAGGTGGAAGGTCGCCTCGTCGTTCAGCGCCCGGGCATCAGGAGGCGGCGGCAGGGCGTCGTCCCCGTCGGCAGCCTGCACGCTGCCTGTACTGCCGAGGCTCAACATCGCCATGGCGATCAGCGCGCGGGGGCCGACTGCCATGTCGTATCCCTGGCGTTAATGGTTGCCGTCATGGCTGAAGGGGACGTCACGCCCGCCGGCAAGGGCCAGCTGCGGGTGCTACCGGGCAGAACATAACCCAGCAGCCCCTCCGCGAGGGTGCGCCTTTGCCCGCCCTGCTGCACTTTCACATCGCTTAAACGCACATGTACATCGCTGCGGTTAGTGACTTCAATGGCCGGTTTGCCGCCGTCGCGGGTGGTGCGCCAGCTCAGATCGCGGGTTTCAACCAGGGCATGATTCGCCCCTTCGCGGTAAGTGGCAACCCCCTGCCCGTACGCAAAGAGTGGGATGGAATAACGCATCTGGATCTTCAGGCCGATTTGCGGAGTGTTATCACCCTGCGGCTGGGGGATCTCATCGACGATAATGCGGTAGGCCTGCTCGACACCCGCAGGTACCGTGGTCTGTTTGATCAAACGGATCAGCTGTTTACTGCCCTTCTCAATGCGCACGATGGGCGGACTGGCGACCACATCCTGTTGGGCCTGGTAGCGCTCATTACCGCCATCCTGACGCCAGCGCACAATACGCACCTGCATGGTGGTCGGGGTGTCGCCCTGATTCTGGATCCACAGTTCAGTGGCCGGGGTATCCGCCGCCAGCCAGGGATCGATAGGCCATAATAAAATGGAGGCCGCCGCCTGTGCCTGCGGCGCGCTGATGGTCAGCGCGGAGGCGAACAGCAGCGCCGCCAGACGAGAATTTACGCTCATATACTTCTCCCTGTCTCACCAGGTAAGGGTCACGGTGAGTTGATCGCTATAAGTGCCTGCGGGACTGAATCCCGTCAGCTGCGCCGCGCCAAACAGCGAAAGCGCAATGTTATTACTGTTGCTGTAGGTGACCGAAACTGACTGGTTCTGGGCGATCTCCGTATTGGCAGCCAGCGTGCTGCTGCTGTACAGGCGATACGGCACGACCTCGGTGCCACCGCTGCGGCGCATATTACGCACGCTGGTATAATTCAGCCCGCCATTGATGCTCATGGTCAGCGCCACGCCGGGGGTACAGGGCAGCAGGAATGAAGAGTTGGGCACAAAACTGGTGGATACGCGCCCGCTCTCCACACCGGTACGGGTGCCGAAATTCAGCGTCCCGAGTACGCCGCCGGTGCCGCTGGTGACTGAACAGCCCGGCGTTATCGTCGCTCCCACCCTGAATGACTGGCTGGTGACAGCCAGGGCAGTTCCCTGCATCATGAGCCCTGCCAGCGCCAGCCAGAAAATTGGGCGCAGGGCTCCCCGGCTTCCCCGCTGGGAAGCTGGCGTTCCTTCAGATTTCATCGTGAAGGGCGTTAGTAAATAACGCTCACGTTTATCGTATCGGTATAGGTACCCGGCACGACCGTCACGCTGTTACCGCCCCCCTGAATACGACCATAGAGGGTATAGTTATTGACGCCGCCCGTAGTTGAGGCGATAGGCAGCGGCGCGTTGTTGGCCACCACGTTACTGAAGCCGCTGTCGCTGTAGAGGCTGTAGGCCACGCCCTGCGCGGTATTGGTGGTATTCACCAGAAAGCGCGCGGGCGTCCCTGTGGTCCCGACCACTGTTGCCGGTGGGGTGGAGTTGGTATTGCCGGTGATTTGCACGGTATAGCTGTCGGTGGTGCACTGAATGCCGAAGCTGTTACCGCCGCCCACGCCGGTAAGCTGGGTGGTCAGCGTAGAAAAGGTTGCCGGGTGTTCACCAAAATTCAGCGTACCGAAATTGATACCGTTCTGGTTGGGAGATCCGTTAATCAGGCAGCCGTTGGTTAACGTGAGGGTTGCGCCGATAGTACCGTTACTGGTTACCGCCTGAGCATGCTGCCCGGCGAATAACAACGCGCTACCCGCGAGGATAATACGTAATTTTCTGTTCATGTTATCGCCTCCAGTAAATAAGCATTCCGCTTATTGCGATAATGGTTTAGCCGCCGTAAACATTCTCCTGCTGATGAAATAACAGGATTAACAGAAATTTAGCTCAGGGAAAGGGAAAGAACTACCAGGCGAGGCGCGGGTCATCAGGGTGCCTGATTGACATAAATTATCATTAATTTTCAATGCATTAAAAAATAAATCAAGATGTAAATAAACGTATCAACGAAGGATATATTATGTTGCGCGTGATCTGCATCACAATAAATCATTAGCGTTGCTGTTGTTTCATTTATTTGCCGTTAACCGGAGTTAACCGCACCTTAATTATTACGGTCGGGGATAATAATATATTTGAGCTATTTTATTTTTTGGGCAGAAATTTATTTAAAAGCGGGCGGGGAAAATAAAACGCCCTCGCGAGGGAGAGCGTTTTTTGTTTGCCGGGTGGCGCTGACGCTTACCCGGCAAGGTGAAGCATCAGGCGACGTGCGTGGCCGCCACGTCGAGCAGCGCCATTTCTTCGCTGTTCAGCAGTTTTTCGATATTCACCAGGATCAGCATACGGTCGCCGAGCGCGCCGAGGCCGGTCAGGTATTCAGTGGACAGCGTGACCGCGAATTCCGGCGCCGGGCGGATCTGATCCGCTGCCAGCGACAGTACGTCAGAAACGCCGTCAACCACGATCCCCACCACACGCTGACCGAGATTCAGCACGATCACCACGGTGTTTTCGTTGTACTCCACGTCCATCTGGCTGAACTTCACGCGCAGATCGACGATAGGCACAATGACGCCGCGCAGGTTCGTCACCCCTTTGATGAACTCCGGGGTGTTAGCGATGCGGGTGACCTGATCGTAACCACGGATTTCCTGCACTTTCAGAATATCGATCCCGTATTCTTCACCACCGAGGGTGAAAACCAGGAATTCCTGACCTGATGGCTCGCCAGCCAGTTTCGTTACATTACTCATACCGGTCATGTTTATACCTTCTTACCTAAATCAGGCGGCTGTATGCGCCATACGTTGTTCACGGTTTAATCCCTGTAACGCCGAAACATCCACGATCAGCGCGACACTGCCATCGCCGAGGATGGTCGCAGCGGATATGCCCGGCACTTTGCGATAGTTGCTTTCGAGGTTTTTCACTACCACCTGATGCTGACCGATCAGCTGGTCAACCAACAGGGCGTAACGACGTCCCGCGCTCTGCACGATCACCACGATACCGGCGGTGGCTTCGGTTTTCGCGCCCTTGACGTCAAAGACTTTCCACAGTTCTACCAGCGGCAGGTACTCGCCACGCACTTCCAGAACGCGCTCGCCGCCGGCCAGCGGGTGCAGATCTTCTTCACGCGGTTGCAGCGATTCCATCACGGCATTCAGCGGCAGGATAAAGACTTCTTCGCTGACCTTCACGGACATGCCGTCGAGGATCGCCAGCGTCAGCGGCAGCAGGATACGAATGGTCGTGCCCGCGCCCTGTTTGGATTTGATTTCGACGTGGCCGCCCATCTCCTGAATGTTACGTTTTACCACGTCCATACCCACGCCGCGGCCCGACACATCGGTCACCTGCTCGGCGGTGGAGAAGCCCGGCGCGAAGATCAACATGCCGACTTCTTCGTCAGACATATTTTCGCTTACCGCCATGCCCTGCGATACGGCTTTGGCGAGGATGCGTTCGCGGTTCAGACCCGCGCCATCGTCGGTCACTTCAATACAGATATTGCCGCCCTGGTGTTCGGCGGACAGCACCAGATTACCCACGGCGGATTTACCGGCGGCGACGCGCACGTCCGGCAGTTCGATACCGTGGTCGAGGCTGTTACGCACCAGGTGCGTTAACGGATCGATAATGCGTTCGATCAGGCTCTTGTCCAGCTCGGTCGAGCTGCCGACCAGCGTCAGTTCGATCTGCTTGTTCAGTTTAGTGGCGAGATCGCGCACCAGACGCGGGAAGCGGCTGAAGACATATTCCATCGGCATCATACGGATGGACATCACCGATTCCTGCAGGTCACGGGCGTTGCGCTGCAACTGGCCCATGCTGGTGATCAGATCGCCATGGGTGACCGGATCCAGTTCGTTGGAACGCTGGGCCAGCATCGACTGGGTGATCACCAGTTCGCCCACCAGGTTAATGATCTGGTCTACTTTTTCCACCGCCACACGGATGCTGGTGGATTCGCTGGCGCGCGCCGGTTTTTCACGTTCCTGACGGCCTGCGGCGGCCTGCTCTTTCGGTACGGCTTTCAGTACCGGGGCGGCGGCTACTGCCGGCGGCTGCGGTGCGGCCTGGGCTACCACTTCTGCGGCCGGTTCGGCTTTTGCCGCGGCGGGCGCGGTTTCGAAAGCAATCTGATCCGGTTCAACCACGAAGCAGAGTACGGCAATTAGATCATCCTGGCTCACGCCGCCATCGAGGGTGGCGCTGAGGGAGTCGCTGCCTTTGACCACGTCACTTAAGGTGGCGAGGTTTTTGAGTTCATCTTCCAGCAGGCCGACTTCGTTCTCTTTCAGACGCGAAATCACGATGCGCAGCTTATCGTTGTTTGCCGGGGCGGCAGCAACGTCAGCCTGTTCGTCCTGCGCCTCGACCACCGTCAGTTTTGCGCCGCTGGTTGCAGGCACCACTTCGCCTTTCGCTTCCAGCGCCAGCTGACGCAGGGCATTGCAGATATATTCAAAGCTGGCGGCATCGGGCTCCTGAGAGCTTTTATAGGCGTCGAGCTGTTCCTGCATAATATCTTTAGTTTCCAAAAACAGATTGATTATATCGGTATTGAGCTGCATCTCTCCGCGCCGGGCTTCATCAAGCAGGTTTTCCATGAGGTGCGTGGTTTCCTGCAAAATGGTGAAGCCAAACGTGCCTGCGCCGCCTTTTATGGAGTGCGCTGCACGAAAGATGGCATTCAGTTGTTCGGAATCCGGGGCTTCAGGCACCAGATCCAACAAATGCTGCTCCATGTCGGCCAACAACTCGTCAGCTTCATCAAAAAACGTCTGATAAAAATCGCTAATATCCATGCTCACGCTATCACCTCGGATCGGGTTGTGGCGATGTGGGAACTGTCGCCTGGGGCAACGCCTCTGGCTGTTTTAATAAACTTACTGGCTCGTTCTGGCTCTCGGCATTTTCGTGCAAAATTGCCTGTTCCGCCTGCCGGTTGAGAACCAGGAGACTGATGCGGCGGTTAATCGCATCATCAGCGCCTTTGTCGCTAAGGCGCATGGTCGCCGCCATGCCCACGACACGCAGGACTTTACCGTCGTCCAGGCCGCCGATGACCAGCTCGCGACGCGATGCGTTTGCGCGATCCGCGGAGAGTTCCCAGTTGCTATAGCCGCGTTCGCCATTAGCATAAGGGTAATCATCGGTATGGCCTGACAGACTGACTCTGTTAGGAATGCCGTTCAGCACCGGCGCAATGGCGCGTAAAATATCGCGCATATACGGCTCTACTTCGGCGCTGCCGGTCTTGAACATCGGGCGATTCTGGCTGTCGATGATCTGAATACGCAGCCCTTCCTGCACGAGGTCGATCTTCAGATGCGGACGCAGGGCGCGCAGTTTCGGATCGGCTTCAATCAGCTGGTCGAGATCGCCGCGCAGCTTGCTCAGGCGGTTCTGTTCCATGCGTTTACGCAAATCTTCCACGTTCGGCTGACGCTGCACTTCCCCCTTCTGCTGGGTGAAATCATCACCGCCACCAGGGATTGGGCTGTCGCTGTTCGAAATACGCGGTCCGCCGGTCACCGCCGTCGCCAGCGGTGTGCGGAAATATTCTGCGATCTGAATAAGCTCTTTAGGACTGGAGATGGAAATCAGCCACATGACCAGAAAGAACGCCATCATTGCCGTCATAAAATCGGCGTAGGCAATCTTCCACGATCCGTGCGAGCCGCCTCCGTGTCCTTTATGTTTACGTCGTTTGACGATGACAATGGGATGGGCCTGGTTTTTCATGCGTCCTCAGTCGTGGTCTGCTGGTTTGGGTTTCTGACCGCGCGCACGTGCTCTTCCAGTTCCACGAAGGAAGGACGTTCGCTGGAGTACAGGGTTTTACGACCAAACTCAACGGCAATCGGCGGTGCATAGCCGTTCAGATTAGAGAGCAGCGTGATCTTGACGCACTGCATCATCTTGGTGGTTTCGGCGCTCTTCTGGCGCAGCACCGTCGCCAGCGGCGAGATGAAGCCGTAGGCCAGCAGGATGCCGAGGAACGTCCCCACCATCGCATGGGCAATCAGCGCGCCCAATTCAGCCGCCGGGCGATCCGCCGAGGCCAGGGCGTGAACGACGCCCATAACCGCCGCCACGATCCCGAACGCGGGCAGTGAATCACCGACCATCGCCAGGCTGTTGGCGGGCACTTCCGCTTCGGCTTCATGGGTTTCGATCTCTTCGTCCATCAGCGCTTCGATTTCGAAGGTGTTCATGTTGCCGCTAATGATAAGACGCAGATAATCCACGATAAATTCGAGCATCACCGGATCGGCAAGGATACGCGGGTAGCTGGCGAAAATTTCGCTCTCTTTCGGACTTTCAATATCACGCTCCAGCGAGAACATGCCCTGTTGACGCGATTTCGCCATCAGGCGATAAAGCAGCGCCAGCAAGTCCATGTACATGCTTTTGGTGTATTTTGAACGGCGAAACAGCAGAGGAAGCGCTTTCAGCGTTCCTTTGATGGCTTTGCCGTTGTTGCCCACAATAAACGCACCTACGCCCGCACCACCGATGATAATAAGTTCGGCAGGTTGATAAAGTGCCCCAAGGTGTCCGCCGGTCATCATATAACCGCCGAAGACTGTACCGAGAACAACCAGGTAACCTAATAAGATCAGCACGACATCATCCTTCACTGTTGACTAAGGCGAGGAGAAACAGATTTGCGTTTGGCGCGGCGGCGGGGCAAAAAAAAGCAGCGGTAATTGCTTACCGCTGCTGGAGTGTTGCTCACACCGTTCGGTCAAACAGCCTGATTAATCTGTTCATCCAGCAGTTGTGAATTACTATCGGCAACTTCCGGGGAAAGTTTACGTCTTTTTACTGCCCTGGAAGGCGGCTGACACAAACTACAGGCGAAGCTTCCCACGGGCTGGTGCGCATGGGTAATAAAATTGCCGTCGCAGCAGTTACAGCGTGAAAGCTGCAGCATTCCGCTTTCGACGAAACGGACCAGCGTCCAGGCGCGGGTCAGGGCCAGCAACGGCCCCTCTTCCTGCTGCGGACACTGTTCTAAATAGAGACGGTAAGCTTTGATCACGGCGTCAACGCCGCTGCAAAGGCCCGTTTTCAGTAAAAACTGCCAGGCGTTACAGAACATGGAGGCGTGGATATTCTGCTCCCACGTCATAAACCAGTCGGTCGAAAACGGCAGCATGCCTTTCGGCGGCGGGCTGCCGCGCAGTTCTTTATAGAGTTTGATGAGTCGACCACGGCTGAGCTGCGTTTCGCTTTCCAGCATTTGCAACCGCGCGCCAAGCGTAATCAGTTCCATGGCCAGCTGAATATCGCGCGCTTCCTGAACAATGCTTTTACCGGTCATAAATCAGGCCCTTTTCTTCCGGGCAGGCGTATCAACAGTCTGACCAGCATCGCTGAGTAAACGTGTCGACAGCAAAATACCGGTATGCACCTGCTGCAAATCGTCTACACGGGATTCCTGCGTCAGACGGGTGATCGTCTGGTGGCTGTCAAAGCGGAACTGGCAAATCAGCTGATTGGTTTCAGCCAGTTTTACCATTTGCGGCAATGTCAGCTCGACCATTGTGGATGCCATTTCTTCACTCATCCCCAGACGGAACATGGCTGAGGCTTTGTCCTGACTAATCAGACGCTGTGCAAGAAGGAGATATGACAAATTGATGTCATAAACGTGTTTCAGCAACTCGGATGTATGCATTTTTCCCATCCAGAATAACCAACGAAAATCTTAAGCGGTCAGACCGCACCCCGTGATGTCGCCGGGAAAAAACCCGGTAGAATAAAAAGAAAAGGCAAAATGCAATACTACGATTCAGGGATGTGACGCGGAGGCCTTCGCCTCTTTGGGCGACCTGGTCCTTCGCACGCTGCCATCATTTCTTACGCTAAACTAAGATTTTTCCTAAATCGAGGCAACTGTACTCGCGGACACTCAGACATACAATGTGAGCAAGTAGTATTTTGAAAATAATGTGATCGACGTCACATAATTTAAGCGAATATTCCGAATAAATCCATCAATAAGACTATTGCTTTGCGTCTTTTTTGTTCTATTGAATCTGTTTTCTATTCCTTTCGCACGAATAGACATGCAAACACCTCTGACCTGTGCGTGAAAAGAATGCACTGCTTTTCAAAGCAACGGCTTAGCGTAAATGATCGATCTCTATTGTAGAGACAAATTAATAATAATCTTATAAAACAACACATTATGCAGGAAGATAAAAAGCCCGGTCGCTTTTGTTAACGATTACAAAATTACTAATCCTCAGGATTAGTAAAACAGCAGCCAGGGTTTTTTATCGCGAAGATTTGGGTTAAGAAGCGGTATTTTTGCAAAATGGTTACGTTGTGAACTATTCCAGTAGTAAGAATAATTAATGAATATTTATTAACTCTGTCATAAAACTAACATCTTTTGTAGTTGCGCTGAAACATAAAAAAGAGTATGGGAGTGGCAAAAACGAGGAAGCGGGAGGCGTGTCGGGCAAGAGAAACACGTGCTCCCGCCTGCGCGGGAGCACGTGTTATCAGGCTAATTTCGGAAAGGTCGCCACGTTATTTTGCAGCAAACTTTCTGCACTACGTGGCGTTATGCGCTTTAGGTCGGCGATAAACCTCTTCTGCCAGGCGTCGATGTCATTTTTCTGGATAATGTCCAGCATCTCGGCGTGGCGGGAAATACGTTCAGCCAGCGGCATCGTCAGCGCGCGGTCCATCGCCGCCGCCACATCATCGCGATCGTACGGGTTGACCAGCAGCGCGGACGTCAGTTCGTTGGCGGCACCGGCGAAACGGGAAAGGATCAGCACGCCCGGGTTCGCCGGATCCTGCGCGGCCACGTACTCTTTCGCCACCAGGTTCATGCCGTCACGCAGCGGCGTGACCAGACCGACGTCAGAGTAGCGGAAGACTTTCATCAAAAGCTTGCGATCAAAGTGCTGGTTGAGATAGTACAGCGGCGTCCAGCCCAGCTGGCCGTATTTACCGTTGATGCGCCCTGCTTCGGTTTCCAGTTGATGACGAATATCCTGATACGCCTGCACATCACCACGGGAAGTCGGCGCAATCTGCGTATAACGAATTTTGCCGTGATGCTCGGGGAATTTCTCCAGCAGCGTTTCAAAGGCCGCAAAACGCTCCGGCAAGCCTTTGGAGTAGTCCAGACGCTCAACGGAGAAGATATTTTTAACGCCTTTCAGCTCTTCTTTCAGCTGGGCCATTTTTGGCGGCAGCGGCCCGGCGGCAGCCTGGGCGATCTCTTTTGGCTCAATACCAATCGGATAGACTTCAGTGGCGAAGGTTTTGCCCCAGGCGGTATGCGTTTTCTTGTCTTTGGCGATCAGACGCGTCTGGCTGGCAATGCTGTCGAGGAAAGACACACGGTCGCTTTCCGTCTGGAAGCCCAGCAGATCGTAATCGCACAGCTGTTCTAACAGCTCGGCATGGGGCGGTAAGGCGTTGAAAATTTCCGGCGTCGGGAAAGGAATATGCAGGAAGAAGCCGATCTGGTTTTTCACGCCGCGCTCACGCAGCTCATGGGCGAACGGCAGCAGATGGTAATCGTGGATCCACAACACATCGTCTTCTTCCAGCAGCGGCAGCAGTTTGTCCGCCAGCAGGGCGTTTACGCGCTGATAACCTTCCCAGGATTCACGCTGGAACTGTACCAGGTCCAGACGGTAGTGGAACGCAGGCCAGAGCACCGCGTTAGAGAACTGGTTGTAATACTCTTCGTAATCCTGTTCGCTGAGGTTGAAAGAGGCCCAGGTGATATTACCGCGCGTCTCTTTCTTTAAGGGTTGATCTTCATTGCCTGTCTCACCGCTCCAGCCAAACCAGAGTCCCCCGGTGGCTTTCAGCGCCCCTAAAATCCCGACAGCCAGACCACCTGCGCTTGCTTTTTTATCATCCGGCGGTGCAATGCGATTAGATACTACGACTAAGCGACTCATAGCCATCTCTCCTGTTTGTTAGCGCTAATTTTTCTTGTTGTAAGTGATGATCAATCATCTGTTCGAGCCACTGGTGTACAGCAGAAACGCCGTCCAGTCGCCATTGTGCCTGGGTGTCCCCTAAGCCGACTTTGATCGAGACGCCGCCCACGCGGTTCACGACCTTAAATCCTTGTTCATCGGTGAGGTCATCGCCCAGGAATACTGGTGTTCTGCCCGCAAACGGGGTTTCCTGCATAAATGCGTCGATGGCGGCGCCTTTACTGATGCCGCGCGGTTTCAGTTCAACAACGCATTTGCCTGGCTGTAAGGCCAGTTCATCGTGTTTTGCTTCCAGCGCCTGTGCCAGCGCGTAGATAGCGTCTTCGTGGTGCATGGCCTGACGGTAATGGAGTGCAAATGCCATTCCTTTTGCTTCGAGTTCGGTGCCCTCAAGACCATCCAGCCCGGCAATCAGCTCCAGTTCAATCTGCTTTACCAGCTCAGGCGGCAGCGTCACCACGTGGTGTTCGCCATTGCTGTCACGGCGTTCTGCGCCGTGGACGCCCGCAAGGGGAAAGCGATATGGACTGGCAAGCGCATCCAGCTCACGCATCGAACGGCCGGACACCAGAGCCACTGCGCCCTGGTAAAGCTCAGCAAGTTGATGCAACTGGTCCCGCACCCTGGCGGGGATGGCTACCTGATCGGGATGGGGTTTGATGTCAGCGAGGGTTCCGTCGAGGTCAAAAAAGAACGCAAAATTACCAGAAAAAATCGGCGGTACAGTTAACTGGTCGGCCACTCTGGTCTCCTCCTTACAGTTCAGATGGTCTGCTCCGGCAGACGCATCGCATTATCATTAGCTCTGTAAGTATAGACAGTGTGACGGGGCTCGCCATTTTAAGAAGGCGTTGCCAGCCATCGGGACGGCTGGCAACGGGGGAGATAAACTTAAAGGTTAAGCTTAAACAGTACGCTTCGCTTTTTGCTTGTAGCGGTCGAAAATCACCGCCGCCAGCAGGATCAAACCGCGCACCACATACTGGGAGAATGGCGAAATATTAAGCAAATTCATGGCGTTCTCCACCGTGCCCAGAATCAGGATCCCGGCCACCACATAGGAGATTTTGCCAATGCCCCCTTTCAGCGACACGCCGCCCAGCACGCAGGCTGAGATGACGATCAGCTCATAGCCGATGGAGGTCATTGGCTGTCCGCTGGTCATGCGCGACGCCAGAATAATGCCCGCAATCGCCGACACCAGACCCGACAGAATAAAGATGATGATTTTGGTGCGCACCACAGGGACACCGGCCAGGCGAGCCGCCTCTTCATTGCCACCGATCGCCAGCGTATTTCGACCAAAAGTTGTACGATTTAGTAAAAATCCGAAAATGGCCAGACAGATAACGGTGAGCCAGATAGGCGCCGGTAAACCGAGCCAGTTAGTGTAACCGAGGGCGAAAAAACGCTCATCTTCAATGCCGACCGCCTTGCCATCGGAAATGATATAGGCCAGCCCGCGCACAATCTGCATGGTCGCCAGCGTGGTGATCAGCGCGTTGATTTTCAGCCGGGCGATGACAAAGCCGTTTACCAGACCGCTGAGCACGCCGAGCATCAGCCCGGCGAAGATACCGATCCACAGGCTTTCGGTCATGTTGATCACCACCGCGGTGGTGACGCCCGCACAGGCAATGACCGAGGCGACGGACAGGTCGAAATCCCCGGAGGCGAGGCAGAACAGCATGCCGCAGGCCACCATGCCGGACATGGAGATCGCCAGCCCCAGCCCTTTCATGTTCACAAAGCTGGCAAAATTGGGCACAAAAATGGCGCAGCCGATAAACAGCACGGCAAACACCACCAGCATGCCGTACTGGTCCCAGATACGACCCAGGTTGAATGGCGACTTAGGCGCGCCGGAAGTGGTTAAAGACGACATCATATTCTCCTTGCTCAGGCGACAGCCTGGCTAACTTTAGGCATGGCAAGGCTTAACGCCTGCTGTTCATCCGCCTGACCGTGTAGTAATTCACCGGCGATCTCCCCTTCGCGCATCACCAGGATGCGGTCGGCGAGGCCGAGCACTTCGGGCAGGTCGCTGGAGGCGAACAGCACCGCCACGCCGCGTGCCGCCAGCGCATAAATCACGTTATAGATTTCATGTTTCGCGCCGACATCAATGCCGCGCGTCGGCTCATCGAGCAAAATGACCTTCATCTCTTCGGATAACCAGCGCCCGAGAATGGCCTTCTGCTGATTACCGCCGGAGAGATTCATGATCAGCTGCTCAGCGCCGGGGGTTTTGATATTCAGTGAACGAATATGGTGGTCGGCGTTCTGTACTTCCCAGCCGTCGTTGATCAGGCAGCCTGCGCGGATGTATTTGCGACGGGCGCTGATGTTGATGTTATCGCGCACCGAATGCACCGGAATAATGCCTTCGGCTTTGCGGTCTTCCGGGCACAACATCATGCCCGCGGCAATGGCGTGGCCGGGTTTCTGGATGTTGATGGCCTTGCCATCGATCCACACCTGGCCTGCGGTGATGCGCGTACCGCCAAACAGCCCTTTCATCAGTTCGCTGCGTCCGGCGCCCACCAGCCCGAACAGGCCGACGATCTCCCCGCGCTTCACCGACAGGCTCACCGGCTTACGCACGCCCGGCGCTTTGACCTCATCAAGGCGCAGCATCTCTTCACCGGTCTCACGCGGCTGCCAGCCATAGATATCGCCCAGATCGCGGCCTACCATCGCTTTCACCAGTGAATCATGGTTGACCTTCTCCATGTCGTCGAAGGTGCAGACATAGCGACCATCTTTAAATACGGTAATGGCATCGCTTAAGGCGAAAATCTCCTCCATGCGGTGCGAAACATAAATAATCACCCGCCCTTCGTCGCGCAGTTCGCGGATGACGCGGAACAGGTTGTCGATTTCACGGGCCGAGAGCGAACTGGTTGGTTCATCAAAGGCGATCACTTTGGCGTTACGCGCCAGCGCTTTGGCTATTTCCACCATCTGCCACTGCCCAATCGACAAGTATTTCAGCGGCGTTTGCGGATCGATATCGAGGCCGAGATGCTCCAGCTGTAGCCGGGCTTCGTAGTTCAGCAGCGAACGGTTAACGAAGCCGCCTTTATGGGGCAGTTGTCCGAGATAAATATTCTCCGCCACGGTCATTTCAGGCACCAGATGCAGTTCCTGATAGATAATGGCGACGCCGGCATTCAGGGCAGCGGGCGTATCCGCAAAGGTGACGTCTTCGCCGCGCAGGGCCAGGGTGCCGGTGGTGGGGGCATAGTTGCCGCTGAGGATCTTCAGCAGCGTGGATTTTCCCGCGCCGTTCTCCCCCATCAGGGCGTGAACCTGGCCTGCATAGCAATCAAAGCTGATGTCGCTGAGCGCTTTTACGCCAGGGAAGGTTTTGCCAATCCCCCGGAAAGACAGGTATGGAGTTGACTGTTGCATAACATCTCCGAAACGCTTTTCAGTGTACGACTGGCCCTCCACCCGGCGGGTGAAGGGCACACTTGCCACGCGTATTACTTAACGCCGAGTCCTTTTTTCGCCAGCTCTTCTTTGAAGTTATCGCGGGTGATCAGCACCACGTCGGTAACGGCGGTGAATTTCGGCGGCTCAACGCCCTTCTCCACCCAGTTGTAAAGCATTTCGCTGGTTTTATAGCCGTGCACGTCCGGGCTTGGCAGCAGCGAACCATAGAAGCCGGTGCCCTGCGCTTTCGACAGTTCGCTCACCGCATCCACGCCGTTAATGCCGATACCGATGACATCAGCCGCTTTAAAGCCCTGACCTTCAGTGGCGCGCACACCGCCCAGCACGGTGTTATCGTTCATACCGACCACCAGCCAGTGTTTCACTTCCGGATGCTGCACCAGCAGAGAGTTACCGGCATCAAACGCGCCCGGAATATCGTTCGCTTTGGTCGGCACCTGGTAGATCTGTTTTTCCGGGAAGCCCGCGGCTTTCAGCGCGTCCATGGAACCGGTGGTACGACGGCGGGCGGTATCCAGTTCGTCGGCGGTAATGGCCATCACCGCGGTATCTTTCACGTCCCAGCCACGTTTTTGCATCTCTTTATAGAGTTCCTGCCCCTGGCGCGCGCCGATTTCACTTGCTGCCATCATCACCAGCGGCACGGATTCCATCGGTTTGCCTTTCGCGGTCACGAACTGATCATCAACGGCGATGACCTTCATGTCATAGCCTTTGGCTTTCGCCACAATGGCAGAACCCAGTTTCGGGTCCGGCGTGCAGATCACAAAACCTTTCGCGCCGCTGGCCGCCAGGCTGTCGATGGCGTTCAGGGTTTTCTCCCCGTCCGGCACGGCAATTTTAATTACTTCAAAACCCAGATCTTTCCCGGCTTTATCGGCAAACTTCCATTCTGTCTGGAACCACGGCTCTTCCGGCTGTTTCACCAGAAAACCGAGTTTCATGGTTTCTGCGATAGCGGATTGTGACATAACGGCAGCCAGACCGATGGCTGCCAGCGCTTTAGTGAATTTGTGCATGGTTAACTCCAGCTTTAGCGTTCTTTTATGTAGGGAAAAACGGTTTTTCTGTTCTTTAATCAGACAGAAAACAAAGCATTAGCCGATACTGTTCAGGATATGCTTCTGCTGGAGAGTAGTTTTAGCGGGAAATTAATCATCCATAGGAGAGCGCCATCACACCGCAGAATTACAGTAATTGCGTACATAAATTCAGCGGAAAATGACATAAAAAAAGGCGCATTTGTCGGACAATTGCGACGGGTGCCAGCAAAATTATCCATAACGTCAGCCAGCTTATCCTTGTCGCCCGGATGCGTTGCACATCCGGGCCTGTTCACTACCAGGGATAATAGATATGTTCAGCGTGTTCGCGCACAGGCGCGTCGTCACCCAGTAAGCGTGCCGATACCGTGAGCGCAAAATCAAATACGTGCCCCAGACCTTTGCCACTGATCAGATTGCCGTCTTCCACTACCGGCGCATCCACATATTCGCCGTTTTTCACTCCCTGCCACAGATCGCCGGAGCAGACGTAGCGCCGCCCGTTCAGCAGATCGTTACCCCCCAGTACGCGTGCCGCCGCCGAACAGATCGGGCAAATCAGCTTACCCGCGGCATCGTGCGCCTTCACAAACTGGATCACCTCCGCGCTGGCGGCCAGATTGACGCTGCCCTGCGGCCCGCCCGGCAGCACTACCGCGTCATACAGCGTCTCCAGCCGCTCGGTGAGGGTGCTGTCTGCCACCATCGGGATAGCATGATAGCTTTCCACCGCGCGGGTGTCAGCGCAGGCCAGGGTTTCCACCTCAATATGCAGACGACGCAGAATATCGATGGTGACAATGGCTTCGGCTTCTTCAAATCCCGGTGCGAGTAATAACGCCACTTTTTTCATTTTTTATTCCTTCAGGTAAGAGTTAACTTCACCATAAACTTAATTTCAGTAAAATTAAACTGCCAGTTCAAAGCCATCGCACGTAAAACTTATCCCCGGTAAATTTCTGCCGTTTCGCCTAAGTGCCTTCCAGGTCACAGTAATTATCAGCGCGATCTTTCTATGCTGTAGTCAGTTACTCATAACAAGGATATTTGCTATGGCTATTGTCGGAATGGTTCAAAAACTCAACACGCAAATGAATCTTGAGTTTCAGGCATCCAGTCTTTATTTGTCGCTCAGCGAATGGTGCGCCGGACACAGCCTGAACGGAACCGCCACTTTCCTGCGTACCCAGGCGCAGGGCAATATCACGCAAATGATGCGCGTGTTTGAATACATGAAACGCGAAGGGGCGAATCCCATCGTAAAAGCCGCCGAACCCTACCATGACGACTATTCCACCCTTGAAGATCTGTTCAAAAAAATGCTTGAGGAGTATTCGCAGCGCTGCGCCACCCTCGCCCACTTAACGGCGGAAGCGGCGGCCATGAACGATGCCTGTACGCTCGAATTTTTGCGGCAGCTGGACAAAGAGCAGCAGCAGGACGGCCTGTTGTTGCAGACCATTATGGAGGAAGTGCATAACGCGCAGCTGTCGGGTATGGGTTTACCGCAAACCGATCAGCATTTACTTAATATCGTTAATTTCCGGCAGCATTAATCCGCCACTGAGACCCAGCCCCGGCCCGCGTCGGGGTTGTTATTTTTTGCAGCTCAATGTTGCAAAATTGTATATAAGCCCTTGATTACCCGCGTTTTAACAAAGTCGATCTGGCTCGCAAAGATCAACCTTACAAAATGTAATGATTTAGAGCATCAATGTTTAATTACACAGGTGCTTCATGATCACTCTTGAATTTATTGTCATTATCCTCTGTCTGCTGGTGGGTACCCGCTTCGGCGGCATGGGCCTCGGCCTGATCAGCGGTATCGGCCTGTTCATACTGACCTTTGTGTTTGGCCTGCAACCGGGTAAACCGCCGGTTGACGTGATGCTGACTATCCTGGCGGTGATCGGCTGCGCCGCCACGCTGCAAACCGCCGGCGGGCTGAACGTAATGATGCAGTTTGCAGAGCGACTGCTGCGACGTCACCCGCAGCACATTACATTGCTCGCGCCCTTCACCACCTGGACGCTGACGTTTTTGTGCGGCACCGGACATGTGGTCTACACCATGTTTCCCATTATCGCCGATATCGCGCTGAAAAAAGGTATCCGCCCGGAGCGACCGATGGCGGTGGCGTCGGTGGCTTCACAAATGGCCATTACCGCCTCGCCCGTTTCGGTGGCGGTGGTGTCGCTGGTCTCTATTCTGGCGGCGCAGCACGGCATCGGGCAGGCCTGGAGCATCCTGGAGATCCTCGCCGTCTCCGTGCCGGCCTCGCTGTTTGGCGTGGCCGTCGCCGCGCTGTGGAGCCTGCGCCGCGGTAAGGATCTGGCGGATGACGCGGAGTTCCAGCAGAAATTAACCGATCCGAAACAGCGGGAATTTATCTACGGCAGCAGCGACACCTTAATGAATCAGCGCTTCCCGAAGCAGGCGTACTGGTCAACCTGGATCTTCTTCGCCGGTATTCTTGTGGTGGTATTACTGGGCGCGTTGCCGGAACTGCGACCCTCATTTGAGGTGAAGGGCAAAATGACGCCGCTGTCGATGAACCTGGTGATCCAGATGATGATGCTGATTGCCGGGGCGGTGATGCTGATCGTCTGTAAGGTGAATGCGTCGACCATTTCCAGCGGCGCGGTGTTCAAGGCCGGGATGGTGGCGATTTTTTCGGTGTTTGGCGTGGCGTGGATGAGTGACACCTTCTTTCAGGCGCATCTGGAGGAGTTAAAAGTGGCGCTGGAGGGCGTGGTGCAGAATCATCCCTGGACCTACGCGATTGTGTTATTCCTGGTGTCCAAGCTGGTCAACAGCCAGGCGGCGGCACTGACTGCCGTTGCGCCCATGGCGCTGATGCTGGGCGTCGAGCCAAAAATGCTGCTGGCGTTTTTCCCGGCGTCATACGGCTATTTTGTACTGCCGACCTATCCGAGCGATCTGGCCTGTATCGGCTTTGACCGTTCAGGCACCACCCGCATCGGGAAATTCATCATCAACCACAGCTTTATAATTCCGGGGCTGATTGGCGTCAGCTGTGCCTGTGCGGCGAGCTATGCGCTGGTGATGGCGCTGTTCTGATCCTGCCGGCGGGGTCGCCCCCGCCTTTTTTCAGCGCGGCTTCCGCGCCCGATCTTCGAAAACATCCGTTTGAATAATTCAAAACGAAGGTTTACTTTAGCTAGTGCGCCTCGCCCTGCGGCGTGAACTTCAGCTCAATCAGCGCAATGGCTTTCTGAATGGCGCGGCGGGTCACCGGATCGGCGGCAGCCGGATGGGTGGTGAAATCGATGGTTTTCAGCTGCTGCGACATTTTCTCACGCACTTCAACCGGCGCGATAACGTCAATGATGTCGAGGATTTGTTTGATCACCAGCTGGCAGGCGACAACGTCAGATACCAGTTCTTGATCGGCACTCAGGGATTCAGACATGGAAGGCTCCTTTCAGTAAGGACGCCATAGTAGCGGGAAGCGCTGCGAAAAGGTAGTTTGCCCGGCCTGCACAGCGTACATCAGATATAAAAAAACCTGCCGCAGCAGGTTTTTTTATCAGAACATCGCGCCAGGCGGGACGTCTTTGAAAGTTTTGCAGTAGGTTTCAAAAATGCTTTTCAGGATCTTACGCAGTTTCATCTTTTGCTCCGGAGAAATTTGTTATGCAGGTGTTATGTTTCTGTGTGCACATAATATGACCTGCATCACAAAAATCAACCAGTTTGTGAAGCCCATCACATTAAAAAACGCATTGATATTTTAGTTTTGTTAAAAAATGCATGATAAATCCGTAAGTTACGGACATTTCATTTCTGTAAAAATTTAAAATTTTTTTTAAAATGGCAGACCAAAAATGAGTGACAGCACCCAACCGGAGGCCAGACGCGGCGTTTCTCCCGCCGCGCTGCTGGTCGCCGGGGCGTTTTTTATGGAGTTTCTCGACGGTACGGTGATCGCTACCGCCCTGCCGGACATGGCGGAAAGTTTCGGCGTCGATGCCGTCGATCTGAATATCGGTATCAGCGCCTATCTGATCACCCTGGCCGTGTTGATCCCGGCCAGCGGCTGGATCGCCGACCGCTTCGGCGCGCGTAAAGTCTTCGCCTCGGCGCTGGCGATCTTCACCCTCGCCTCGGTGTTCTGTGGCCTCGCGGTCAGCGTGGAGTGGTTTGTCGCCATGCGTATTTTACAGGGCATCGGCGGCGCGCTGATGGTGCCGGTCGGACGGCTGGCAGTATTGCGCACCACCCCCAAGCATCTGCTGATCACCGCCATCGCCACCCTTACCTGGCCCGCCCTGGTCGCGCCTATCATTGGCCCGCCGCTGGGTGGCTTTATTACCAGTTTCGCCAGCTGGCGGTGGATCTTCTTTATTAACGTACCGCTGGGGCTGATCGCCATTGCGCTGGCGCTGCGCATCATTCCGGATATTCGCGAGGAGGAGCGGCGGCCTTTCGATATGCCCGGTTTCCTCTCCACGGCTATTGCGATGGTCAGCCTGGTGTATGCCATGGAATTGCTGGGCGCGCAGCAGCCGCAGGGGTGGCTGACGGCGGCGATGTTGCTGCTGGGCGCGGGCACGCTGTTTTATGCGCTGCGCCATTTTCAGCGCGCCCGCTGGCCGATGATACGTCTCGATGCCATGCAGGTGCCGACCTTCCGCGTGACCATGTACGGCGGTTCGCTGTTTCGCGCCTCCATCAGCGCCGTGCCTTTTCTGTTACCGCTGATGTTTCAGGTGGGCTTTGGTATGGATGCCTTTCATGCCGGGCTGCTGGTGCTGGCGGTGTTTGTCGGCAATCTGACGATAAAACCCGTCACCACCCCGCTTATTCGCTGGCTGGGATTCAAAAAACTGCTGCTGATCAACGGCGCGCTCAATGTGCTGGCGCTGCTGGCCTGCGCCTTCCTGACGCCCACGACGCCGGTGTGGGTGATCCTGCTGGTGCTTTATCTCGGCGGCGTCTTTCGCTCGGTACAGTTTACCGGCGTCAGTACCCTGGCCTTTGCGGATGTACCTTCAGCGCAGATGAGTTACGCCAATACGCTGTTCAGCACCGCGACACAGCTGGCGGTGGGGCTGGGCATTACGCTGGGGGCGATTGGTATTCGTATCGGCGAACGGGTTGGCGACTGGCTCTCGCTGGGAGAGGTGCCGGGGATCAGTTTTCGCCTGGCATTCGTGGCGATCGCGCTGATTTGTCTGGTGGGCATGGCGGATACGCTGCGGCTGACGAAAGATGCCGGCAGTGCGGTGTCGAATAAAAAGGGATAAAAAAAGGCCAGCGAACGCTGGCCTTTCGGGATGTTATGCGAGCATTTCACGTACGAAGGCTTCGATCTCTTTATCCTGGCAGTTTTCGAAGAAACACTCCTGGAAACGCTGACCGGAAACGGCAGTTTTCACCAGCTCCGGATCGATGGCGCGCAGGGTGTCCAGATAGTTGTCTTTCACCACTGCCGCTTTCACCTGATTAAGGATCCCGGCGTTACGCACCTGCGGCTCTTTACGCTCCGGCGGATACCCTTCGCCTTTGCGGCCGGTGAAGGCTTTTTCGAAGATAAAGCGCACGTTCAGCTCTGCGCCCCAGCCAAAACCTTTAGCGAACGGCAACGCCAGCGCGTTACCGTTGTTGATCTGCGCGAACAGGAAAGCATCTGCCGGATCGATGCAGTAGCCGCAGTTCACGCCCGGATGGATATTCAGCGACATCAGCGCGCCCTGACCGGTGCCGCACCCGGCAATCACGAAATCAACGGCTTTAGAGTTCAGCAGGATGCTGGCCATGATGCCTAAGTGGATGTAGGTCAGGTGATGGTCATTCTCGTCGCTCATGCCGACGTTGAAAACCGGGAAGTTCTTCTCATCCGCGACGGTTTTCAGCTCTTTAAGGATAATGGCGTTTTTGGCAGCCTGGCTGTTTTCCATCATCAGTGCAATTTTCATTGTGTCTTCTCCTGAAGCGTTGCGGGATGTCCCGCCGTGAATAGCGAACGTTTTAGAAACCTTACTACTAAGCAAACATACTTTCAAATTTAGTGAAAAATCGTTTTAAAAAGTTGCGAGGTGCTCACAGTTTTTCCCGCTTCGCTGGCCGTTACAATTAGTAAGGCCAGAAAATCCGGCTATTCAGGCTATTGGCGGGAAAGAGAGGTTGTAGGATGAGAACATCGAAACTGAATCAGAGCGATACCATGAAGAGTATGCTTTTAGCCGCCGCAGTCCTGCTGCTGGCAGGATGCACCATCACTAAAGAGCCGCAGGTTAGCGAGGTCATTCAGACCACCGGTGTGGTACGACTGAATTTTAACGAAGCCATGCTGCAAAATGCGCGCTTTGATGAGTATACCACCCACGGCACCGCCACGCGTCAGTGCCAGCAAATGGGCTATGCCACCGCCGCCGCGTACGGTCAGCCGATCCGTACCTGTAGTGTATTCAGCGGTTCACTGTGCCTTAATGAAAAAATCACCCTGCAATACCAGTGTCAGGGGCTGGCGCTGTCGCCTGCCGCCACCGGCTATTATTAATCTTTACCACCTGCGTTATTACGCAGGTGGCGCTTATTTATAATAAAAAGAATTATTCTCAGGTAATTTAACCTTCACATCTAATGCGTATTATTCACATTACCATTCAAATTAATTATTCTATTTTACCTTTTGCAAATAATTAAATAACAAATTATAGTGGCGCCATTATTCATTGCGCACTCCCTGGAGCCGTATCATGCTTAAAGCAGAAATGATCGAAAAATTAAATGAGCAAATGAATCTGGAGCTTTACTCCTCTCTGCTTTATCAGCAGATGAGCGCCTGGTGCAGCTACCACAGCTTCGAAGGCGCGGCAGCCTTCCTGCGCCGCCACGCGCAGGAAGAGATGACCCACATGCAACGCCTGTTTGATTATCTGGCCGATACCGGCAGCCTGCCGTGTATTAATACTATTCCATCGCCGGTTGCGGAATATGCGTCTTTAGACGATCTGTTCCGTTCCACTTATGAACACGAACAGCTGATCACGCAAAAAATTAATGAACTGGCGCACGTGGCAATGACCACGCAGGATTATCCGACCTTTAATTTCCTGCAATGGTATGTGGCCGAACAGCACGAAGAAGAAAAATTATTTAAATCCGTTATCGATAAATTATCGCTGGCGGGTAAAAGCGGCGAAGGCTTGTATTTCATTGATAAAGAACTATCGACCCTCGACGCCCAAAAGTAATACTTCCGGCGGTGACACTGTCACCGCCTTAAACCTCTGTAAATATTAAATTACACCATCTGTAACGCCTGTTTGACGAGACTGTCATTTTCCCTTACTCTGCGCCGCATATTCGAATGTGCAATGGTTTATGGGCAGAGGAAAGCGTGAAGAATCGGACGCTGGGTAGTGTTTTTATCGTCGCGGGAACGACAATCGGGGCCGGTATGCTGGCGATGCCGCTGGCGGCGGCTGGGGTGGGATTTGGCGTGACCTTAGTGCTGCTGTTCGGCCTGTGGGCGCTGATGTGTTATACCGCCCTGCTGTTGCTTGAAGTGTATCAGCACGTCCCTGCCGATACCGGGCTGGGCTCCCTGGCGCGTCGCTACCTGGGCCGCTACGGTCAGTGGCTCACCGGTTTCAGTATGATGTTTCTGATGTATGCCCTTACCGCTGCCTATATGACAGGCGCGGGCGAACTGCTGGCGGCAAGCCTCGGCTCCTGGCTCGACATCACCGTTTCACCGGTCGCCGGTGTGCTGTTGTTTACCCTGATTGCGGGCGGCGTCGTCTGCGCGGGCACGTCGCTGGTTGATCTGTTTAACCGCTTTCTGTTCAGCGCCAAGATCCTCTTTCTGTTGATCATGCTGGCGCTGTTAATGCCGCACGTACACAAAATCAATCTGCTGACCCTGCCGCTGGAGAAAGCGCTGGCGCTGTCGGCAATCCCAGTAATTTTCACCTCCTTCGGTTTTCACGGCAGCGTGCCGAGCATCGTCAGCTATATGAATGGCAACATCCGTAAGCTGCGCACGGTATTTATTACCGGCAGCGCCATTCCGCTTGTGGCCTATATTTTCTGGCAACTGGCGACGCTGGGCAGCATCAACTCCTCCACCTTTATGGGTTTACTGGCGGATCAGGCCGGGCTGAACGGGTTATTACAGGCGCTGCGGGAAGTGGTCGCCTCACCGCACGTTGAACTGGCGGTGCATCTGTTCGCCGACCTGGCGCTGGCCACCTCCTTCCTGGGTGTGGCGCTGGGCCTGTTTGATTACCTGGCGGATCTGTTTAATCGTCGCAATAACGTTGCCGGACGTTTACAGACCGGGGCGATCACCTTCCTGCCGCCGCTGGCTTTTGCCCTTTTTTATCCGCGTGGGTTTGTGATGGCGCTGGGTTATGCCGGTGTGGCGCTTGCCGTGCTGGCGCTGCTGATCCCGTCGCTGCTGGCGTGGCAAAGTCGTAAGCATAATCCGCAGACGAGCTATCGCGTCAGCGGCGGCAAGCCTGCATTAGCGCTGGTGTTTTTGTGTGGGATCGCGGTGATTGCCGTGCAGTTCTGTATTGCAGCCGGTTTGCTGCCCGAGGTGGGTTAATAGCGCTTCTTTTATTGCCGGGTGGCGCAGCGCTTACCCGGCAAGCTGGTGCAAGTGACTATCAGTGCAGGCAGCACTGCTTGAATTTTTTACCGCTGCCGCATGGGCAAGGGTCGTTACGGCCCACTTTTTCACCGGCGGTGAACGGCTTCGCCACTTCAATTTCCTGCTGATTGTCGGCCCAGTAGTCATACAGCGCCAGCGCCGCAGGTTTAATCGCCTCGATGCTTTCTTCAAAGGCTTCCGGCGTCATCTGCTCCACACGTTCGAAGTTCTCTTCTTTACCGTGCAGTTCAATGGCCGCCAGCGCTGGCTTTAACGGATCCGGTAAGGATGACCAGTCGCTCAGGCTGACGCCGCGCAGATAACCGAAGCACCACTCTTCCACAATGGTCAGCTCCTGATCTTCCACGTCGCGCGTTCCAAACAGCGGTTCAAACTGTTCCGGATACTCGGCCAGACGATCGCCGATATCGTCCATATGCTGGAAAGCGAGCATCATGAAACGCTCCATCTCCTTTTCCGACGACCAGTTCGGCACCTTGTCAGCACCGCCCCACAGCGCCACCAGCCACTGGCTCGGCTCAACCGGCACCGGCGAGCTTAGTACCGCAGTGAGTAAGCCATCCAGCTCTGAGACATCCATAATGGACGCCTCCGTACCGTACTTCATCAGTACGTCTTCCAGCCATTCCAGCTCTTTCTCGTTCAGGGGTCCGGTTTTCATTGTGCATATTCCTCGGTGAGGTGCGAAATACGCACCATAAAAAAGAAATTTTACCACAGGTGAGTAGCAAAATTATTGGCGATGCAGAGGTAACTGTGTTCTCCTTTCTACCCTGCACACACGGTTATGCCGATCGGTTTAAGGATCTCACACTATGTTCAACAGACACAGCCACCATTCCGCGGAATTCTGGCGCGATCCGGCGATGGAGCATGTAGAGACCCGTCGCGCCTGTCATAGCCGGGCGTGTTATAAGTCGCACAGTCATCCCACCTTTTCTATTGGCGCAGTGGATGCGGGCGGAAGTCATTTTACCGGCGTGTCAGGTGGCCCTTCTGCATTGCATCCCGGCATGATGGTGTTCATTCCGGCGGGCTGTGTTCACGCCTGTAATCCCCTGCCTAATGATTGCTGGAGCTATCAGATGCTGCATCTTGATGCCGCCTGGCTACGCCAGTTACTGGCAGAAACTGGTCCTTCCTCAGCAGGCCTTATTCGCGAAAATGAAATTCGCCTCACGGATAACCAGACGGTCTATGCCCGGTTTTGCCAGCTTAATGACACCCTCTTTTCAGCAGCCACTACGGAAGACAAAAATGCCGCGCTAATAGAATTTATCGGTGACTGCGCCTGTGAGAATGATCGGGTGGAAACTTTCGCCGCACAGCTACCCCAGGGCAACGGGGCACTGGCGCGGGTGATCAGCCAGTTGCAGGAAATCGAAACGCCCGCCCCTGCCGCTTGAAGATTTGGCGAAAATCGCCGATATGAGTCGGTATCAGCTTATCAGAGCTTTTCGTGCCGTCACCGGTATGACGCCGCACGCTTATCAGCTCAACAGGCGCGTGAATCAGGCGCGCCAGTGGCTGCAGTCAGGCAGTGAAATTACCGATATAGCATACCGACTGGGTTTTGCGGATCAAAGCCATTTTCAGCGCGTATTTAAGGCGCATACCGGCGTCACGCCAGGCTGTTATCGGGCCTGAGTCCCTGCAATTTTATTCAATACAATCATCCTGTCAGCCTGCACCCTGTAGGAAAAATTTCTTAGAGGGTGATGGCATGATGCAACAATTTCTTCTGGTGGCAACCGCACATTTTCTGGCGCTACTTTCCCCCGGCCCGGACTTCTTTCTGGTTGCGCGTACCTCAATTAAAGCGGGCTGGCGTCATGCCGCCTTTGTCTGTCTGGGAATAGCCGTCGCAAACGGGGTGTTTATTCTCGCGGCCTTCAGCGGGATCACGCTTTTCCGCTCGGGCAGCGCAGGGTTTATCGCCATTCAGCTCGCTGGCTGTGGCTATTTGCTGTATGTCGGCCAGCTTTTTATTCGTTTTGCTGGCGCAAGCTCCCTCACCGGACACAAGATGACTCCGGAAGCCGCTTTGACAGAGAAGACTGATCTCACAGATCGCTGGCGTGAATTCGGTATGGGCTTTATGTCGGGCATTCTCAATCCTAAAAATGCGCTCTTTTATGTCAGCCTGGCGACGTTAATCGGCGGTGCCGGTACTGCGCCCGGACTGAAAGTTGTCTATGGCGTGTGGATGTTCAGCGTTGTGCTGTTGTGGGATTTGCTGGTGGCGATCTTTATCGGGAATGATGCAGTGCTGCGCACTTTTTCGAAAGTGTTACCCGCTGTGGAGCGGATTTCGGGGGTGATCCTGATTTGTCTGGCACTGAGCGTTATTGTGATCAACGTGCTGCAACTGTCACGATAAGTTAGTGGGATGAGAGCAATCAGGTCAGAAACGGCAAATTTCAGGCATAAAAAAACCACCCGAAGGTGGCTTACACGACACTGCTTATCATTGATTTTATTCGATGTTTCCCATGGTACCCGGAGCGGGACTTGAACCCGCACAGCCATAAGCCGAGGGATTTTAAATCCCTTGTGTCTACCGATTTCACCATCCGGGCTCGGGAAGAAATTGGAGGCGCGTTCCGGAGTCGAACCGGACTAGACGGATTTGCAATCCGCTACATAACCGCTTTGCTAACGCGCCGAAAATCTTCAGGTCTTGCGACCAGCATCCGCAATATGCCGATGCTATTAACTGGAGCGGGAAACGAGACTCGAACTCGCGACCCCGACCTTGGCAAGGTCGTGCTCTACCAACTGAGCTATTCCCGCAATATCTTGTGATTAGCTAATCACTTGATTTTACTATCTTCTGGCAAGCAGTGCCGCCGTCTGATGCGATGCATTCTACTTACCTGACGCACTGAGTCAACGATATTTTTTCAAACTCAGGATCGTTTGCTGAAATTTACGGCGAAACGATCACGGTTCAAGCAAATCGCCGCGCGCGGCGTTTAAATATTGCAGCATAGACCACAGCGTCAGCACCGCAGCCACAAACAGCAGGCCTACGGCCGCGTATTCCGTAAGCTGGTTAGGACGCCACAGCAGCCCCACCAGCGCCACCATCTGCGCCGTGGTTTTCACTTTACCGATCCAGGACACGGCCACGCTGCTACGTTTGCCCATTTCCGCCATCCACTCACGCAGCGCAGAGATGATGATCTCGCGCGCAATCATAGTTGCCGCCGGTAAGGTTACCCACCATACGTGATAGTGCTGGACAACCAGCACCATCGCAATAGCCACCAGCACTTTATCGGCGACCGGATCGAGAAACGCGCCAAAACGCGTGCTCTGATTCCAGCGCCGTGCCAGAAACCCGTCAAACCAGTCAGTGATCGCCGCAAAGCAGAAAATCAGCGCACATGCAAAAGGAGCCCAGACGAACGGCAGATAAAATGCCACCACGAAGAACGGGATCAAAATGACTCGAAAAAGCGTTAGTAACGTCGGGATATTAAATCGCATAGTGACGGGTAACTGTCTGTTGTCAGTAAAAATTAGCTCTATGTTGCTACATAGCCCTTAATGTTTCAACGAGTAGTAGATCTTTTCTGCCAGGCCTTGCGAAATACCCGGCACTTTTGCAATTTCCTCAATGGTGGCATTGAGTAAACCTTGCAATCCGCCCATGTATTTCAACAACATTTGCCGACGTTTTGGCCCTACGCCCTCGATAGTTTCAAGCGTACTGGTATTTTTAACTTTTGCCCGTTTTTTTCGATGTCCGCTGATGGCGTGATCGTGTGACTCGTCGCGAATGTGCTGGATCACATGCAGCGCCGGGGAGTCCGGCGGCAGGTTAAAGCCCTCGCCTTCCGGTTCGAAGAACAGCGTTTCCAGCCCGGCTTTACGATCGGTGCCTTTTGCTACCCCCAGTAATAAGGGATGATGCTTATCCCAGGGAACGTCCAGTTCGGCAAACACCGCTTTTGCCTGGCCCAACTGCCCTTTCCCGCCGTCGATCAGCACCACGTCGGGAACTTTACTCTCCTCGATTGCCTTGCCGTAACGACGGCGCAGCACCTGGTTCATCGCCGCGTAATCATCGCCGGGGGTAATGCCGGTAATATTGTAGCGGCGATACTCGGCGCGCACCGGGCCATTGGCATCAAAGACCACGCAGGACGCCACCGTCTGTTCGCCCATGGTATGACTGATGTCAAAACACTCCATGCGCTTTACTTCCGGCAGCTTGAGCATAGCGGCGAGTGCCGTCATACGCTGATGAATGGTCGACTGCTGCGAAAGCTTAGTGCTCAGCGCTGTCGCAGCATTGGTGCGCGCCAGTTTCAGGTAACGCGCCCGATCGCCGCGCGGTTTGGTCTGCACGTTTACGCGCCGCCCCGCAACCGCCGACAGGGAATCCGCCAGCAGCGTTTTGTCCGTCAGATTAAAGTCCAGCAGGATCTCGGAAGGCAGCGTGCGCATCTGGCTACCCTGCAGGTAGAACTGACCGACGAAGGTTTCCACCACCTCGCCAAGCTCAGTGCCGCCCGGAACTTTCGGGAAATAGCTGCGGCTGCCGAGCACTTTCCCCTGACGAATAAACAGCACATGGACACAGGCCATGCCCGCATCAAAGGAGACGCCAATCACGTCCAGATCGTCGCCAGTATTGGAAACAAACTGTTTTTCCGTGACGCGTCTGACCGCCTGGATCTGATCGCGTATCCGCGCCGCCTGTTCAAAGTCCAGCGCCAGGCTGGCCTTTTCCATACGTTCGATCAGCAGGTTCAACACCTGATCGTCTTTCCCCGCCAGGAAAAGCCGGACGTAATCCACCTGCTGCGCATACTCTTCCTCGCTGACCAGTCCTGCCACACAGGGGCCCAGACAGCGGCCAATCTGATATTGCAGGCACGGGCGCGAGCGGTTGCGATAAACGCTGTTTTCGCACTGGCGGATGGGGAAAATCTTCTGCAGCAGCGCCAGGGTTTCGCGCACCGCATAGCCGTTCGGGAAAGGCCCAAAATACTCGCCTTTCGCATGCTTTGCGCCACGGTGCGTGGCCAGCCGCGGATGGGTATCGGCGCTCAGGAAAATGAAAGGATAGGATTTATCATCCCGCAGCAGCACGTTGTAACGTGGCTGATACAGTTTGATGTAGTTATGTTCAAGCAACAGGGCTTCAGTCTCGGTATGGGTAACCGTGACGTCGATTTGCTGGATTTGCGACACCAGCGCCTCGGTTTTCCGTGAGCCGACGTTGGTACGAAAATAGCTGGACAGCCGCTTCTTGAGATCTTTGGCTTTACCGACATAAATGACGGTACCGCCGGCATCATACATACGGTAGACGCCGGGTTTGCTGGTCACCGTGCTCAGGAAGGCTTTGGGTTCAAAAACTTCACTCACTGACTTGATAACGTCTCCGCATTACACAGACCATGTCGAATGGCCAGATGGGTCAGCTCAACATCGCCGTGAATGTTTAATTTACTGAACATCCGGTAGCGATAGCTGTTCACCGTCTTCGGGCTGAGATTCAGTTGCTCTGAGATCTCATTCACCTTCTGGCCTTTGGTAATCATCAGCATAATCTGCAACTCGCGTTCCGACAAACTTGCGAACGGCGATGCGGTTTTTTCCGGCTCAATCTGACTGAGCGCCATCTGCTGGGCAATGTCCGAGGCAATATAGCGCTGACCGGCATACACAGAGCGAATGGCGTTAACCATCTCTTTAGGCGCAGCGCCTTTACTCAGATAGCCAGCCGCGCCAGCCTGCATCACTTTCGCCGGCAGCGGGTTTTCAGTATGCACGGTAAGCATAATGACTTTGGTGTCAGCGGTTGAGCGCGCGATTTTACGCGTGGCTTCAAGGCCGCCAATACCGGGCATGTTCATATCCATCAACACGACGTCGACAGGATTAGCGCGACACCATTTAACAGCATCTTCGCCACAGCAAACCTCGCCGGAAACTTTTATACCCTTAATATCTTCCAGAATGCGTCGTATCCCTGCGCGCACCAGTTCGTGGTCATCAACAAGAAGGACGTTGATCAAAGGAAATCTCCAGAATAGGGATAACGCTACTTTCAGTTAATTCTGCACATATTACCGTTTTTTAGCGCAAGATAAAAATCCAAAAATGCGCAGGGTACGTTTTCGGTCAGGCAGGTGGAAACAGGACTGTACAATTTCCGGAAAGAAAAAGTGCTAAATGACGTCTAAAGTGGCCGATTTAAGCAGCGTTTATTCAAAGATTTAAATATCACCGGATAAACGAAGCGGTAATTAATGACTGTCATTTAACAATATTTAACCAGCGGGATACCGGCTATAAACATATATTGTGTAACAGATAATTATACTGTTTATCATTTATGGGATTAATTTGTTAAACGGCATCAATAACGATCAAAAAACAAGCACTGCTATTTTTTGCCGGCCTTGTGGTATACTCCGCCGCCTTCACATTCACTGGCGCATTCAGGCGCTGTTACATACCGAGGACGTTACATGAACACACCCGATTTCACTACTGCCGAAAATGGCCCTGAACTGGCTCAGGAAGTCTCCTGCATGAAAGCGCTGGTAACCCTGATGTTACAGGCGATGGGCCAGGCAGACGCAGGCCGGGTGATCCTGAAGCTGGAAAAGCAGATTGCCCAGATGGAAGATACGGCGCAGGCTGACGTCTTTGCTGCCACTGTTAAGCAGATTAAACAGGCTTACCGTCAGTAATAAAAAACCGGCTGACAGTGTGTTGCCCTGTCAGCCGGTGTAACGTTCGACACGCGAAACGTATCGTCTTTCAGATAAACCCTGTCGCCGCCGCATAGCAGGCTATCTGCGTTTTATTAGGCGCATTGAATTTTTTCTGCATATTTTTCTGGTGGAAGTTCACCGTATTCTCCGAGATGGACAGGATCATCGCAATCTCCGCCGAGGTCTTCCCTTCCGCTGTCCACTTCAGGATCTCGCGCTCGCGTTTGCTGAATTTCATCTCCGGCGCGGCCACCGTGTCATCATTCAGCTTGCTCAGCGTCAGCAGGCTCATCTGCACCAGAAATTGCAGGCGTAACTCAATCTCATCATCAGAGCGCGTTTTACCGCGCACATCGGTGCGGGATACAGAAAGAAAGCCCATCGCCCGGTTGGGCAGCATCAGGCACTGGGTGACACCCTTGCGCAGACCGTGATCGCGTGCGCCATCCCATAAAGGCTGGGCTTCGCTAAATAAACGATCGCTCCACGGCAGATGTCCCTGAATAAAATTCTCAGGCCTCAGCACCGGATCGATGGCGAAATAATTTTCCGCCTGATAATGCGAGGTCCATGCGACAGGGTAGGTGGTCTCCAGGGATAATTTTGGCCGCGTGAAAGGCACAGGATGCCGCACACAAAGTGAGAAATAATCAAATTCCAGCTGCTGCGTCTGACGCTGTAGCTCGTTATAAACCTCTGCCGCTGATGTCATCCCCTGAAAAAGATGCAGCAACTCCCGTCGCCAGGTGAAAAAGTCTGTCTCCTGCATATATACCGGTAAAACCCCTGCTTGTTATCATCATTATTATGAATGTATAAAACTAACACATAAAACTTATTTATAAATACAAAATAACGTCCTGGTGTGGAATAACCCGCATCTTATTGTCGATTCATTGTACTGGTCAGCATTAATAGCGGTATTTCAAATACCGCTTTAGAAATATTTAGAATAATTCAGACCAAAAGGAAATAATGAAACCGCCAGATAAAAAACTTAACTTAAGATAAATTAAAGCAGGATCGCCTGAGGCGATCCGCCTTTTTTATTGCATGAGGAATTTTTCGAGGAACTGCCGGGTTCGCGGCTGTTGCGGATTAGCAAACAGATCTTTTGCCGGGCCCTGTTCGACAATGCGCCCCTGATCCATAAAGATGGCACGATCGGCGACATCACGGGCGAAGCTCATCTCATGGGTAACGATCACCATGGTGCGCTTTTCCTGCGCCAGTTGACGAATGGTGCTCAGCACCTCGCCCACCAGTTCGGGATCGAGCGCGGAGGTCGGCTCATCAAAAAGAATCACATCCGGACGCATTGCCAGCGCACGGGCAATGGCCACACGCTGTTGTTGCCCGCCGGACAAGCGCTTCGGATAGCTGGTTTCCTTGCCGCTCAGTCCCACTTTCGCCAGCAGTTCCCTGGCGCGGGTGGCCGCCTCGGTTTTTTCTTCGCCTTTGACGATGACCGGCCCCTCAATAATGTTCTCCAGTACCGTGCGGTGTGGGAACAGATTAAAACTCTGAAAGACAAAGCCCACGCGCTGACGCAGTTCACGGATAGCCGCTTTTTGCGAACTGAGCGACCGCCCGGCATCAATGGCAATCTTACCTACCCGAATGGTGCCGCTTTCCGGCTGTTCCAGCAGATTGATGCTGCGCAGTAGCGTGGTTTTTCCGGATCCGCTTGGCCCGATAATCGCCACCACTTCGCCCTCTTCCACTTCGAGGTTAATACCGTGCAGCACCGTCTGGCCGTGAAACTTCTTCACCAGGTCTTTTACTTCAATCGCACTCATTTTGGATCACGCTCCTGGCGGTTAAGCTGATTTTCAAAATAATTTTGCAGCGCCGACAGCACCGTCGCCATCACCCAGTAAATCAGGGACGCGGCCAGATACATAGTGAACACTTCCAGCGTACGGGAGGTGATCAGCTGGGCCTGACGGAACAACTCCGGCACCTGAATGGTGGCCGCCAGCGAGGTGTCTTTCACCAGACTGATAAAACTGTTGCTCAGCGGCGGTAGCGCCACCCGCGCCGCCTGCGGCAAAATCGCCCGGCGTAGCGTCTGCCACGGCGTCATACCGATACTGGCCGCCGCTTCCCACTGACCTTTGTCGATGGAGGAAATAGCCGCGCGCAGCGTTTCTGAAGTATAGGCCGCGGTGTTGAGCGACAGGCCAATCATCGCCGCCGGAAGCGGATCCAGTTCGATCCCGAACTGCGGTAGCCCGTAGTAAATCATAAATAGCTGCGCGATCAGCGGCGTGCCACGGAAGACAGAGATATAAAAGCGCGCCAGCCAGCGGATCGGCAGCAGCGGCGACATGCGCATCAGCGCCAGAATAAAGCCCAGCAGCAGGCCAAAAAACATGCCGCCGATACTGAGCTGTAGCGTAAATACCGCCCCGCGAAGCAGGAAGGGCGCGGAGTCGATCACCAGTTGTATACTTTCTTGCATTATCGTTCTTCTGTTCGCAAATCAGACATGGGGGTGGTAGGCGAAAAGCGCCGGTGCGCCACCTGTGTGTATAAACAGAACCGGTCCCTGATCCTTAAAGCGATTCTGACTGATACCGTCAATCAAGCCCGCCATGGCTTTGCCGGTGTACACCGGATCGAGCAAAATGCCTTCCAGACGCGCCAGCAGTTTAACCGCTTCCAGCCCTTCCGGATTCGGCGTGCCGTAGGATGGCGCAAAATAGTCGTCCCACAACACAATGTCCGCGCGGGTCTGCACGTCCAGCAGGGTATCCAGTTCCTTAACCAGCGTGGCCACTTTCGGCTGCTGATCCGCCACGCTGCGCGATACCGTGACGCCAATCAGCTCCGCCTGCGGCATTAACTGCCCGAGGCCCACCGCCAGCCCGGCATGCGTCCCGGCGCTGCCGGAGGCCACCACCACCGAGGATATGTCCACCGTATCTTCGCACTGGCGGGTGATTTCCAGCGCGCTTTCCACATAGCCAAGCGCCCCCAGCGCGTTGGATCCGCCCACAGGGATCACGTAAGGACGAAAGCCCTGGGCTTCGACGCGCGTCGCCAGTTCATCCAGCTGGCGAACCGGATCGGTCAGCGCGTCGCACATCTCTATTTGCGCGCTGAACAGATCCAGCAGCAGGCGGTTGCCATTAGTGAGGTAGTTTTCGGCGCGGGTGCCAATGGGGTTTTCCAGCAGCGCCACGCAGTTCAGACCCAGCTTCGCCGCCACCGCCGCCGTCTGACGTACGTGGTTGGACTGGATGGCGCCTGCGGTCACCAGCGTATCGGCCCCTTCGCGCAGCGCATCGGCGGCGAGGAACTCCAGCTTACGCAGCTTGTTGCCGCCCATGGCAATCGGCGTCACATCATCGCGCTTGATGAAGATCTCGCGGCCCAGATAATCGGAAAAACGCGGCAGGTACTCCAGCGGCGTGGGCGCGCCGATAAATTCGAGGCGGGGAAAACGGGTTAAATTATGCAGGGACATGAAATCTCCGGTGCTGTGTAACGAATCATTCATTGATTATGCACGGTACGGCGCAATAAATAAAAAAGGCGCTCTAATCAGCGCCTTTTTCGTTAACTGCCGATGATTATTTCGTCACGTCAGCGCCAAACCACTTCTCAGACAGCGCCTTCAGGGTGCCGTCTTTCTGCATATCCGCAATGGCGGCATCGATAGCTTTCAGCAGATCGTCATCGCCTTTACGCACGGCCACGCCCGCTTCCTGACGGGAGAACGCATCGCCTGCTACCGCCAGCGTGTCTTTGGTTTTCTTCACCAGGTCCAGCGCCGCCAGGCGATCCACCAGAATGGCGTCGATACGGCCTACGCGCAGATCCTGGTATTTGGTCGGGTCATCGTCATAGGTACGAATGTCCACGCCCTGTACATTCTGGCGCAGCCACTCTTCATAGTTGGTGCCGAGGCCCACGCCGACTTTTTTGCCTTTCAGATCGGCTGCGGTTTTGATGCCGCTTTCGTTACCTTTTTTCACCAGCGCCTGAATACCAGAGATGGTGTACGGCGTGGAGAAGTCATATTTTTTCTTACGCTCATCGGAGATGGTGACCTGGTTAATCACCACATCAATGCGTTTGGAGTCCAGCGACGCCAGCATGCCGTCCCACTTGGTAGGCTTAAGATCGGCTTTTACGCCAAGATGTTTTGCCAGCTCCTGCGCAAACTCCACTTCGAAGCCAGTCAGTTTGCCGTCATCTCCCTGGAAGCTGAAGGGAGGATAAGTGCCTTCCAGCCCAACCAGTAAGGTTCCGCGTTCTTTAACTTTATTAAGCACATTATCTGCAGCGAACGTCGTCGCGCTCATACCTGCTACCAGCGCAACAGCCATAACGCCCATCAGCGCCTGACGACCTAACTGAACAAGTTTCATAGTCACCCCGAATAAGAAAATTTTCACGATAGTGCATGGTGTATGGCCTGTTGGTCAAACACCACTACGCTACATGTTATTCATTTTTAATATATATCAGAAGTTGCCTGAGGCGCGATTTTCTGTGCGGCAATAAAGTGGGATTGTGACCTGAACTGGGCGTACTTGCGCAGCGCAATCCGGTAGTTATTGGTGCTGGTCAACGGCAGCCAGGGTTCCAGGACTTCATCAAGGAAGCCATCAGCCAGCTGTTCGTGAGAAACATTATTTTCCGTAAGATGGTTGCCAAGACGGCGCAGGCGGACAACATACTCACGCACCGTGCCGTGGCTCATTTCGGTCTGCTCAAACAGATACTGTTTAAAACCGATAATATCGAAGAAATCGCTCTGCTCTTTGCAGTGCAAATCGCCGCAGAAACGACATAGCGCGACCCACTCTTGCTGTTCCTGTTGCCAGGCGGCTTCGTCCAGCAGGGTGTCGAGGCGCGAAATCGCGATTTTGTTAACGATCTCACCGCGACGCACCAGCGTGATGCGATCAAGCAGTTTGTGGCAATGCGCACAATGCGTCTGGCTGTGTTTAAAGTCTTTCAGGTAGCGGCTTAAGGGCCGTCTTTTAGCGTGCTGCACCGTCATGATAACTCCTGGTTGTCAATACGTTGTGCGGCATTCTTCAGGCGATAAACACGTGCCTATAACTTACCCAGCTTGGTACGTAAGCGCTTAATGGCCTGGCTATGGAGCTGGCTCACCCGCGACTCGCCGACTTCCAGCACCGCGCCAATCTCTTTGAGATTAAGCTCTTCCTGGTAGTACAGCGTCAGGACCAGTTGCTCACGTTCCGGCAAGGCTTCGATAGCCTCCATCACGCGATGGCGCAAATTGCTCTCCAGCAACTGGTGTAACGGGTTCTCCTGCTGGTGATCGTCGGTCACCAGCTCGATGCTATCGCCATGCTCTTCCCGCCACTCGTCATAAGAGAAGAGCTGGCTGTTATTGGTATCGAGCAACATCTGACGATATTCTTCGACAGGAATACTCAGCCGCTGCGCGACCTCGGTTTCCGTCGCGTTGCGTCCCAGTTCCTGCTCCAGCTGTCCCATCGCCTGTGCCACTTCGCGGGCATTACGCCGGACGCTGCGCGGCACCCAATCACGGCTGCGCAGTTCATCCAGCATCGCCCCACGAATACGCTGCACTGCGTAAGTGGTAAATGCCGTTCCTTGCAGAGCGTCGTACCGGTCAACTGCATTCAGTAAACCGATGCCGCCCGCTTGTAGCAGATCGTCCAGTTCCACACTCGCCGGCAGACGCACCTGCAGGCGCAATGCTTCATGACGCACAAGTGGTACATAACGCTGCCACAGCGAGTGTTTATCCATTACACCTTCAGCGGTATACATTGAATTCACGATAAACAGCCCTGCGTTAATGAGTTATCGGCATGATTATCCGATTCTGGAGGGCTTTTAATCGGATGAATAGTGGGTGAAATGGGCGGTTATTTGCCTTCATTAAGCCAAATCCTAAGCGCGGAAGCATAAAATGTACAAAAAATACCTGTTAATCAACAGCTCAGCTAAAAACCTGTTTTAGCTCACAATCCATAATAAAATTGCGCGTGTCATCGACAAAAAAATAGCGAACGGGGAACATTACCTTGCTTCCCCGTTTCATCTTTATGCGCTTACTGGTCAGACCGGAATAAAGTAAAAAACGGTTTCCAGCACCCCTTCGGTATAGTGGCGCAGATACAGCTTATAATCCGATCGGAACGAGAAGACCAGCTCAGGCAATTTCCAGTAATCATCAACCCGGTGATAGCAGCAAATCGCCAGCGCCGGATGATGCGTAATAATCGACTGGCGCGCGCCTTCCAGCGCCGCATATTCGTGGCCCTCTACGTCCATTTTGATAAAGGTGGGCGCTTCGGTTACCAGCGAATCAATGGTATCGACGTTAATAACGATATCGCCGTTATCATCAAGGTGTGACCAGCTGCCGGAGGAGGTGAATGTCAGCGTCTCTTTCTTATTTGAGGCACCGCACTGATGATAATAAATATCACGTTCGTTTGTTAATTTTTCCTTTATCACCGCCATCTGCCGCGGCTCAGGTTCAAACAGATCGACCCGATGATACGCCGGACAGCGGCGAATAAACTCGCGCGCCGTTTCACCGTCAAAACTGCCGACGTCGACAAAAACCGGTTTTTCCGTATGCAGATTAACAAAGGGTTCGAAATAGCTTTCCTGGGGGCGGAACGTAAACCAGGACATCAGGTTAAGATCCTCTTCCAGCCTGAATTTTACCAGCCGGGAAAAGGTTTCGCGTGAAATGTCATCCGCCAGCAAAGCCGCGATACGATCGTATTTCTCGCGATTGTTCCGGTAATCGTCCTGAAAGGCTGCGGATGAAACAAACGCGCCTTCTTTTAGCGGGAAATCAACGTAGTTTTTAAATGAAAAATAGTCGATAACCTGTCTGCCGCTGCTTTTCAGCAGGCGATCCACGCTCACCGGACGGCCATCGACAATTGCAGACAGCACGATGGCGTGCTGCGGAACATCAGCCATTTTTACCACCGGCAGGCCGGCAAATTCGCGCTCAGTGGTAAAATCATCAATAACGCCATCCGGCGTTATATATTCAGCGATGCTGGCCGCATAAGGCGTACGCCCGAAAATATAACGGGGAACCTCTCCCCGCATAAAGGCGTCGCAGAGTGGGCGAAGGTGCTCGCTGCATGTATTCGTCATGAAAACCTCATTCACAATCACTTGATATAAAAATCGACGGCGTCGACGTCGAGCACCAGCACATCTTCCCGCTGCGCGACATCAAGGCGCTCCGGGAAATAGTTATCGATAAAAATGGCCGGACCGCTGATATACGCCGATTTCTTTTCACCTTCTTTGAGGTGAATAATCTCATCGAACAGCAGCGGTGAAATTGCCGCGCGATGCAGGGTTTCAATCGGCTCATGTACATGGCGGGTAATTAAATAAAGGCGCTTGCCGTCTATCCGGCACTGATATAAAAACGCCAGCACCGTGGGATTCGGCTGGCCGTTGATGATCAGCGTATCGTCAAAATCGACATACACATGCTCATACTGCAATGCGGTATCAGCGCGTGTGCGGATGGCGCGCTCAACCAGCGTGACGTGCGGCGTTACCAGCGGCGACACGTCGCGCCCCATATAATCATGCAGCGCCATCAGCGGTAAATTCACCCCGCGGGCGCGTTGCGCCACCATGGTCCCCGCGACACGGCAGGAGATTTCCAGCAGCTTCCAGCGATCAAAGCGATCCTGTTTAAGCTGGAAGAACCAGGGGCCGCGCAGAGTTACGCGTTCATTGATCTCTGCAGCGATGGTGGCAATCTCATCATCCACAGGAAGCAAAGTGGAACGCATGGCGATCCCCGCTCTGATACGCTCACGAGTACGCGGCCCGGCCCACACCAGCTTGCCGTTGCGATCGGTAAAACAGTCGACGGTGACTTCCCGGCCCGGCAGATATTCCACGATCACCGGCATGTCCATCGTCGTTATCGCCTGCGCAAGCTGTTGCGCATCGGCGGCCAGCACCACGCCGTTACCACCCTGCCCGCAGTCGGGTTTGACAATCACCGGCCAGTGTTGTGGTTCTGCGCCCGGCGGATACATTTCAGGTACCCAGTCCGTACCCGCAAAAGCCTGATAGGTGAGACTCTTTCGCCGCGCCAGTTGGGTGGTATGCGGATCGCCGTTCACCAGATAACAGCCCGCTAATTCCGCCATGCCCGCGAGTTTTTCACAGACGGTATCATGGGTGGCGAAAATCACATCAATCTGTTGTGTTTTCAGCAGATCGCCAAAATAACCGTTGAATGCCGGATCGTGAATAAAAGGCACATCACCGATATAGTCAGAAAAATGAAAACGACCGTGATCTTCAACGCTGGACGCGCCAATTAAACGGTTAACGTGCAGGGAATAACGCAGTGACTGAGCTATCTCACCGGCATTTTCTGAACCGCAGGGAAACACCAGTACGTTTAATTTTTTCATTATTATTCAGTCCTTATCGCCATCTTCCACCACTGCCCTGACAATGTCGCTTAATTGCTGCATATCGCTTTCGCTGTAACGCTGGTCGCACGGCAAGGGAACCATATAATTGACAAAATTTGCTTCAATGCTGTCCGCTGTAACGCGATCCAGTACTTCCCGCCAGTAGGTCGCCACAAAGACGCCCCGGGCAATTAATGCCGCATGCAATGAGCGGGCAGGAAAATAAAACGGGTAACAAAAAGGGCCGCTGACGGGTAATGCAGGAAAGCGAAACGCATTCAGATCCGCAAGACGGGCGCGGAGCAGGCGATAATTTCGCTCGCGGATCTGCTGGATCTCGCGGTAATTTACCGCGCGCAATAACCTGTCGGTCAGTGCCGACATGCCGCTGGCCGAAATGGTGCTCAGCGCCGCTTCCGCCTGCAAAAACGCGCCATAGCCTGACCGGGTATCGTATTCATGCTGCAGCAATAAATGCGCGGTATGACTGTGCGTCTCTTCTGTCGGCTCATCCGCAGGCGGCAGGGTTATTGCCGTTTGCAGTAATCCCCCGTCGGCAACGCCAAAGAATTTACGCGGCGACCAGAGACAGGCCAGCGCCTTTGGCGGCGGGGAATAAAATCCCTGGGAGCGATCGATAATAACGCTTTGCGCCGGTAACAGGCGTAATAACCTTTCGCTCTGCGCCTCGCAGTGGCCTAAATAATCGACGTATAACAGACAGTCATCCACGCCGAATGCTTCAGATAACTGCGGAAAATAGTCGTCATCCAGCTGATACCAGATGATTTCCACGCCGGATGCCATCACCGCATCGATTACGCTCTGACAAATTAACACCGGCATCCAGAGCCGCTGCGGACAACGGGTCATCAGCAGGTGATAAAGTGCATTGCGGGCAGAGCGATATTGCCGTGCGTGCGGATAATAATGTGATTGCGGGGCAGGTAATTCTAACGGGAAATAGCCGCCGAAAGTTTTGGTTGTCATGGGCGGCTTTACTCAGTGTAGTGATAATGATCCAGCGCCTGGCGCACGGCATCCGGAGTGCAGTACATCAGCACGTCAATAATGGACAAATTCGGCACAAATTCAGGCGTTCCCTGATCATAGGCAACATTATTTGCCTGCAGAAAACGCAGGGCGATCCCTTGTGCCGCGAAAGCTGCGGCAGAATAGAGATGTCGCCCACCGGTACTGTTAACGTAGATATCGCCGCTCAGCGCGTTGCACATGCCGATCACTTTATTTTCGGCATTCTCCGTACGGTCATAGTCGAGTTCGGATGAGCGGATCAGCCGCCGCGTCAGGCCGAGATAAGCGAGGATATTTTCCATTCCCCGCTGGCAACAGGCGGTAATATCACGATCCTGATGCAGTAATACGTCCTCGATAAGCGGCATAACGTCAGAATACGCCGGGGCGTGCCGGTAACTCTGGCGCAGCGTCTTAAGCAGCTTCTCAACCTGAGTATCAAATGCCAGTTCGCCAATACGTTTATTGGATGACGCGCCGGGCACCGGCAGCGTAAAGCGCTGCGCCTGCCCCGCCGCTAACAACGTATTGCGGTTGATGTAGCCCTGTTTGATGTAGCAGGCATCGTCATAAAGCACGAAAACGTCCGCCTGCGCCAGCAGTTGAAAATAGCCAATCCACGGGAAAAGATAGGGCTGCATGATCGACACAATCATCTGCCTGCCCTCATCAACCGGCTTCGTCCATTTTAGGCTCCACGCCCACCAGCGCGGCGGATTTAATGATGTCGGCGATGCGCATCTGATCGTGACGCGCCAGATCCGGATAAATGGGCAGACAGAGGATCTCTTCCGCCACCTGATTGGCTACCGGCAGCAGCGATTTGGCGGCGCTGTTCAGCCCGCGATACATCGGGAAGCTACTGATCAACGGATAAAAATAGCGGCGCGACATGATGCCGTTTTGTTTCAGCAGCGCATAAAGCTCGTCACGCTTCAGGGGGTAATCTTTACTGATGCGCACCGGGAAATAGGCGTGGTTCCAGTCGGTGCTTTCCGGCACCGAGAGCAGCGTCATGCCCGGCACGTCGGCCAGCAGTTCGCGGTAGTACGCATCAATAGCCGCTCGCTTATCCAGCGCGTCATCAATATGCTGCAACTGCATTAGCCCAAAGGCCGCCTGCAGTTCGTTCATTTTGCCGTTGATTCCCGCCGCCACCACGGTGGTCTCATCGGCAAAACCAAAGTTTTTAAGGTAATCAATACGCTGCTTCATTTTGGCGTCACGACAGACGATCGCCCCGCCCTCAATGGTGTTGAATACTTTGGTGGCGTGGAAGCTCAGCACGGAAAGATCGCCGTGATTCAGGATGCTGTTGTCCTGCTGGCGAACGCCAAAGGCATGTGCGGCGTCATAAATCACTTTCAGGCCGTAAATATCGGCAATGCGCTGGATCTTGTCGACATCACACGGGATACCGTAGCAGTGCACCGGCATAATGGCGGTGGTCTGCGGGGTGATCAGCTCTTCGATGCGCTCGGGGCAGATATTAAAGGTTTTCGGATCAATATCCGCGAATACCGGCGTCAGGCCGTTCCACAACAGAGTGTGAGAGGTGGCGACGAAGGAGTATGGCGTGGTGATCACTTCCCCGGTCACGCGCAACGCCTGCAGAGCAGTTAACAGCGCCAGCGTACCGTTGGAAAACAGGCAGACGTGATTAACGCCAAGATACCGGGCAAGGGCTTCTTCAAGCTCCTGATGGAATTCGCCACCGTTGGTAAGGATCTTGTTCTGCCAGATTTTCTCGAGATACGGCATGAATTTTTCGAGAGGGGGCAAAAGCGGACTGGTGACAAAAATGTTATCGCCCATGAGCAAGCCTGCAAGGTAAAGAGGAATGTTCTCATAATAGCGAGGGGGGCATGGAGCTTATCGGTAAAACAACAGGCATTTTACGCCCTATTTGAGGTGAACGCTCAGACAGGCGCAGGGTGGACAGTCGCAGAAACGGCCCACCCTGCTGATGGCCTTAGCCAGGCAGCCAGGCTTTCGCCCACTGGGTAACGTTATCGCTGTTCAGCGTCCAGTCGCGTCTGATTTCATCATACAGTTCACGTCCCATACGTTCACTGGCGCCTGCGTTATCCAGATGGAAACGAATCGCATCCACCCAGTCTTTATAACGGTTTTTCACCCGCGTGACCGAATTAATGGTCTGATAACAGGCCACGTCGCTGCAAATAACCGGAATGGCGCAGGCACCGTATTCCATCAGGCGCAGGTTACTTTTACAGGCGTTGAAGATGTTGTCTTCCACCGGAGCCAGCGCCAGATCGAGATTCAGCGACGCCAGCTTTTGGGGGTACATTTCAATATCAATACCTGAGTGGAATTCATGGATCCACGGCAGCAGTTTTGGCGGACACATGCCGAAGAAGACCCACTCCACTTCATCCGCAAAGGCTTTGATCACATCGGCGATCATTTCCAGATCGCCGGTATGGCTGGAGCCGCCCGCCCAGCCGACGCGCGGTTTTTTACCCTGCTGACGTAAGCTGGTTAACCCGCCCCACCAGTCTTCCGGCAGACGGTTATGCATCACCACAATATCCGGGTGCAGGTCGGAGAACGCTTCCGCCAGCGGCGCGGTAGAAACCACAAAGCGGTCCATATAGCTCAGGCTTTTGCGCAGCATCTTAATGACATCCACGCTGAATTCCGCGCGGTGCACGTTCTTTATGGGCAGGTTAGTCAGATAATCATCCAGCTCATACACCATAAACGTATTATCGATGCGGGAAACCCGCTTCGCCCAGGCATGAAATTCCGGGGTCAGCTGACGCTGGAAGATAATACTGTCCGGCTGGAAACGTTTCAGATACGGAATACTGAGGAAGGTTTCTGATAATTTTCCGTCGGCAATGGCGAGGCGCTCCATCGCCTCAAAGGGTTTGATGACGCGGTAATAACCACATCCGGCGTAATCCGCCATATGAGGGATCACCACCGGCAGCGGTTTCCAGGACAACGGACGCCAGCTCAGCAGGCTGTCAGGGCAGACCATAAACTGCTCGCTGCTGAGCGACAGGTTGGTGTTGTACGCCGGATCGCTGGCGATCTGCGGCTCCCAGCGTCTGAACATTTCATCTTCTGCCGTCTCTATCGCCTCCTGGCGTACCGCTTCATCCTTTTCACTCAGGGCCACTTTACTCGCCACCGAGCGGATCACAGTTGCCGACGGCGTCCAGACGGTCAGCCAGCCCTGAGCGCGGGCGCGCAGACATAAATCCACGTCCCAGAAGTCCTGAATAGTCTCATCCACGCCGGACAGCGTGTTAAAGACGTCGCGTTTAATAACCAGCAAATCGCCGGACACCGCGCTGTAGTTCTGATCGAAATGCAGGCGACCCATATGACCTTTATCGTCATTATTCGCCCCGAAGAAGGCTTCCCCTGCCACACCGTTTAAGCCCAGCACGTAACCGGCATGGCGCACGGTGCCGTCGCTGTACAACTGCTTGCCGCCGACGATCGCCACCTCCGGGCGCAGCGCGTGGTTAAGCAGTTTTGACAGCCAGTCTGGCTGGCTGATGATCACATCCGGGTGGAGGATGGTGAGATATTCCCCCTGCGCCAGGGTTGAAGCCTGATTGATGGTCGCCGCGCGGCTAAGCACCGCATCGGTGAGCGCGACCTTAATGCGCTGCGGATCGATTTCCGCCAGCGACGCCATCCACTGCTGCATCTCCAGCGGCGCGGCGCCATCGCCCACCACGATCAGCTCATAAGGCGACCAGGTTGTTTTTTCGATAAGCGAGGTTACGCAGGTGATCAAATTAGCCAGCACCCTGCCTGCCGGGATGATGATCGACACCAGCGGCGCAGTGGCGTGGACATAATCAATATGGCAATGACCATAAATATCGCGGGTCAGGCGCGCGTGGGGATAGCCACGGTTCGTCAGATGACGCAGCAGGATCTGATTTTCTTCTTTTACCGCAAGCGTGCGATCCGGAGTAATAAACAGTGGCTCGGCCAGGTGACCAATGGCCGAAAAACCATTGTTTTCAATCAGGCGCACCAGAATATCGAATTCAAAGGCAGCTCCGGCCTGCACATCAAATTTACCCACCTGGTTTACGATCTCGCCGCGCAGCAGCCAGCCGTACCCCATTACCGCAGGGTTGCTTAAAAACATATCCAGGCTGAAGTCCGGGCGGAAACGCGCGCCGATGGGCTGATCGTTAACGTAAAAGATTTCGTCGCCGCACACCGCCAGCAAGCCTGTGGCTTCAACCAGCGTGGTTGACAGAGAGATCAGGCCAGAAGGGGTAAAAGTGGTGCCCGCCAGCACCACCAGATGCCAGGCCTGCGGCGCGGCTGCCGCCCGTTCATTCATCACATTTACGATGCCTGAATCTGCGGGCAATGTCGTGACACCCTCCAGTTCGAGGTCGGTGATGACAACAGGCGTAATTATCAGCGAGGAAAAATAGCGGCTGTTCAACGAGGCCAGCGTGCTGTATATCGCCGTGGCGGTCGCCTGACGGCCATCAATCAGCAGGGTTAACTCTGCCGCTTCACGCCCTGCCAGATGATCGGCAATCAGCTGTTCCTGGGTTGCCGTCAGTTTTCTGACCGACATCCAGTGCTCGAACATGCTTTGTTTCAGGCCATCTTCCAGCTGTTGCTCAATATTTTCTACGCGTACGGCGGTCACATCATCCAGCGGCGCTACGCGGGCAAACCCAGGCGCAACGGTGTCGTCCGCGCCCCACCCTTTGAGGGTCAGGAGTTCCGGGAATCGTTTATGGGATTCTGCCGCCCTTTTATCCTTCATACGTCCCAGTTGGCTGACCTGTTGGTGCGAAACCCTGAAGCTCGACAGCGGCTCCACCAGATAGGCCAGATCGCTGTTGCGCAGAATTTTGGTGTACATCACCAGGTCGCCGAGAAAATACATCAGCTCGCCGTCAATGTTACACAGACGATCTTCATGGGCGATTAACGCCAGCAGATCTTCCCGGTAAAACAGCACCGTACTGGGTTCACCGATAAAGTTGACAATGCCCTTGTGCTGAAAACGGATCACATCGTTACCGTTCAGTACCGAATCGGCTTTTACCGGCGCGGCATTGGCTCTGTCGTCCACCATACGCTCGCCCTTGACATCAATACGATGACGGCGCGAGGTGGCAATGCGAATAGCTGGCGATTTTTCAATGGCGGCCACCAGCGCCGACACGCAGCCCGGCGCCAGCACATCGTCATCGAACAGATATTTAAGGTATTTCCCTTCCGCCATTTCGATGCACTGCTCATAGTTAAGCAGTTCACCGAGCGCCGGTTTATTGCGGATATAACGCAGCGGCACAGCGGTTTTTTTCTGCCACTTTTCGACAATGTCCTTGATCTCGTCAGTCGCGCAATCGTCGCTGACGATCACTTCGAAATTACTGTGATCCTGAGACAGCGCGCTGCAAAGCGCCTCTTCAAACCAGGCCGATTTATACGCGGGTATTACAATACTGACGAGAGCGGGCTGTGCCATGGATAATTTCCTGATGTGCTTCCAATACCAACCGTTAACCTAGCGCATTTACGTTTTTTCAATAGCGCTAAAAAGAGGGCAAACCGGGGGGATTTCTGCGGGTTTACGCTTATTCGGGCATAAAAAAACCCGGCAGCGCCGGGTTTTGTTTTTCTGCGTAAGAATTAACGCAGCAGGGACAGCATGGTCTGCGGAACCTGGTTGGCCTGAGCCAGTACAGAAGAACCAGCCTGCTGCAGGATCTGCGAACGGGACATGTTGGAAACTTCTGTCGCGTAATCGGAATCCTGAATACGGCTACGAGCAGAAGACAGGTTGCTCACGGTGTTGTTCAGGTTAGTGATGGTGGACTCGAAACGGTTCTGAGACGCACCCAGCAGGCTACGCTGAGAGTCAACAGATTTGATTGCCGCGTCGATGTCTGCCAGCGGAGTGGTACCAGAAGCTGCACCAGATGCGCCGCCAGTCACTTTACCTTTCAGTACGTCAAAGCCTACAGCTTCGGTGGTACGTGCGTTACCGTTAACAACGTCGGTACCGGAAACCATGGATTTGGTGTTCAGCACAGTACCGGAAGAACCAGCAGAAGCCAGGTTGAAGCTGTCGCTGGAGCTGATTTTGATGCCGATAGTTTCAGCGTCTTTGGAACCAACCTGGAAGTTGTAGGTGCTGGAGCTTGCACCGGTGTTCAGCACTTTGATGCCGTTGAAGTCGGTCTGCTTGGTTACGCGGTCAACTTCTTTCATACGTTCGTTAACTTCAGCCTGGATGGAGTCAACGTCGGATGCGGAGTTGGAGCTGTTCTGCGCCTGAACGGTCAGGTCACGGATACGCTGCAGGTTGTTGTTGATTTCGCTCAGCGCGCCTTCAGCAGTCTGCGACAGAGAAATACCGTCGTTCGCGTTACGGGCAGCAACGGTCAGGCCGTTGATGTTAGAGGTGAAGCGGTTTGCAATCGCCTGACCAGCAGCATCGTCTTTTGCGCTGTTGATACGCAGGCCAGAAGACAGACGTTCGATCGCGGAGCCCAGGGAAGACTGAGATTTAGTCAGGTTGTTCTGAGTCATCAGCGACAAGGTATTGGTGTTGATCACTGCCATGGTATTTATCCTTAATTAATAGTGTTAATGCTATTTCGGCATGTGCCCAACGGCCTCATCGCCTTCAATAATGTTATCGACACGTGATGCAGAAGCTTTAGCCTTTACGTCGATTTATTTTGATTATTTCTGCGCGTAAAAATAAAAAAAGCGCCGATAAACGGCGCTTTTTGCATAAAGCTAAATTGCGAATTAACGCAGCAGGGACAGCATGGTCTGCGGAACCTGGTTGGCCTGAGCCAGTACAGAAGAACCAGCCTGCTGCAGGATCTGCGCGCGGGACATGTTGGAAACTTCTGTTGCGTAATCGGAATCCTGAATACGGCTGCGAGCAGAAGACAGGTTGCTCACGGTGTTGTTCAGGTTAGTGATGGTGGACTCGAAACGGTTCTGAGACGCACCCAGCAGGCTGCGCTGAGAGTCAACAGATTTGATTGCCGCGTCGATGTCTGCCAGCGGGGTAGAGCCTGCTGCTGCGCCAGTTGCGCCGCCAGTCACTTTACCTTTCAGTACGTCAAAGCCTACAGCTTCGGTGGTACGTGCGTTACCGTTAACGGTATCGGTACCGGAAGCCATTGCTTTGGTGTTCAGCACAGTACCGGAAGAACCGGCTGCTGCCAGGTTGAAGCTGTCGCTGGAGCTGATTTTGATGCCGATAGTTTCAGCGTCTTTCGCGCCAACCTGGAAGTTGTAGGTGCTGGAGCTTGCGCCGGTGTTCAGCACTTTGATGCCGTTGAAGTCGGTCTGCTTGGTTACGCGGTCAACTTCTTTCATACGTTCGTTAACTTCAGCCTGGATGGAGTCAACGTCGGATGCGGAGTTGGAGCTGTTCTGCGCCTGAACGGTCAGGTCACGGATACGCTGCAGGTTGTTGTTGATTTCGCTCAGCGCGCCTTCAGCAGTCTGCGACAGAGAAATACCGTCGTTCGCGTTACGGGCAGCAACGGTCAGGCCGTTGATGTTAGAGGTGAAGCGGTTTGCAATCGCCTGACCAGCAGCATCATCTTTTGCGCTGTTGATACGCAGGCCAGAAGACAGACGTTCGATCGCGGAGCCCAGAGAAGACTGAGATTTAGTCAGGTTGTTCTGAGTCATCAGCGACAGGGTGTTAGTATTAATAACAGCCATGATGGTATTCCTTTGAAAAAGTTATCAGATTCAGGCTTCCGCCTACGGTTTTCTCACCGTCAACCTGATTATCGACAGCTCCTCCACAACCTTTAGAAAAAAAGATCATTTTTTTAAAGGCGCAAACTGCCGGTTAATGAGGGGCTTTATTCCGCCATTGTTTTTTCTAAAAGACTCTAATCTTTTCGCTGTCGCTGCCGATAGACCATCCAGTGATTGTCTAAATAAGAAAGGATGAATCAATGGCATCGATAAGCTCAATCGGCGCGGGTACCAACCTGAACCTGGATACTTTATATAGCAACCTGGAAACCGCCGAACAGACGAAGTTAAGCCCTATTACTTCTCAACAAACGTCTTTTAAAGCCAAACTGACCGCATGGAACGTGGTGCAAACTGCGCTGAATAAAGTACAGACCGCTTCCGATGCGCTGAAAAATACCTCTGCTATCGCCTCGGCCAAAGTGTCCAGCACTAATACCGCGTTCAGCGCCGTGCTGTCTAATAGTGCCTCTGCGGGGACGTACTCTGTAGAAGTGACCGCGCTGGCGGCGTCACAGTCGCTGCTCAGCCCGAAAGTGGCCAGTAAAGATACCGATCTGGGCGATTCCAGCCTCGCCTCACGCACCATTACCATCGCGCAGCCGGGCCAGAAAGATCCGCTGACGGTGACGCTCGCGGCGGATAAAACCAGCCTCGCGGATGTGCGTGATGCGATTAACGCTAAACAGGGCAGCGTCACCGCCAGCATCATTAAAGCGGACGACAACAGCTATTACCTGGCGCTGACCTCCCGTGACAGCGGCACGAAAAATGCCATGACCGTCACCACCAATGACAGCGAGCTGGCAAAATACATTGGTTATGACGCCACCGGCGCTAACCCAAGCAATATGACGCAACAGGTTGCCGCTGCCGACGCGAAAGTGAAGATCAATAACATTGAGATCACCCGCAGCAGCAACAGCATCACCGATGCGCCGGAAGGCGTGACGCTGAACCTGACGAAGCTCACTACCGGCACCCCGGAAACCCTGACGGTCGTTAAAGATAACGCCCCGATGACCGCAGCCATTAACGCCTTCGTTGATGCCTATAACTCGCTGCAAACCACTATCGGCAGCCAGACCAAATACACGGCGGTTGATAAAGGTACCGCTACCGGCCAGGACTCCAGCAACGGCGATCTGCTGGGCGACGGTACGCTGCGCAATATCCAGACGCGTCTGCGCTCCATGCTCTCCACGTCCCAGACTAACGACGGCACCCTCTCTGCCCTGTCGCAACTGGGGATCACCCAGGATATCAACGGCAAACTGACGGTCGACAGCACCAAGCTTGATAAAGCGCTGAACGAAAAACCGGCGGACGTGATCAGCTTCCTGTCCGGCGATGGCAAAACCACCGGCTTTGCCACCCAGACCAGCAGCCTGCTGAAAAGCATTCTCGGTACTGATGGCTCACTGAAAAATGCCACCGACGGTATCAACAAGTCGTTGAAACAGCTGGATGAGCAAAAAGAGCGTGTTACCGCGCAGATCACCGCCACCATGGCCCGTTACAAAACGCAGTTTACTGCACTGAGTCAAATGGTTTCCTCCCTGACCTCCACCGGCAACTATTTGACCCAGCAATTTAACGCGATGAATTCATAAGTTATTTATTGAGGTTTGCTATGTATACAAAATCGGGAATTCAGGCTTATGCAACGGTCGGCGTGGAAAGCGCCGTCCTGAGCGCCAGCCCCCATCAACTTGTGGTACTGCTGTTTGACGGCGCCTTAAGCGCCATGAAAAAGGCGGCCATTCTGATTGAGCAGGGAGATATTCCCGGTAAAGGACAAGCGCTGTCGAAAGCCATCAATATCATCACTAATGGTTTGCGCGCGGGACTTAACCACGATGTCGGTGGTGAGCTCTCCGCAAACCTGGACAGCCTGTATGACTACATGACACGACGTCTTTTACACGCCAATCTGCACAATGACGTCAGCGCCATTGAGGAAGTCACAATTTTGCTCAACAACATTGCGGACGCCTGGAAAGAAATTGGTCCCAATAATCCTAATGCGCGAGAGTCCTTCTAATGGAAGCACATGTCGGGTTGCTCCACCACTATCAGCAGTTACTAATCGCCAGTTGCAGTATGCTTACTCTCGCCAGAGAAGGCCGCTGGGACGATCTGATTGAACATGAACTTAACTACATTGCGGCAGTGGAAAGATTGACGCAGTTTCAGGATGCCGGAGAGGTGGCACCTGCCGTCCAGGCGCAGGTCCGTCCGCTGCTCCGGCAGATCCTTGATAATGAAGTCGAGTTGAAAACGTTATTACATCAGCGCATGGAAGAGCTGCGCACCCTGGTGGGACAAACCTCCCGCCAGCACAACCTGAATTCAGCATATGGACGTCTTTCCGGTAATATTCTGTTCCCGAGCGAGCTGTAAGTTCCGCTTCTGACCGGCGGGTGACGTTTTTTATAAACTGCGCCCGCGTCATTTTTTGATTTTCACCCATACTTCGTTGATCCCCACACCGGAGCATGGAAGATGAAAAACCCCACCTTATTGCAGTGCTTTCACTGGTATTACCCTGACGGCGGAAAACTCTGGCCGGAAATCGCCGAACGCGCTTCAGGTTTCAATGACATCGGTATCAATATGGTCTGGCTTCCCCCGGCGTCCAAAGGCGCATCGGGCGGCTTTTCCGTAGGTTATGACACTTACGATCTGTTCGATCTGGGCGAATTCGATCAGAAAGGCAGCGTCGCCACCAAATACGGCGATAAAGCCCAGCTACTGGCGGCCATTGCCGCGCTGCGGGAAAACGATATCGCGGTACTGCTGGACGTGGTGGTGAACCATAAAATGGGCGCTGACGAAAAAGAGTCCATTTGCGTCAACCGGGTCAACGAACACGACCGCACGCAGATTGATGACGCGGTGATTGAATGCGAAGCCTGGACGCGCTACAGCTTTCCGGTGCGTCAGGGCCAGTACTCGCGCTTTGTCTGGGACTACAAATGCTTCAGCGGCATCGACCATATTGAAAATCCTGACGAAGACGGCGTGTTTAAAATCGTCAATGACTATACCGGCGATGGCTGGAACCATCAGGTGGACGATGAACTGGGGAACTTCGACTACCTGATGGGCGCGAACATCGATTTCCGCAACACCGCGGTGGCGGAAGAGATCAAATACTGGGCGCGCTGGGTGATGGAGCAGACCGGCTGCCAGGGTTTCCGCCTCGATGCCGTGAAGCATATTCCCGCCTGGTTCTATAAAGAGTGGATCGAGCACGTTCAGGATGTCGCGCCTGAACCGCTGTTTATGGTGGCAGAATACTGGTCGCACGACGTCGATAAGCTGAAACAGTATATCGATCAGGTGGACGGTAAAACCATGCTGTTCGATGCCCCACTGCACATGAAATTCCACGAAGCCTCGCTCCAGGGCAGCCATTTCGACATGAGCCAGATTTTCACCGGCACGCTGGTGGAAGCCGATCCTTTCCATGCCGTGACGCTGGTCGCCAACCACGACACGCAGCCGCTACAGGCGCTGGAAGCCCCGGTGGAAGCCTGGTTTAAGCCCCTCGCCTACGCGCTGATCCTGCTGCGGGAAAACGGCGTGCCCTCGGTGTTCTATCCGGATCTGTTTGGCGCAAGTTATGACGATACCGGCGGTGACGGCGAGGTGCATCACGTGGATATGCCGATCATCCACCAGCTGGATCAGTTGATCCTCGCCCGTCAGCGCTTCGCCCACGGTGTGCAGACGCTCTGGTTCGATCATCCTAACTGCATCGCCTTCAGCCGCAGCGGTACGCTGGAGGAGCCAGGTTGCGTGGTGGTGCTCTCGAATGGTGATGACGGCGAAAAAACACTGAGTCTCGGGGATAACTACGGCAATAAAGTCTGGCGGGATTTTCTCGGCAACCGCGATGAAAGCGTCACCACCAACGCCCTGGGCGAAGGCACCTTCACCTGTAACGGCGGCAGCGTCAGCGTGTGGGTAATAGAAGAGGCTGCGTAAAACAACGGGCAGCGCGGGGAACGCCCGCACTGCCCTGTCAGTCAGGGTAACGGCGACGGCAGCGGATTTTTCGCCAGCGCCTCGGCGCATTCGCTGGTCGGGCGTTCGACGCGTTTAAGCGTCATGCCCGCATACTCCAGCTGGTTGCCTTCCCGCTCCACACCATAAATTTCCAGCTTACGGGTGACGTTTTTCAGATCGTCGCCGCTCAGCATCAGTTTACCCGGTACGGCAATCACCCGCTGCCACTGGCGGCAGTCCAGCGTATCGCCATCCTGGGTGACGATCAGGCTGGCCATCGCCTCCGGGCTGACCAGCGCGCTCTGTGGGCCGTTTGACTGCCAGTAACCGGCAAGCCCCGCCGGTGCGGGATGTTTTACCACCGCCTGATAATCTTCCACTTGCGCACAGCCAGCCAGCGCCAGCAATGCGCCAAGAATTGCTACTTTTTTCATCTGTTATCCTGCTCATGAAGAAAAAAAACAGTGTGGCATTAAAGCGTTGCCCCTGCCAGCCTTTCACCGATACGGCATAAAATTGATCTCTGCCAGATAAAAGGGTCTTTCTGCTTTGCAAACCCGCGCACGCGTGTAGTATCGCCTCTTCTTTTAAAACCTTCTGAGTTCAGAGGTCATTAATACAATGTCGTGGCAACAGTTCAAACAGGCCTGGTTAATCAAATTCTGGGCCCCCGCCCCTGCCGTTATCGCCGCAGGGATCCTCTCCACCTACTATTTTGGCATTACCGGCACCTTCTGGGCGGTCACCGGCGAATTCACCCGCTGGGGCGGTCAGCTGTTACAGCTGATGGGCGTACATGCCGAAGAGTGGGGTTACTACAAATTGATCCATCTGGAAGGGACACCGCTGACGCGTATCGACGGCATGATGATCATCGGCATGTTCGGCGGCTGCTTTGCCGCCGCGCTGTGGGCGAACAACGTTAAGCTGCGTATGCCGCGTAACCGCATCCGTATCGCGCAGGCCATTGTCGGCGGCATTATTGCCGGTTTCGGCGCGCGGCTGGCGATGGGCTGTAATCTGGCGGCTTTCTTCACCGGCATTCCGCAGTTCTCCCTGCACGCCTGGTTCTTCGCGCTGGCGACCGCTGTCGGCACCTGGTTTGGCGCGCGCGTCACCCTGCTGCCGGTCTTCCGCATCCCGGTAAAAATGCAGAAAGTCTCCAGCGCCTCGCCGTTAACCCAGAAACCCGAGCAGGCGCGGCGTCGTTTTCGTCTTGGCATGCTGGTGTTTGTCGGCATGATCGGCTGGGCCTTGCTGACGGCGATGGATAAGCCAAAGCTGGGTCTCGCCATGCTGTTCGGCGTCGGCTTTGGCTTACTGATCGAGCGGGCGCAGATCTGCTTTACCTCGGCGTTCCGCGATATGTGGATCACCGGCCGCACCCATCTGGCAAAAGCCATTGTGCTGGGGATGGCGGTCAGCGCCATCGGCATCTACAGCTACACGCAACTGGGCGTCGAGCCGAAAATTATGTGGGCTGGTCCGAATGCGGTACTGGGCGGTCTGCTGTTCGGCTTTGGCATTGTGCTGGCGGGCGGCTGTGAAACCGGCTGGATGTACCGCGCGGTGGAAGGCCAGGTGCACTACTGGTGGGTGGGGGTTGGCAACGTGATCGGCTCCACGCTACTGGCGTATTTCTGGGACGACCTGTCCGCGCCGCTGGCGACAAGCTGGGATAAGATCAACCTGCTTAACACCTTTGGTCCGCTGGGCGGGCTGCTGGTCACTTACGCCATGCTGCTGGCGGCGTTCCTGCTGATGGTGGCCTGGGAAAAACAGTTCTTCAAACGGGCGGCGCGCGTCGCCATTAAGGAGCCAGCATGAAAGCTATCGTGCCTGATTATCGTCTCGATATGGTGGGCGAACCCTGCCCCTACCCGGCTGTCGCCACGCTGGAGGCGATGCCGCAGCTGAAAAAAGGCGAAATTCTGGAAGTGGTCAGCGACTGCCCGCAGTCGATCAATAACATTCCGCTGGATGCGCAAAACCACGGCTATACCGTGCTGGACATTCAGCAGGACGGGCCAACCATTCGCTATCTGATCCAGAAATAGGGTTAAGTCTCCCTCCGCCTGACGGGAGGCGTTTTTCCACTACAGACGGCTGAGATTGTCATCAATGCTGGCCTGAATATCCCGGAGCGTCTGAGGCGTTATCTCCCGCGCGAAACGGGCCTTCGCCCTGGCGGTGAAACCGCTGGCCACGTCAGCAAATCGGGTAATGAGCGCGCTGATTTGCTCAGCCGTTAATTCCGCCTCCTGCATACCCAGACGTTCGATCTGCTCGCGACGGATTGCCAGCGCCTCGCCCAGCACATCCATCTGATGATAGCCGCCGGGGCCGTCGCACCAGGTAACGTCATAAGCGGGAGCGAGCGTCCATTTTCCGGAGGCTGACATCAGATAAGCAAAGTTCTTCGGATGATCGTCACGGTTATGAAAGATGATATTGAACAGGGCGCGTTCAAAAGCCCGCTGTTTTTCCCGCACATCGTTCGTACAAACTTGCGTGGCGCGCAGAAAGTTCACATAGTCCATCGATCCGGCAAGCTGGTAATTCGCGCCAGTAAAAGCCGCCAGGCTTTGCATCGGCACACGCATACCGTTGTGGCGATCAAAGCGTCGGCTGCCAAAGGCCGCCTGCCCGCCCGGAAGGGAAAAATATTCGGTATCAGGGGTGTCGATGCCGCATTCGCGCAGGCATTCGGCATAGAGCATTTCGATGGCGCACACTTCCGGATGTTCACTGCGGGCCGGGAATTTGATCAGCCAGGGTTGCAGACCGTCCTGTTGCGCCGTGGTGAAAAGGCCGCTGGCGGCATTACGGTAGACCAGAGCTTTGGGTCGTGCGCCGTGGGGCGAGCCGCCCACTTGCAGCAGACGGGCCAGAAACTCCCCGCCTTCGCCGTCCAGCACGTCCTGCACTTCACTGGCAAGCTGCGCCAGCGGAATATCCACATCCGCCGATGTGGCCTCCGCCTGATGAGGCACAAAAGACATTGCACCCATGGCGTTATCACCAATCCAGGTCAGCCGCTCCAGCGGCCCAATGCGCGCGGCATTCAAACCGCGCTGCCTGAACAGACGATCCATCAGCAACATGCCCCAGCCATCCGGCAGTGAATCATAAACCGGGCCGGGTAATCCCAGTTGATGTGCAGGAAAGCCCTGCCGCAGCCGTTCGCCCTTAAGAGGCAAGGTCCAGGCCGACAGCTCAAGGCCGCGTGTCAGCGCCGCCTGACTGTATTCGAAAAAGATCACCGGACGGGCGCTCAGCGCCGTCGTGGTCGCCAGCGTCCCCCACAGCCAGCGTTCACCCCAGCCTTCATAGTAAACATCCACACGATCAGGCATGGTCGTTCCTCTTTTTGATGCGCTGGCGGCTGGTGCTTTCTTCGTAACGGCGTAAATCGTCCAGCGTGGTAAGCTGCGGTTTGAAAAGTTCTTCCAGCTCTTTACCCCGGCCAAGCACCATCGCGATACGCACCACGCTTTCAAAGGCGATATTACGCCCTGCTTCCATATTAGAAACCGTGTTGACGCTCACGCCTGCCCTGCCAGCCAGTTCGGCCTGGGTCATTTGTTGCGCGATACGCATTTGCCGTAAGCGCTCGCAGAGCAACTTAACGATCTCGTCGGGTTTGCTGAAGGTAAAGTCAATCATGTTATCGGTTACCGCCTGAGGTTGCGCTTAACTGAAAACATTATAGGAAATGAGCGGGAGGAGAGGTAGGAAATAATACCCAATAAAAAAGATTTACAGGCATAATACGCCTGTAAACCCCAATAAATAAGAATTATAAAAGCGGTGAACTACACCTGCATCGACATCACGTCCTGATAGGCGGCAACCAGTTTGTTACGCACCTGAATGCCCATTTGCAGGGACACGGACGATTTTTGCAGATCGGTCATCACGTCGTTCAGCGCCACGCCGGGTTCACCGAGGGTGAATTTCTCAGCCTGGGTGCGCGCCGCGTTTTGCGTATCGCTGATGCGATCCAGTGCCGCATGCAGCTGTCCGGCGAAGCTCACCGTCGGTTCGCTTTGCATACTTTGATTCTTCGCGATCCCCGCCGTTGCCTGCAACTGGCTGATGACCCCTTCAATACCCTGTACTGACATGGTTTTACCCCACATGATTTGATACCAGGTAAGACTAACAGCTTGTCAATAAGATAAAGGCGGCAAATAGCGATAAAAAACCAGGTTATTTGACCCATAGAAAATTCCGAATCATCAAATAATGACTCCGCCATCAACATGGAACTTTTGTCGTGTTTGCCGACCCGGGAGTCTGTTTTGCTTCATTACACGAATAACGCCGTCCGCCCAGAGTTAAGAGGTGCGCAATGAGTGCGACTGCAACGACTGCATCACAAAATAAATCTCTCGAGTGGATGAACCGCCTGCGCGCGAACCCCAAAATCCCTTTAATGGTGGCGGGCGCTGCGGCTGTGGCCATCATCGTCGCCATGGTGCTGTGGGCGAAACAGCCGGATTACCGCACGCTGTACAGCAACTTATCCGATCAGGATGGGGGCGCGATCGTCACCCAACTGACGCAAATGAACATCCCCTATCGCTTCTCTGAAACCGGCGGTGCGCTGGAAGTCCCCGCGGACAAAGTGCATGAACTGCGCCTGCGCCTGGCTCAGCAGGGCCTGCCGAAAGGCGGCGCGGTCGGTTTTGAACTGCTCGATCAGGAAAAATTCGGCATCAGCCAGTTCAGCGAGCAGGTGAACTACCAGCGCGCGCTGGAAGGCGAGCTGGCGCGGACTATCGAAACCCTCGGTCCGGTCAAAGTCGCCCGTGTGCATCTGGCGATGCCGAAACCGTCGCTGTTCGTGCGCGAGCAAAAATCCCCGTCCGCTTCCGTGACCGTGAATCTCGAACCGGGCCGCGCGATGGACGAAGGTCAGATCAGCGCCGTGGTGCATCTGGTCTCCAGCGCCGTCGCCGGACTGCCGCCGGGCAACGTCACCCTGGTGGATCAGGCCGGCCATCTGCTGACGCAATCCAACACCAGCGGTCGTGATCTGAATGATGCCCAGCTGAAATACGCCGGTGATGTCGAAGGCCGCATTCAGCGCCGCATCGAAGCTATCCTCTCGCCGATCGTGGGTAATGGTAACGTCCATGCTCAGGTTACCGCGCAGATTGATTTTGCCAATAAAGAGCAGACGGAAGAAAACTACCGTCCGAACGGCGACGCGGCGCAGGCCGTACTGCGTTCCCGTCAGATCAATGAAACCGAACAGTCCGGCGGCAGCGCCGGTGGCGTGCCGGGCGCGCTCTCAAACCAGCCTGCCCCGGCCAATACCGCACCGATCACCACGCCTGCGGCGAATAATCAGCAGAACGGTCAGCAGAATCAGAACGCGCAGCAGACCTCCACGGCAGCCAGCAGCGGCCCGCGTAACAGCTCGCGTAATGAAACCACGAACTACGAAGTGGATCGTACTATCCGCCACACCAAGATGAACGTCGGCGATGTCCAGCGTCTGTCGGTGGCTGTTGTCGTGAACTATCGCCAGCTGGCCGACGGCAAACCGCTGCCGCTGACTGCCGATCAGTTAAAACAGATTGAGAACCTGACCCGCGAAGCCATGGGCTACTCGGAAACCCGTGGCGACAGCCTGAACGTGGTCAACTCCCAGTTCAATGCCACCGATGATGGCCTGGCGGAACCGCCGTTCTGGAAGCAGCCATGGTTTATCGACCAGATGCTGTCTGCCGGTCGCTGGTTACTGGTGCTGATTGTGGCGTGGATCCTGTGGCGTAAAGCGATTCGTCCGCAGCTGACCCGCCGCGCAGAAGAAGTGAAAGCAGCCCAGGAAGCGACGCAGAATCGTCAGGAAATCGAAGAATCAGTTGAAGTACGCCTGAGCAAAGATGAGCAGATCCAGCAGCGCCGCGCTAACCAGCGCATGGGCGTGGAAGTCCTCAGTCAGCGTATTCGCGAAATGTCAGATAACGATCCGCGCGTCGTGGCGCTGGTCATTCGCCAGTGGATGAGTAACGAAGAACATGAGTAACCTTACCGGAACTGAGAAAAGCGTCATTCTGTTGATGACGATTGGCGAAGACCGCGCGGCGGAGGTGTTCAAGCACCTCTCCACCCGTGAGGTGCAACATCTGAGTACCGCCATGGCGGGTGTGCGTCAGATCTCCAACAAACAGCTGACCGATGTGTTACAGGAGTTTGAGCAGGAAGCCGAGCAGTTTGCGGCGCTCAACATCAACGCCAACGATTATCTGCGTTCCGTGCTGATCAAGGCGCTGGGCGAAGAGCGTGCTTCCAGCCTGCTGGAAGATATTCTCGAAACCCGCGACACCTCCAGCGGTATCGAAACGCTCAACTTTATGGAGCCGCAGACCGCCGCCGACCTTATCCGCGACGAGCATCCGCAGATCATCGCCACCATCCTGGTGCACCTCAAACGCGGCCAGGCAGCGGATATTCTGGCGCTGTTCGACGAGCGTATGCGTCACGATGTGATGCTGCGTATTGCCACCTTCGGCGGTGTCCAGCCAGCCGCGCTGGCAGAACTGACGGAAGTGCTCAACAGCCTGCTCGACGGCCAGAACCTCAAGCGCAGCAAAATGGGCGGCGTGAGAACGGCGGCCGAAATTATCAACCTGATGAAAACGCAGCAGGAAGAAGCGGTTATTACCGCGGTGCGCGAATTTGACGGCGAGCTGGCGCAGAAAATTATCGACGAGATGTTCCTGTTCGAAAACCTGGCGGAAGTGGACGATCGCAGCATCCAGCGCCTGTTGCAGGAAGTGGATTCCGAGTCGCTGCTGATCGCCCTGAAAGGTGCCGAACAGCCGCTGCGCGAGAAATTCCTGCGCAACATGTCGCAACGTGCGGCAGATATTCTGCGCGACGACCTCGCCAACCGTGGTCCGGTGCGTCTGTCTCAGGTGGAAAACGAACAGAAAGCCATCCTGCTTATTGTGCGTCGTCTGGCGGAAACCGGCGAGATGGTAATTGGCAGCGGCGAGGATACCTATGTCTAACGAACTGCCATGGAAAGTCTGGAAGCCGGAAGATCTGGCGATGCCGTTATCCGAATTCGTGCCCGCCACCGTGCGTGCTGACGCGAAAGAGGATGACGAGGACGTCGTCGAAGAAGAGATCTCCGAGGAGCAGAAACGTCAGCAACAGCTGGCGCAGATGCAGATGCAGGCCCATGAGCAGGGATATAACGCCGGTCTGGCAGAAGGCCGCAAGATCGGTCAGGAACAAGGTTATAAAGAAGGCCTCGCCCAGGGCCAGGAGCAGGGACTGGCGCAGGCCCATCAGCAACAGGCCCCGCTGCATGCCCGCATGCAGCAACTGGTCAGCGAATTCCAGTACACCCTTGATGCGCTCGACAGTGTGATCGCCTCCCGTCTGATGCAGATGGCGCTGGAAGCCGCGCGTCAGGTGATCGGCCAGACCGCCTGTGTGGATAACAACGCGCTGATCAAACAGATCCAGACGCTGTTGCAGCAGGAGCCGCTGTTCAGCGGTAAACCACAGCTGCGCGTGCACCCGGATGATTTACAGCGTGTTGAAGAGATGCTGGGCGCCACGCTCAACCTGCACGGCTGGCGTTTGCGCGCCGATCCGACCCTGCACCCTGGCGGCTGCAAAGTCTCTGCCGATGAGGGCGATCTGGATGCCAGCGTGGCGACGCGCTGGCAGGAACTGTGCCGCCTTGCGGCGCCGGGAGTTGTCTGATGACCGCACGCCTGACCCGCTGGCTGAACACGCTGGATAATTTTGAAAGCAAAATGGCGCAACTGCCTGGCGTGCGCCGTTATGGTCGTCTGACCCGCGCCACCGGTCTGGTGCTGGAAGCCACCGGCCTGCAACTGCCGCTGGGCGCGACCTGCATTATTGAGCGTCAGGACGGGAACGAAACCCGCGAAGTGGAAAGCGAAGTGGTCGGTTTTAACGGCCAGCGCCTGTTCCTGATGCCGCTGGAAGAAGTTGAAGGCATCCTGCCCGGCGCCCGCGTGTATGCGCGTAACGCCAGCGGCGATGGCCTGCACAGTGGTAAACAGTTACCCCTCGGCCCGGCGCTGCTCGGGCGCGTGCTGGACGGCAGCGGTAAACCGCTTGACGGTCTGCCCGCCCCGGACACCACCGAAACCGGCGCGCTGATCACCCAGCCGTTCAACCCGCTGCAACGTACCGCTATTGAACACGTACTGGATACCGGCGTGCGCCCGATCAACGCCCTGTTAACCGTGGGCCGTGGTCAGCGTATGGGGCTGTTTGCCGGTTCCGGCGTGGGTAAATCCGTGCTGCTCGGCATGATGGCCCGTTATACCCAGGCCGATGTGATCGTCGTCGGGCTTATCGGCGAACGTGGTCGCGAAGTGAAAGATTTTATCGAGAACATTCTCGGTGCCGACGGTCGTGCGCGTTCGGTAGTGATCGCCGCCCCCGCTGACGTCTCTCCCCTTTTGCGTATGCAGGGGGCAGCCTATGCCACGCGCATTGCGGAAGATTTCCGCGATCGCGGTCAGCATGTGCTGCTGATTATGGATTCCCTGACCCGTTACGCCATGGCGCAGCGTGAGATCGCGCTGGCGATTGGCGAGCCGCCCGCCACCAAAGGCTATCCGCCGTCGGTGTTTGCCAAACTTCCGGCGCTGGTGGAACGCGCGGGTAACGGCATCCACGGCGGCGGCTCGGTCACGGCCTTTTATACCGTATTGACCGAGGGCGACGATCAGCAGGATCCGATCGCCGACTCGGCGCGCGCCATCCTTGACGGCCATATCGTGCTGTCGCGCCGTCTGGCGGAAGCGGGCCACTATCCGGCCATTGATATTGAAGCCTCCATCAGCCGTGCCATGACCGCGCTGATTTCTGAACAGCATTACGCCAAAGTGCGCACCTTTAAACAGTTACTGTCGAGCTTCCAGCGTAACCGCGATCTGGTCAGCGTGGGGGCCTATGCGCGCGGCAGCGATCCGATGCTGGATAAAGCCATCGCCCTGTGGCCGCAGCTTGAAGCTTTCCTGCAACAGGGCATTTTTGAACGTGCCGGCTGGGAAGATTCGATTCAGGCGCTGGATCTGATTTTCCCGTCAGCATAAGCAACGTGAGGTTCCTTTATGACGCAACATAGCGCATTAGCGACGCTAAAGGATCTGGCAGAAAAAGAAGTCGAGGACGCCGCCATTACCCTCGGGGATATGCGTCGCGCCTGCCAGCAGGCGGAAGAGCAGCTCAACATGCTGATGGATTACCAGAACGAGTACCGTAATAACCTCAACGTTGACATGACCCAGGGCATCGGCAGTCAGCGCTGGCAGAACTACCAGCAGTTTATTTCGACATTAGAAAAAGCCATCGAACAGCACCGTCTCCAGCTGACGCAGTGGGCCAATAAAGTGGATCAGGCGTTAACCTGCTGGCGTGAAAAAAAACAGCGGTTGCAGGCGTGGCAAACCTTACAGGATCGGCAATCCGCTTCAGCATTGCTGGCGGAAAACCGGCTTGACCAGAAAAAAATGGACGAGTTTGCGCAGCGCGCATCATTGAGGAAAATTGAATGATCTCTTTGCCAAAACTGGTAATGACCGATGCAGAAGCCCCGACTTCCGGGCTGATGACCGGGAAAGCGGACACTGGCGCGCAGGATTTTATGGCGCTGCTGACCGGCGCAATTTCCGGCACGCCGGTTGAGGGTGAAGGCGCGTCACTGTCGCTGGCTGATTTACAGTCAGCGGGCGCGACGCTTCAGAAAGGTTTGCTGAGTAAGGACACCGGCGAGGCGGATCTGCGCACTCCGGCGGCTAAGCTTGCGGATATTCTGGCGCGTCAGACGGTGCAGGAAGAGGCGCTGACAGAAGACGCCTCGCAGGCGCAGGGCGTGACGCCGCTGCTGACCAGCGGCCTGAAATCCGACAGCCTGGCGCTGCTCAATAAAACCGTGAAAGCCGACGACATAGAGACGGCGGATCTTAGCGAAGAAGAGATCGCCAGCCTTAGCGCACTGCTGGCGATGCTGCCTCATCAGCAAAATGCCCAGGCCGCCGCACCTGTTACCACAACCGGCACCGCCGCTTCCGCCGCCGTGACGACCACTGCCGGCAGCCGCACGCTGAACCTGGCCGCCGCCGATCCCCGTGGCAACGCGTTAACCGACACGGCGGATGCCGCAGCCGGTCAACCCTCCCATAAAGACGCGGGCGCGGCGCTGAACGCACAATTGCCAGGCGCTGACAGCGCGCAGCAAGCCGCCGCCCCGGTAGCCGCTAACGCCGCCAAAGCCGATGCGCAGGCGGCGATCCATGCCGTGAATACTACGGTCAGCGCTGCTCCGGCCGTCAGCACCGCCGCGCCAGCGCAGGCCAGCCTGCCGGTTGCCGCTCCGGTGATCAGCGCGCCGCTCGGCAGCAGCGAGTGGCAGCAGACCATCAGCCAGAACATCACGCTCTTTACCCGTCAGGGCAAACAGAGCGCTGAACTGCGTCTGCATCCGGAAGATCTGGGCCAGGTGCAGATCAACCTGAAGCTGGATGATAACCAGGCTCAGATTCAGATGATGTCGCCGCACAGCCATGTGCGCGCGGCGCTGGAAGCTGCATTGCCGACGCTGCGCACCAGCCTTGCGGAAAGCGGCATTCAGCTGGGTCAGAGCAGCATCAGCAGCGAAAGCTTTACCGGTCAGCAGCAATCGTCTTCCCAACAGCAGGCGTCCCGCGGCAGCAATCGCGGTGATTTCGGCGCTGAAGATGATGACGCTCTGGTGGTGCCTGCCAGCCTGCAATCCGCCGCGCGCGGCACGGGTTCGGTAGACATCTTTGCCTAAACGCAAAAGGTAGCGTGATTATCTCCGTCTTTTCCACCCTTTGACGGACGGCAGACACGGGATAATCACTCTATCAGCAGTACCGAAACAGGAAGCTTGTAACAGATGACTGACTCCGCCATTCCCAAAAAAAGTAAGCGTGGGATCTGGATCCCGCTGTTGGTGTTAATCACCCTCGCTGCGTGCGCCACCGCTGGATACAGCTACTGGCGTATGCAACAGCATCCGGCAGACGCCAGCGTAAAAGCAGAATTACCGCCGCCTCCGGCACCGGTCTTCTTTGCTCTCGATACCTTTACCGTGAACCTGGGCGACGCCGATCGGGTGTTGTACGTGGGGATCACCCTGCGTCTGAAAGATGACGCGACCCGTACCCGTTTGAGCGAATATCTTCCGGAAGTGCGTAGCCGCTTACTGTTACTTTTCTCGCGCCAGGATGCGTCACAACTGGCGACCGCAGAAGGCAAGCAGAAACTCGTGGACGCGATTAAAGATACGCTCTCTTCGCCGTTAGTCGCCGGGCAACCGAAGCAGGAAGTGACTGACGTTCTTTATACAGCTTTCATTTTGCGGTAAAGACATGGGCGACAGTATTCTCTCTCAGGCTGAAATCGATGCGCTGCTCAACGGCGACAGCGATAGTAACGATGCTCCAAAACCCGGTGAGGGTTTTGAGAGCGAAATTCGCCCTTATGATCCCAACACTCAGCGTCGCGTGGTGCGAGAGCGTTTACAGGCGCTGGAGATCATTAACGAACGTTTTGCGCGTCAGTTCCGTATGGGGCTGTTTAACCTGTTACGTCGTAGCCCGGATATTACCGTCGGCGCGATCCGTATTCAGCCGTATCACGAGTTTGCGCGTAACCTGCCGGTACCGACAAACCTTAACCTGATCCACCTGAAACCGTTACGCGGCACCGGGCTGTTTGTGTTTTCCCCAAGCCTGGTGTTTATCGCCGTGGATAACCTGTTTGGTGGCGATGGCCGCTTCCCGACGAAAGTGGAAGGCCGTGAATTTACCCATACCGAGCAGCGCGTGATCAACCGCATGCTGAAGCTGGCGCTGGAAGGCTACAGCGATGCATGGAAAGCGATCCACCCGCTGGACGTGGAATATGTGCGTTCGGAGATGCAGGTTAAATTTACCAACATCACCACGTCGCCGAACGATATTGTCGTCAATACCCCTTTCCACGTGGAAATCGGTAACCTGACGGGCGAGTTTAATATCTGTCTGCCCTTCAGCATGATTGAGCCGCTGCGTGAAACCCTGGTTAACCCGCCGCTGGAGAACTCCCGCAACGAGGACCAGAACTGGCGCGATAACCTGGTACGTCAGGTTCAGCACTCTGAGCTGGAGCTGATCGCAAACTTCGGCGATGTACCCCTGCGTCTGTCGCAGATCCTGAAACTGCAACCCGGTGACGTGTTGCCGATCGAAAAACCCGATCGCATCATTGCCCATGTGGACGGTGTGCCTGTGCTCACCAGCCAGTACGGCACGATTAACGGCCAGTACGCCCTGCGTGTAGAGCATTTGATCAACCCGATCTTGAATTCGCTGAATGAGGAACAGCCCAAATGAGTGACATGAACAATCCGTCCGATGAAAACAACGAAGCAATGGACGATATCTGGGCTGATGCGTTAAACGAACAGAAAACCACCACCAGCAGCAAAAGCTCCGCTGATGCGGTGTTCCAGCAGTTTGGCGGCGGCGATGTCAGCGGCACACTGCAGGACATCGATCTGATTATGGATATTCCGGTCAAGCTGACCGTGGAGCTGGGCCGTACCCGCATGACCATCAAAGAGCTGCTGCGTCTGACGCAGGGTTCCGTGGTGGCGCTGGAAGGTCTGGCCGGTGAGCCGCTGGATATTCTGATCAACGGTTATCTGATCGCACAGGGCGAAGTTGTGGTGGTGGCGGATAAATACGGCGTGCGTATTACCGACATCATTACCCCGTCTGAGCGTATGCGTCGCCTGAGCCGCTGAGTATGAAAACCCAGGCAACCGTTGCCCATCCTTCTGCCGTACCCGGTTCGCCGCTGCTACAGGTCAGCGGCGCACTGCTGGGCATTATTGCCCTGATCCTGGTGGCGGCATGGGTGGCGAAACGCGTGGGCTTTGCCGGTAAAACCGCCAGCGCGCGCGGCCTGAAGGTCAGCGCCAGCACCACGGTCGGCCCGCGCGAGCGCGTGGTGATCGTCGACGTGGAAGACGCCCGTCTGGTGCTGGGTATTACCGCGTCAAACATTTCCCTGTTGCACACCCTGCCGCCCGCCCAGCCGGAGCCGGAAGGTCTGAAAGAGAACACCCCGGATTTCCAGGCCGTGTTGAAGAATTTGCTCAAGCGTTCCGGGAGATCCTGATGCGCCCTTTGTTATCCCTTGCGCTGGCTGGCTTAATGCTGATTGCGCCCTCTGCGTTTGCCCAGCTGCCGGGTCTGATCAGCCAGCCGCTTGCCGGTGGCGGCCAGAGCTGGTCGCTGCCGGTGCAGACGCTGGTGTTTATCACCTCGCTCACCTTCCTGCCTGCCATTCTGCTGATGATGACCAGCTTTACGCGCATCATCATTGTGTTCGGCCTGCTGCGTAACGCGCTGGGTACGCCCTCCGCGCCGCCAAACCAGGTGTTGCTGGGTCTGGCGCTGTTTCTGACCTTTTTCATTATGTCCCCGGTGATCGACAAGATTTATACCGAGGCGTACCAGCCGTTTTCCGAGAGCAAAATCTCCGTCGACGTGGCGCTGGAAAAAGGCGCGCAGCCGTTAAAAGAATTTATGATGCGGCAGACCCGCGAAGCGGATCTGGCCCTGTTTGCCCGGCTGGGGAATACCGGCCCGTTACAGGGCCCGGAAGCGGTGCCGATGCGTATTCTGTTGCCGGCTTATGTCACCAGTGAACTGAAAACCGCTTTCCAGATCGGCTTTACCATTTTCATTCCGTTTTTGATTATCGATCTGGTTATTGCCAGCGTCCTGATGGCGCTCGGCATGATGATGGTGCCCCCGGCGACCATTGCGTTACCCTTCAAGCTGATGCTGTTCGTGCTGGTTGACGGCTGGCAGCTGCTGGTGGGATCGCTGGCCCAGAGCTTCTACAGTTAAGGAATGGCACTATGACGCCTGAATCGGTCATGATGATGGGCACCGAGGCGATGAAAATCGCCCTTGCCCTGGCTGCGCCGCTGCTGCTGGTTTCGCTGGTTACCGGTCTTGTGATCAGCATTTTGCAGGCGGCAACGCAGATTAACGAAATGACGCTGTCGTTCATTCCAAAAATCATCGCGGTGGTGGTGGCTATCGTGGTGGCCGGGCCGTGGATGCTGAATTTACTGCTCGACTATATGCGCGGTCTGTTTAATAACATCCCGTACATCATCGGATAACGCCTGAGATGCTGCACGTCACCAGCGACCAGTGGCTGCACTGGCTAAGTATGTATTTCTGGCCGCTGCTGCGCGTGCTGGCGCTGATCTCAACAGCCCCTATTCTGAGCGAACGCACTGTGCCCAAGCGCGTTAAGCTGGGCCTGGGGCTGGTGATCACCTTTGTGATCGCCCCCTCGCTGCCCGCGAACGACGTCACCATCTTCTCCGCCAATGCCCTATGGCTGGCGCTACAGCAGATTTTAATCGGCATTGCGCTCGGTTTTACCATGCAGTTCGCGTTTGCCGCTATCCGCACCGCAGGGGAGCTTATCGGCCTGCAAATGGGTCTGTCCTTCGCCACCTTCTTTGATCCCGCCAGCAACCTGAATATGCCGGTGCTGGCGCGCTTTATGGATCTGCTGGCGCTGCTGCTGTTTCTGACCTTTGACGGTCATCTGTGGCTGATTTCGATGCTGGTGGATACCTTCCATACGCTGCCGGTGGGCAACAACCCCATTAATACCAACGCGTTTCTTGCGCTGGCACGGGCTGGCGGCCTCATTTTTATCAATGGTCTGATGCTGGCGCTGCCGGTTATCACCATGCTGCTGACGCTCAATATGTCCCTTGGCCTGCTGAACCGTATGGCGCCGCAGCTTTCTGTTTTCTCTATTGGTTTTCCCATCACGCTCAGCGTCGGCATTCTGCTGATGGCTTTACTGATGCCCCTTATCGCGCCCTTCTGCGAACATTTATTCAGCGAAATCTTCAATCTGCTGGCGGATATTGTTGGCGAGCTGCCGCAAAATACTAATCCATAACGTTAGTGCAGTTTTCCTGAGGTTATTCCTAAAAATTTATTGCAGGCACATCTACCAGGATATAACTGGCGCGGCTTATTTGTTTTTACCCTCTTCACATAACTAAACATTTACTTTACTTTAAGATGATTCCTGGCAAATTATACGTAACTTTACGGGATAGTAAGTTCGCCTGAAAGTCTTGTGTTGCTCAAACGCTTTTTAGATTATTTTCATCCGGTTGGCTGATCGTACAGCATTCAGGCAGGGGTGAATTATCGTTACGCATTGAGTGAGGGTATGCCATGTCAACGATTATTATGGATTTATGCAGTTATACCAGGTTGGGATTAACCGGATACCTGACAAGCCGGGGAGTAAAAAAGCGAGAAATCAATGATGTACAGACAGTGGATGAGCTTGGATCTGCCTGCGAGGCGCTAAAACCCGCAGTGGTATTTATTAATGAAGACTGCTTTATTCATGACCAGGAACTGAGCCTGCAAATTAAGCAAATCATTAATCAGTATCCGAAAACAATGTTTATCGTGTTTATGGCAATTGCTAATATCCACTTTGATGAATACCTGCTGGTACGCAAAAACTTATTAATTAGTTCAAAATCGATTAAGCCTGAATCTCTGGACGACATCCTCGGTGGTTGTCTGAATACGGAGTCAAAGGGCACGGGTTCCATTAATCTCCCTACACTCTCTTTAAGCCGTACTGAATCCAGTATGCTGAAAATGTGGATGTCCGGGCAGGGAACCATTCAAATATCAGATCAAATGAATATTAAAGCGAAAACGGTATCATCACATAAGGGTAATATTAAAAGAAAAATAAAAACGCATAATAAGCAAGTGATCTATCACGTGGTGCGTCTCACCGATAATGTGACCAACGGTATTTTCGTTAACATGCGGTGAGAGGGTAAGCGGGCGCTCCCCTCCCCCGCCGGAGGGTTTACTGTTCCTGCTTCTCAACAAATATCCCGTCCGGATGCCCGAGTTCATTAAAGAACCAGATGCCTAACGGGTAGTCCTCAAGGGATACCAGATACATGGTGCCCTCACTGAACGGCTCGATGGCCAGAACCACTCCCGGACGGCGAGGACCCCCGTCCGTTTTCACCGTAACCTTATCGTTTACCTTCATTTTCATCCTCCTGAATGCATTTTTGCCAGTGTAGATCAAATCCGCTGTTCTGACAGTGTTCATCTGCCTTATTGCTGCTTTTCTCCACCGTCTATACTTAGGCTGTCGGGGCGAAAGAGGTAACGGCAATGAAAGGCGATCACGGCACTAAACCTTCTGGCGAAGGTGAAATCAACGTTGACGCTCTGCTGGCCGCCATCAATGAAATCAGCGAAAGCAATATTCATCGTATAGACAGCGATGACGGACAACGGGTGAGCGTTGACGGGCGCGATTATCATACGTGGCGGGAGCTGGCGGAGGCATTTGAGCTGGATATTCGTGATTTTAGCGCATCAGAACTGAACCGCTGACATCAGGATATAAAAAAACCCGGCCTGGGGAGGCCGGGTTAAAGCTTGCGATTGCAAGAAGCACTTGAAAATTCGTTACACCAGGAAATCTGATGCGGGAGAGACTGTATCTACTATTGATATAGCTGACAAGGATATATTTACAATGGTAATAATTCACTAACATAGAATTCATAAAGGTTATAATTGGCAAGGTCGCGCGGCAGAAGACTTGCAGCGTTGCACCTCTGACAAAAAGCCTTACAAACCTTCACAGTATTTAAGAATTTTCTTAGCTCTGCGCCATTTTATTCTGACTACAGGAGCCGCTTTTATGCCAGCCCTTCACGACCCGCTACTGATTTTCACCGACCTCGATGGCACTCTGCTGGACAGCCATACCTGGGACTGGCAGCCCGCCGCCGAATGGCTGAGCCGCCTTGGACAGCAGCAGATCCCGGTCATTTTATGCAGCAGCAAAACCGCCGCCGAAATGATGGCGTTGCAGAAAAGTCTTGGCTTACAGGATCTACCTTTTATTGCCGAGAACGGCGCGGTGATCCATCTGGATACGCACTGGCAGGATCACGCCGATTACCCGCGACTGATTAACGGTGCGTCCCATGACGAGGTGGTACAGGTTCTGATTCGGTTACGCGAGCAGCATGGCTTCAAATTTACCCTGTTCAGTGAACTGGAAGACCGGGTACTGGCGGAGGTTACCGGCCTGACGCCTACCCAGGCGGGCCTGGCGCGGCTGCACGAGGCTTCTGAGACGTTAATCTGGCGCGACAGTGATGAACGCATGAACGCCTTCCGCAGCGCCCTGGAAGGCCTCGGGCTGCGTTTTATGCAGGGGGCGCGCTACTGGCATGTGCTGGATCAGCGCGGCGGTAAAGACCAGGCCGTAAACTGGCTGACCAGTCAGTACCGCCAGCGCGTTGGTCATCCCCACACCACTATCGGGCTTGGCGATGGCCCCAACGACGCTCCTTTACTGGATAACGTCGATTTTGCGGTAGTGGTGAAAGGCCTTAACCGCGACGGCGTCACGCTCGCTAATGACGATCCAGACCGCGTGTATCGCACGACGTTAAAAGGCCCGGCAGGCTGGCGTGAAGGGCTGGATCACTGGCTTGGCGATTCCTGATCTTCATCGCTGGCGCATACCTGATTGCGCCCGCTGCGCTTGGCACGGTAAAGCCGGTTATCGGCGATGGACTGCAACATCTCAAAATTGGTCATCTCATCGGCCACGCCGCTGCTGACACCCAGCGACGCGGTCATCCTTAAGGTACGGCCTTTCGGCAGCAGGATCTCTTTCGCGGCGATGCGCGCCCGGATACGTTCAGCCAGGGCCTTCGCCTGCGCCAGCGTGCTGTCCGGCAAAATCACGCAGAACTCTTCTCCGCCCACGCGTCCCGCCGCATCAGTGGATCCCAGCGTGTTTTCTATCAGCCGCGCCACGTGCGCCAGCACCCGATCGCCCGCCTGGTGTCCGTGACGGTCATTGACCTGTTTAAAATGGTCGAGGTCAATCTGGATCACCGATAACGGCTCGCCGGTTTGCTGGCTTTGCGCGGTGAGTTTTTTCGCCTGCTCAAACAGCCCACCGCGGTTGCTCAGGCGCGTCAGGGGATCGTGCCAGGCCTGCCATCGCAGGGAGTTTTGCATCTGGTACATATTGCGAACCATCCGGCGGATCACCATCCATGACAGCAGCACCATGGTGGTGAACAGCAGCCAGAGCAGCGCAATCACAATGCTGATGGTGCCAAAATCGCCATCCAGACCGGCGCTCAGGGAGTGAATACGGATCAGTACACCGTCGAAATGGCGGAGGTTTTGCCAGCTGACAAACTGGCTGCCGAGATGCAGATTACCGGTGGTCTCATGGGCGACTGCCTGTAGCAGCTCATGCCGATCTGCCTCGCTGAACGCTTCCGGCGCGGCATCGTTATTCGTCGAGGCGGTGATTAACCTGAACTCGCTGTCATAGAGCTGATACTCGCCCTGGTCTTCATCGGTAAGGGAGTCTTCCAGTTGCTTCTTAAGCAGGACCACCGGGAACTGTAGCGCAATGGTGCCGTACCAGTAATCCTGATGGTCGAGCGGAATGCTGGCGGTGACGTAAGCGCCCTTATGGCCGGTATGGGCAAACCAGCGCACATTGCGTTCGTGATTATTATGTTGCGACTGACCGCTGAACCAGGACGAATTAATGATCCTCTGGTAGCGGGTAACGATATCATCGGTGCCTGGCGGAGCGCTGGTTGAAAGAAAATAGCCCGCGCGGGAGACGTACATCGCGCGTTCCGGCGCCACCGGATAAACCGAAGAGAGGCGCATCATATAGCCCATTTCCAGCGCGGCAGTCATTTCATAATTCAGGGCGGGAATATCGCGGCTCAGCAGCGGATGGCGGCGGACAAAGTCATCGCCCACGCCGTTCAGCGCCAGCGTACGCCGGGCGTCTACATCAATCTGCCAGAACGGCTGCTGGCGGACGGTGGAAAAATCATGTTGAACATTGTTGAGGACATCAAAAGCGAGCGGGGTTTGCATCGCGGTCTGCATACTGTTGCGATAGAACAGCAGCAGATTCACGCCGGTCTGCAACTGTCGATCCAGCGCAGAGGCGGCTTTATCCAGAGTGGTCTGCTGGCTGGCGGCATAGGCATCTTCCAGCACCACGGCCTCGCGCCAGGTGAGCAAGGTTGAGCTAATCAGCACGAAAGCAAAACAGAGGTTAACGATCCGCGCGGGATCAAAAGAGTGGCGCAACTTTTTTAACAGCACTACGAGTTTCCTGAATGTCATAAGTTGTGCCGGTAAATCTGCCCGGCAGCGCCGGGCAGGAGAAGATTAATGCGCCGCACCGCGTAACCGTGCGACAGCTTTTACCACCGCCACAACGGCCAGGCCAATCACAAAGCCCAGCACTAGATTTGCCAGCATAGGTAAGGTTGCCTGCACCACCGCGCCGTGCGCGGCAGCCGCGTGTTCAATGGCATGGTGCAGCGGGGCGATACCGTGCACCACGATCCCGCCCCCCACCAGAAACATCGCCAGCGTACCGATGATGGAGAGCGCCTTCATCAGCCAGGGGGCAACCACCAGCAGGCCCTTGCCGACAGATCTTGCCACAGCACCGGGTTTCTCCGCCAGCCAGTAACCCACATCATCCAGTTTAACGATCACTCCGACGAGGCCGTAAACGCCGATGGTGACCACCAGCGCGATACCCGACAGCACCAGAACCTGATTCAGCAGCGGCGCATCGGCCACAATGCCCAGCGTGATGGCGACGATTTCTGCCGACAGAATAAAGTCGGTACGCACCGCCCCTTTAATTTTATCGCGCTCAAAGGTTTTCGGATCCTGGGCGGCAATAGCCGCCAGACGCTGCTGTCGCGCTTCCGGCGTCTCTTTGTGCTTACGGGCATGCAGAGTATGCAGTACCTTTTCAACACCTTCAAAACATAAAAATGCCCCGCCCACCATCAGCAGCGGCGTGATCGCCCACGGAATAAAGGCGCTGATGAGCAACGCCAGCGGCACAAGGATCACTTTATTGAGCAGCGATCCTTTCGCCACGCTCCACACCACCGGCAGCTCGCGGTTAGCGCGCACGCCGGACACCTGCTGGGCATTGAGCGACAAATCATCCCCGAGCACGCCCGCCGTTTTTTTCGCCGCCAGTTTGCCCATCACCGAAATGTCATCCAGTAAGGTGGCAATATCGTCCAGTAAGGTTAATAAACTACTTCCCGCCAAAATACATTCCTTCTCTTTTTTGTTGATATAACAATGAGTATGGAGCATAAACGCCCGGCGCGAAATGCCCGGCGTAAAGTCAACAAAAAATTAACATTCCCCCGACGAGTAAATGACTCGCCAGCTAACTACTTTTGTCGTTTACTGTAAGCCTTCTTACTGTTCCGCCGTGAGGGCGTATGCGTTTCAGGCAGCTTTTACCGCTTATTGGTTCTCTTTTCGCGCTTTATATTATCTGGGGTTCCACCTACTTTGTTATTCGCGTCGGGGTCGAAAGCTGGCCGCCGCTGATGATGGCGGGCGTCCGCTTTCTGACGGCGGGCGTGCTGCTGATGACCTTCCTGCTGATCCGCGGGCATCGACTGCCGCCGCTGCGCCCGTTGCTCAACGCCGCGCTGATCGGCGTGTTACTTCTGGCGGTGGGCAATGGCATGGTCACGGTGGCCGAGCACCAGAACGTGCCGTCGGGGATCGCCGCGGTGGTGGTGGCGACGGTGCCGCTGTTCACGCTCTGCTTCAGCCATTTTTTTGGTATCCGGACCCGCAAACTGGAGTGGCTTGGCATTGCCATTGGCCTGTGCGGCATTGTGCTGCTAAACAGCGGCGGCAACCTGAGCGGGAATCCGCTGGGCGCGGTCATGATCCTGATCGGCTCCCTGAGCTGGGCATTCGGCTCGGTTTATGGGTCGCGCATTGAACTGCCGGTCGGCATGATGGCGGGGGCGATTGAAATGCTGGCGGCGGGTGTTGTGCTGCTGGCGGCGTCTTTCTGTAGCGGGGAGACGCTGACCGCTCTGCCGACGCTGTCAGGCTTTGTCGCGGTGGGTTATCTGGCCATTTTTGGCTCGATTATCGCCATCAGCGCCTATATGTACCTTATCCGCAATACCACCCCGGCGGTGGCCACCAGCTACGCCTATGTGAATCCGGTGGTGGCGGTGCTGCTCGGCACCACTTTTGCCGGTGAAGTGCTGTCGCCGGTAGAGTGGCTGGCGCTGGGGATTATTATTCTTGCGGTGGTGCTGGTCACCCTCGGGAAATACCTGTTCCCTGCCCGGCCGGTGGTGGCCTCCTGTGAGATCAGGAAATAGTCTGTATTCCCTGCGTATCGATCTGCGCGGCCTCGCCGCCGCCGCAGATCCACTCCTCCAGCCGCACGCTTAACCTTTCATCGCTCAGCTTCTGCCGCCCGCGCAGGGCGCACTCCCACACCACCAGTACCCGCCAGCCGTCCGCGCGCAGCTGCGTCAGATCGCGCCTGTCGCGCGCAACGTTCTGGCCGATCTTCGCCAGCCAGAAATCGGTACGCGTCGCCGGGACTTTAAACAGATAACAGTTATGGTGATGCCAGAAACAGCCGTGGGTGAAGACGACGCAGTGGTAATCATCAATCACAAAATCCGGGCGGCCAGGCAGCGTGGCGTCCTGCACGTGAAACGCCAGCCCGAGGTCGGTGAGTAATGCGGCCAGCCGCTGTTCAATGGCCGTGTCATGCGTGCCGATGGCACGCATATTTTTACTGCGCGTTGCTTTGTCATGCACATCCGCCATCGCCCTCTCCTTTATTGTCGGCTATAACGCCAGTGTAGCAGTCAGAGCGGCGCAACTCTTTAAAAGCAAATTGCCGTTGCGGGCCGGCTCCTGTTTATGTCATTATTTCGCCGTTATTAACCTGCATGACTTTTTATATTCCTTCATTTCGTTATCATGCTAATGCCTTGATGTCGCCAGCCTGTTTGGGCTGGCTTTTTTTTTGCCCAAGGCGTTAATCATACATTATATAAATACTAACTCACCAATCAATAAAATCCATGAATACCAGCAACATAAAATACGCTAATAATTAATAAAACCGCAATTACATAATTGGCGATTATGATTGCAACCCATTGATATTGATGCGATAAATACCAGGAAATTAAGAAACAAATTGCAATATATAATATGATTTACTTACACCTTTCCTTTAAAAAAATATGAACTTTATAGAATAGTATCGGGACTGTGATTTAACCTCAAATCACATATATTCATATAGATTATTATTCATATGATGCGAAGGGATTAAATAATGAAAAGAAAAGTACTGGCAATTATTGTGCCCGCCCTGTTAATGGCTGGCGCGGCTAACGCAGCTGAAATTTATAACAAAGACGGTAATAAACTGGACCTGTACGGTAAAGTCGATGCCCGTCATACGTTCTCTGATAACCCGGGCGATGATGGCGATGAAACCATCATGGAGCTGGGCTTCAAAGGCGAAACCCAGATCAACAGCGGCCTGAGCGGTTATGGCCAGGTGCTGCTGAAAACCATGGCAAGCGACACTGAAGGCAGCGACAACACCTTCGCTAAGCTGGCATTCGCCGGTCTGCGCGCCAGCGATTTTGGCTCCTTCGACTATGGCCGTAACTACGGCGTGGTGTACGACGTTGAAGCCTGGACCGATATGCTGCCGGTATTCGGTGGTGATTCCTACACCTGGACCGACAACTTTATGGTTGGCCGTGCGAACGGCGTAGCCACCTACCGCAACACTGATTTCTTCGGTGCGGTTGAAGGCCTGAACTTTGCGCTGCAGTACCAGGGTAATAACGAAGGTAGTAACACGAACGAAGATCAGGAAGGCACTAAAAACGGTCATGACGACGTGCGCTTCCAGAACGGCGACGGCTTTGGTCTGTCTTCATCCTATAACTTCCAGGGCGCGCTGGAAGGCCTGAGCCTGGGCGCGGCCTATGCGACTTCTGACCGTACTAACGAACAGGTTGCGGCGGGTGGAGTGAACGATCGTTACAGCAAAGCTGCTGGCGGCGATAAAGCAGACGCCTGGACCTTTGGCCTGAAGTACGATGCTTATAATGTATATCTGGCGATGATGTACGCTGAAACCCACAACATGACCCCTTACGGTGATGAGGGTATCGCAAACCACACGCAGAATTTTGAAGCGGTGGCCCAGTACCAGTTCGACTTCGGTCTGCGTCCGTCCCTGGCGTGGGTTTACTCCAAAGGTAACGACCTTGGCGGTAACAGCACCAAACACGGTACTGACTATGTCGACCAGGATCTGGTGAACTACATCGAAGTGGGCGCAACCTACTACTTCAACAAAAACATGTCCACCTATGTTGATTACAAAATCAACATGCTGGATGAAGATGACAGCTTCTACAAAGATAACGGCATCGCCACTGATGACGTAGTCGGCGTTGGTCTGACTTACCAGTTCTGATAACCGCTTGTGCTAAAGCCCGCCCCTGTGCGGGCTTTTTTTATGGCCGCAATTTGAGAATAAAGCGGTAGCAAGATAGGTGCGGGGAGACTACTATCCGGGTTCAGCAGGAATAAAGGATTTTCTCAACGGGACGTCGGTCACTGAAACGAAACGGGATAAGTGATTGAATAATGGCGGAGAGAGGGGGATTTGAACCCCCGGTAGAGTTGCCCCTACTCCAGTTTTCGAGACTGGTCCGTTCAGCCGCTCCGGCATCTCTCCGTTCTGATGGTTGCCATCATGCCAGGTTCTTTGGCATTTTAACAGACCCTGTCCCTGCAATTGTGTTCAAGTGACGAGTTTGCGAGCAAAGCGATGATTAAATGGCCCTGGAAAGCAAATGAAACGGCACGGACTCTGGCGCTCCCCTGGGAAAATGCGCTTGCCGTCCCGATGTTATCGACTCTGACCCCGGAGGAACAAAACCGGCTGGTTCAGCTTGCCGATCGCTTTTTGCAGCAAAAACGCCTGGTCGCGCTGCAGGGGCTGGAGCTGGATGAGCTGAAAAGCTGTCGTATCGCCCTGCTCTTCTGCTTACCGGTGCTGGAACTGGGCATCGAATGGCTCGACGGTTTTCACGAAGTGCTGATCTATCCTGCGCCTTTTGTGGTGGACGACGAATGGGAAGATGACATCGGGCTGGTGCACAGTCAGCGCATGGTGCAGTCAGGGCAGAGCTGGCAGCAGGGGCCGGTGATCTTAAACTGGCTCGACATTCAGGATTCGTTCGACACCTCCGGCTTTAACCTGATTATTCATGAAGTGGCGCATAAGCTGGATACGCGCAACGGCGACCGCGCCAGCGGCGTGCCGCTGATCCCCCTGCGCGAAGTGGCTGGCTGGGAGCATGATCTGCACGCCGCCATGAACAACATTCAGGATGAGATCGACCTGGTGGGCGAAAGCGCGGCCAGCATTGATGCCTACGCAGCCACCGATCCCGCAGAATGTTTCGCCGTGCTGTCGGAGTATTTCTTCAGCGCGCCTGAGCTGTTCGCTCCGCGTTTCCCGGCGCTGTGGCAGCGTTTCTGCCAGTTTTACCGTCAGGATCCGCTGGCACGGCTGCGCGGCAATAGTACTGCTGTTAACGATGAACCGCCTTATGTTCACTGAAACAGCAATTTGAGCTAATATTCGCCAGTTGAATCAGCAAGTTAAATTTGCTGTTGACACAAATATCGGGGGCCAGTAGTATTCGCCCCGTTCACACGATTCCTCTGTAGTTCAGTCGGTAGAACGGCGGACTGTTAATCCGTATGTCACTGGTTCGAGTCCAGTCAGAGGAGCCAAATTCGAGAGCCCCGCTCAGGGAAACCTGAGCGGGGTTTTTGCATTTCCGCCGCAGCCAATTCCTTGTTTTTCATTTTCTTGCCGTCGCACGCAAAAAATTCACAAAATCTAACAATTCATATTGCTAATGATAACCATTATCGGCAAAATTCTTATTCTCAAAAAATAAATGTTCCCTTTCGTGCTGATTTTATTGATCTAATTCCGGCGTGATGCCGCCTGGCGTTCACGCGGATTATGTATAAAAACTAAGGAATGATAATGAACACCTGCAAAAAGACGCTCTGGGCGCTTAACCCGCTATTTCTGGCTATGATAACGCCCGCGCTGGCACAGCAAACCAGTGAACAGGATATGGTGGTATCCGCCAGTCGCACTCATCGCACCGTAGCCGAAATGGCGCAAACCACCTGGGTTATTGAAGGCGCAGAGCTTGAACAGCAGGTTAAAGGCGGCAAAGAGCTGAAAGACGCGCTGTCGCAGCTGATCCCTGGCATGGATGTCAGCAGCCAGGGCCGCACGAATTACGGCATGAATATGCGTGGCCGCGCAATTGTGGTACTGATTGACGGCGTGCGCCTGAACTCCTCGCGCACCGACAGCCGCCAGCTGGACGCCATCGATCCGTTCAACATCAAGCATATCGAAGTGATCTCCGGCTCCACCTCCCTTTACGGCGGCGGCAGTACTGGCGGGCTTATCAATATCGTCACCAAAAAAGGCCAGCCGGACACGCAGGTGGAATTTGAAGCCGGCAGCAAAACCGGATTTAACAGCAGTAAAGATCATGATGAGCGGGTGGCAAGCGCCATCTCCGGCGGAAACGACAAAATTTCCGGGCGCATGGCTGTGGCTTACCAGAAGTTTGGCGGCTGGTATGACGGTAACGGCGATGCCACGCTGCTGGACAATACCCAGACCGGCTTGCAGTATTCCGATCGTCTGGATGTGACGGGCACCGGCACGCTGGCAATTGATGATACACAGCAATTGCAGGTCGTCAGCCAGTACTATAAAAGCCAGGGCGATGAAGACTACGGCCTGTTCCTCGGGGAGAATTTCTCGGCGGTAACGGGTAACGGTAAAGCTTATGCCAGTAAAGGTCTGAATTCGGACCGTATTCCGGGTACCGAACGCCACCTGATCAGCATGCAGTACTCGAATACGGATTTCCTCGGCCAGGAGCTGGTGGGCCAGGTTTATTATCGCGATGAATCCCTGACCTTTTATCCGTTCCCGACTGTCGCAGGCGGCGCGGTGACCAGCCTCTCCTCCTCGCAGCAGGATACCGATCAGTACGGCGCAAAACTGACGCTGAACAGCAAACCGCTGGACGGCCTGCAGCTGACTTATGGGCTCGATGCCGATCACGAGCGCTTTACCTCCAACCAGATGTTCTTCGATCTGGCTAAATCCAGCGCCTCCGGCGGTCTGAATAACCAGAGCATCTATACCACCGGGCGCTATCCGGGCTATGAGATCACCAACCTAGCCGCCTTCCTGCAATCCAGCTACGACGTCAACGATCTGGTTACCCTGAGCGGCGGCGTGCGTTACCAGAAAACGCGTAATGCCATTGATGATTTCATCGGTTACACGCAGCAGCAGGCGATTGCCAAAGGCACGGCCCGCTCGGCTGACGACATCCCTGGCGGCACCACCGACTATGACAACTTCCTGTATAACGCCGGGATCCTGTTGCATCTGACCGAACGCCAGCAGGCGTGGGTGAACTTCTCCCAGGGCGTGGAATTACCGGATCCAGGGAAATACTACGGCAACGGCACCTACCGCCTGGTCAACGGCCACTATCGTCTGCTGAACAGCGTCAACGTCGGACAATCGAAACTCCAGGGGATCAAAGTGGATTCCTACGAGCTGGGCTGGCGCTATACCGGCGATGCCCTGCGCACCCAGTTGGCCGCCTATTATTCCCTGTCGGATAAATCCATCTCCATTAACCGCAGCGACATGACCATTAACGTCGATGACGATAAGCGCCGTATTTACGGTGTGGAAGGGGCGGTGGATTACTTTATTCCGGAAACGGACTGGAGCACCGGCGTGAACTTTAACGTGCTGAAATCCGAAACCCGCGTTGACGGCAAATGGGATAAGTGGGATGTGAGTTACGCCAGCCCGTCAAAAGCCACTGCTTATGTCGGCTGGGCGCCGGATCCCTGGAGCCTGCGTGTACAGACTACGCAGTCCTTTGATGTTAGCGATGCAAATGGCAATAAAATCGACGGCTACAACACCGTTGATCTGATCGGCGGCTATGCCTTACCGGTGGGGAACCTGGCGTTCAGCATTGAGAACCTGCTTGATAAGGATTACACCACCGTCTGGGGCCAGCGCGCGCAGATGCTCTACAGCCCGACTTATGGCGCATCCTCCCTCTATGAATACAAAGGTCGTGGACGCACCTTTGGTGTGAATTATTCCGTCCAGTTTTAAGTCCTGAACCCGCTGCCCGGCTTCTGCCGGGCAGATCACCCTTCGCTAAATCTGATAATCAATCGCCACGTCGTCCGGCTCCATCGCCTGACGTTTGATCTCATCCAGCGACAGCCCGGCATTACACAGTTCGATAAAGCGCCAGACATAGTTGCGCTGCAGCTGGCCGCGCTTCAGCCCCAGCCAGACCGTATTGGCGTCAAACAGATGACGGGTATCCAGACGCACCAGGCCGCCGGATTCGAGACCGTCGCCGGACTGCTCCGCCACCAGGCCAATGCCCAGCCCCAGCTCCACATAGGTGCGGATCACATCGGAGTCCTGCGCACTCAGCACAATATCCGGCGCCAGCCCTTTGCGCATAAAGGCTTCGTCGATACGCGAACGTCCGGTGATCCCCTGACGATAGGTGATAATCGGCCAGCGGGCGATCTCCTCCAGCGTTAACGGATTGACGGTATTTAACGGATGATCCACCGGCAGCAGCAGATTGTGATGCCAGCGGAACCAGGGGAAGGCCACCAGCGCCGGATCGTTGCTCAGCCGCTCACTGGCGATACCGATATCCGCCCCGCCATTGTGCAGCAGAGTTTCAATTTCCTGCGGCGTACCCTGGATCAGTTCCAGACGCACTTCCGGAAACAGGGCGCGGAAAGATTTGATCACCGGCGGCAGGCTGTAACGCGCCTGGGTGTGAGTGGTGGCGATGGTCAGCACGCCGGTGGCATCGTTGGTGAAGAGATCCGCCAGCCGCCGCACATTGCTGGCCTCGTTAAGAATGCGCTCGGCAATGACCAGCAGTGCCTTACCCGGCTCGGTCATGCCCAGCAATCGCTTGCCGCGCCGGATGAAAATCTCAATCCCTAACTCTTCTTCCAGTTCGCGGATATGACGGCTGACGCCCGACTGCGAGGTGTAAAGCATATTGGCGACTTCGGTGAGATTGAAATCCCGCCGCGCCGCTTCACGGATTATTTTAAGTTGCTGGAAATTCACCCTTCTCTCCCGGCCTTCAGACATAACGCTATTGTTAGAGTCTGAAGGCCGGGGTAACAAATAATAAAAACCTGCATCTTATGTCGAAAAGGAATAACCCTAGCCCACCAGCAGCAGCTCACGCGCCTCCAGCGACGGACGGCTGACCAGCGACATTAAGATCTCTTTCACGGCCTGGGCCTGCGGCGACAGCGGCCCGCGTGCGGAGCAGTTCAGTGACAGCGGCAGGCTCATGGAGGGCGAGGTGATCCGCGCCATCCAGCCGTTAGTGGCTTCGCACAGGGAACGGGCAGCGGATTCCGGCAACACGGTGCCGCCCATCCCGCTGGCAATGGCGGCGGTCAGCGTGCCGATGGACTCGATCTCGCCGATAATTTTCGCCGTCAGGCGGCGCAGGGAAAAAGCTTCATCAACACGCAGGCGCACCGCGCTGTAATCCCGCGGCAGGAATAGATTCATGTCCGCCACCGCCGCCAGATCAACGCTCTGACCCGGACAATCGCGGGTACCCACGAGGTAAAGATCTTCTTTCAGCAGCGGCTGGCTGGTGATGCCCGCGCCCGGCGCGCGCTCATACAGCACCGCCATATCCAGCTGACCGCTCAGCAGTTTGTCATTCAGCGACATGCCGCTGTTTTCATGCAGATAGACGGTGACGTCCGGCAACTCCATACGCACCGCCTGCAATAACGGCATGGTGATGGACGAGGCCGCCGTGCCCGGCGCAAGGCCGATCGACACCTGGCCGCGCAGCGTCTGGCCGACATTATGCACCGCCAGCTGCGCCTGCTCGCACTGACGCAGAATGGTGCGCGCATGCGCATAGAGAATTTTGCCCGCTTCCGTTGGCGTGACGCCTCGTTTGGTACGGATCAGCAACTGCTGATCCAGTTCCCCTTCAAGGGTGGCAACTTGCTGGCTCAGGGCGGGCTGCGCGATATGCAGGACTTCTGCGGCCTGAGTCAGGCTGCCAATGTCGACGATTTTCACGAAGTATTTCAGTCGTCTAAAGTTCATATTGCCTCCGGTACGGAATAACAGTGCCACGCTGGCAGTCATCATGTCGGAGGAGTTGCAAGATGCTTGCCAGTTTTGGCAAAGCCTCTCTGGTCGCTCGTAACCCACCAGATAATAAGAGATTCTGATTACCCGCTACGTTTTCATCACTGAAACAGCGGTTTGAAAGCGTTCCATCAGGAGGCACCCCTGCACTGTACTGGTGCACGAATACGGGTTTCGGTGAGGAAATCAGCGGATTGCTGAATTTGTCAGCAAACGGTTGTCGACAGGCAATCCACCCTTTGACAAGCCCGGATCGCGCCGCTACTATTCGCCCCGTTCACACGATTCCTCTGTAGTTCAGTCGGTAGAACGGCGGACTGTTAATCCGTATGTCACTGGTTCGAGTCCAGTCAGAGGAGCCATATTTAAGAAGCCCGCTTTTTAGCGGGCTTTTTGCTTTCTGTTAGTTACGATCCTGTCAGCGCCCGCTTCGGGATTAGCCAGCCAACACCCCCGTCAGGCAATGTTTTATATGTGCGCAGGCGATAAGCCGCCTGCGCTGCGGCCTGGAATGCTTATTCGCGCACGATAGCTCCTGCATCCTTTTTGATTGCCGGCCCCTCTTTCACTTCCAGGGTCAGCCCCCGGGTTTCCAGCTCTGCATTGCGAATGCGTAGCCCCTGAACGGCTTCAATATTCACATTACTGAAATGGAATCCGCTCAGCGGCGCTTCCGGCGTACCTATGATAAAGGCAGCCGCTTTGCTGTCTCCGGTGGATATTAAATTCTCCACTGTGATATTGCGAAAGTGCGGCGTTTTGTGTTTGTCGAAGGGTTGTTTCGGATCGCTGTCCGGCGGATAAATCTGCTCGCCAAGGGTAAATCCGCCCGCCTTAAGCAGCTTCGTAACTTCCGCTTCGACAATAGGCGCTGCTTTATAGTACGCAGAGAAGACCAGCGGCACCTCGACATCATGCATGGTGGTATTGCGGTAAATAATATTTTTTACCTCACCGCCCTTCCCGCGCGGGCTTTTAATACGGATGCCATACATCGAACCTTCGAAGGTATTATTTTCCACCAGCACCTTATTCACGCCGCCTGCGCTTTCACTGCCGATGGAAATGCCGCGCCCCTGTTTCAGGGTATTGTTGGCAATATAGATATTCTCCACCACGCCGTCCGGGAAACGCGGATCGGCTTTTTCCGCTTTAATGGCAATATGATCGTCATTGCAGTCGATGTAATTATTGGTGATGCGGACATTCTGACTGTCGATAGGATCAATGGCATCCGTATTGGGAGCATGCCAGGGTGAAAGAATGCGCGTACCGTTAATATCCACATCGTGCGCATAGCGGGTCACTATATGGAAGCTTGGCGAATGCGTCAGGGTGACGCCGTCAATCAGCACATTGTTCGAGCGCGTAATATAGATCAACCGTGGCCGGTCAGTGCCGCCCTTTTTCCCGGTAGCGCGAATATTTTCCCGCCAGCGCTCCCACCATACCGCCCCCTGACCATCAATTGTCCCCTCGCCGACAATCGCCACATTTTGGGCATCTGCAATACTGATAAACGGCAGCCAGCCGTTTTCCGCTTCAGCATATTTCGTTTTATTACCGGCGCGATAAGCGGCCTCTTCCGTAGAAGCCACCAGCGTGGCGTCTTTCTCAAGTTTCAGCTGGATATTATTCTTCAGAAAAAGCGGATTGGTTAAGAAATTGCCTTTCGGTATCAGTACCGTTCCGCCGCCTGCTGCCGCACAGTCATCAATGGCTTTCTGTATGGCATCGGTATTAAGCGCGATCTGTAAACGGTGGCCTTCAGCGCCATATTCAGTGACGTTGCAGACCTTATCGGGAAATTTTACCGCGCTTGCCGCCTGCGCAGCATGAAGCGGTAAGATGCCCGCCACCGCAGCGACGGCCCACAGAGGCAGAGTACGAGGAGACATAGTGTTGTCCTTTTTATCTTATGGTGAGTTGTTTTGTAAAATTAGCACCACTGTTTCTTTTTATTGAGTGTGGGGATCACGCTTTATCGCTTGTCGTTCTTTTGCCAGAAATCAGGGTTGATTTTTTGTGCAAATGACTGAATTGTAGCCCATCGTCATCAGATATTGTTCAGAATGACGGGTACCGACAACATAACAACGAGGGACTGAATATGAAGAAGAACATCACCCTGGCACTTGCCATCACGGCACTCCTCGGCGGCGCGGCGGCACCGGTTGTTGCCGCGCCCTTCCCGGCCACGCCGGATCAAGCCATACCGGTCAGCCAGTATGTGACCCAGGTGAACGCCGATAAAAGCATCACCTTCCGCCTGTTCGCTCCGGACGCAAAGCGCGTATCGGTGGTCACCGGCTCCAGCCCGGACAGACTTGCTTCCCATGATATGAGCAAAGGCGAAAACGGCGTCTGGACGTGGAAAAGCGACGTGATGGCCCCGAACCTGTATGAATATTACTTTGATGTGGACGGCTTCCGCTCCGTTGATACGGGAAGCCGCTTCCAGAAGCCGCAGCGCCAGGTGAATACCAGCCTGATCCTCGTGCCGGGCAGTATTCTGGATGACCGTGCCGTGCCGCATGGCGATCTGCTGACGGTGACGTATCACTCCAGAGCCCTGGCATCTGAGCGCCGGATGTATGTCTGGACACCGCCGGGTTATAGCGGCCAGGGCGAACCGCTGCCGGTGCTCTATTTCTATCACGGCTTTGGCGATACCGGGCTTTCCGCTATCGATCAGGGGCGACTGCCGCAAATCATGGACAACCTGCTGGCGGAGGGCAAAATCAAACCAATGCTGGTGGTGGTGCCGGATACTGAAACGGACATCACTGACGCGATCCCGGAAAATTACCCGCCGAAAGAGCGTCGCAAGACCTTCTATCCGCTGAATGCAAAAGCCGCCGATCGCGAACTGATGCAGGACATTATCCCGCTGGTGGATGCGCGCTTTAACGTGCGCAAGGACGCCAGTGGCCGCGCGCTGGCGGGGTTATCCCAGGGCGGCTTCCAGGCGCTGTTCTCCGGCATGCACCACCTCGACAATTTCGGCTGGCTGGGCACCTTCAGCGGCGTCACCACCGCCACCGTGCCGGATGCGGGCATCAGCGCGCAGCTTAACAAGCCGCAGGAGGTGAACAAACAACTGCATAACTTCACCGTGGTGGTGGGCGAAAAAGACGCCGTCACCGGCGAGGATATTGCCGGGCTCAAACGCGAGCTGGAGGCAAAAGGCATCAACTTTGAATATAAAAACTATCCTGGCGCAGGCCATGAGATGGACGTCTGGCGTCCGGCCTATGCCGAATTTGTGCAGAAGCTGTTTAAGTAAGTAAGAAGAATAAACGGGTATGACATTTTTTATCTATGGTTAAGAAGGGATTTAGATGGCTGCGGTTGAAGCATTAAAAATGAAGTATCCGGGCGCAGAGGCCTGGCAAATGGGTGACAGCCCTGAACTGGCCAGCGAGCTTGCCGAACTTATTAAAAGAGGTATCAAAACGGCCTCCTGCGGCTCTTTTGCCTCTTACCAGCAGGAAGCGTCTGCCCCGCGGATTGGGAGTTATAACATCATCCTCGATGGCCAGAATGTCCCGGTCTGCGTAACAAGGCTGATGTCGATGCGACTGGTACGTTTTTGTGATGTGACAGAGGCGTTTGCCCGCAAAGAAGGTGAAGGCGATTTAAGCCTTGAATACTGGCAGAAAGAGCATCAGCGGTTTTTCACCGGGGAAGGACATTTTTCTGAGGAGATGGAGCTTATCGCAGAAGAGTTTGAAGTGGTTGAGGTGCTGTGAGGTGAAATCAACGGGGCAGCGTGTCATCACCTGCCCTTTATAGCCATGTTCGCGATGAGTGAGGAGCGGACATTTGCAAAGTCTTACTTACACCGTGGCGGTTTGAGCCGCAATAATGTACCGGAGAGGCGGTTACAGCTCCCCAGGCAAAACCAAAATAGATCGACCACAAAAATCAAACCGTTTGATTTTTCGCCGCTTCAACGAGAGAATCCTTATAAAATGCATGGAATAAGGAAGGAACGGAATGTTCACTCTTTACATGAGATGGGATGCAGAGCGGGAACTGGCTCCAGGTGATATTCAGTTCATTCTGTCGCCACAAGATGCGCTGGAAATGGCGAGCATCTTTTACGAACTGGATTACCTTGAATACGACCATAACAACCGCATTCTGCCTCACAGCGTCCCGAAGCGACGGGAAGGGGTTTACCACCGATTCGCAACACAACCCTACAAACGCAAGCGTCTTGCTGAATACGACGGACTCTATGATGAGGTGAAATGGAATCTGGAGCACGGCTGGATGGTCGGAGTTAACCCTAAAGAAAAATGGGACCACTTCCGCAATCCGTTCTATTTCGATGATGACAGTAATCTGATTTACGACTGCTTCATGGATACATATAGCGAGGGTTTTCAGCAGGCAGTGCGTCAAATCTATGAATATAGCCTCAGCGAGCATCAGGGAAGAAAGCCGCCTCCGACCATTAAACATCACTATTCCGATGCCCCGATACAGCACGCCCAGGCGGGTAAAACTATCAACAGCAAAGCAGCCGGACGTCTTCTGGCTGCGGGTGGTATCTATAACGGCAATGTCGAGGGGTTCCATCAGACCGCACAGCAGCTCGGTGGTGATGCGCCAGCAGGCTACGATCAGGTCATGGACAACAAGGGATTACTCATTACTGCCGCTTCGACAGCAGCCGTACTGACAATGGGAAAAGTTAACGTCACTGGAGAACTAGAAGAGCTATCGTCATTAAGCAAAATCCCAACATTTGAATCTCCTGCTTTAAAGGGTTTTACCTCAGAGTCAGGGACATTACTGAATGCTGAACACGCCGTTGTAGATTACAGAAAGCTATCTACTTACTCTTTAGACCCTACTCATCCAACTGGAGGGCATAAAGCGAGGGTGTTCCAGTCAGCGCTGGGTTATAACCCAACGAATGCTGACATTTTAGGTGCACGAGTTCAGGAGGGAGTATTGTGGGCACCAGCAAAGATGCTAGATCCAATTAATTTTGGGCAAAAAATGGCTGTAGACATGCCGATTTTAGGGGTAAATGGCGAAACAGCGATAGTCCGAACGGGCTGGATCTATGAAACAGATTCGTTAGTACCAAGGCTAACCACTATTTTTGTGAAATGAGAGAGCTACTGATGAAACGAGCCGAACTTGATGTGGTAGTTTTAGCTGAGGACTTGCCTGGGGAAGGCTTAGCAAAAGGGATGATCGGGACAATAGTCGTTGTATTTGAAAACCCGACACTCGCTTACCTAGTTGAGTTTTGTGATGAAGAAGGCCGAACACTTGCTCTGCCCGCATTGTTACCAGACCAGGTGATTGATTATCTTCCGCCAGAGAGATCCAATGTACCATAAACCCGCTGTACGGTTTGAATGAAAAGACCTCATTCCAACTGCGGGCTTAAGGAAACGCCCGTCAGGTGCTCCGAGGCTAGAGGGTAGAAGCGAAAACGCGAATAGGCTTTTTCTAATACTGATCATAGCGACACATGAAACCTCAATACGGATAAGTGCGGTTTAAAGGAGTATTAGGTTGTGTAAATATCCCTGCAAAACCATCCATCCAATTTTAGAAAGACTTTGACACTCCAACGTCCGCTTCTGGCACAGAGCGGACAGGATGGCTGGGCTAAAGGTCTGCTTAGAGCGAAGAGCGGACGTCCGGCATGAGTTCTTTCTGGTAAACAGTAATGTCAGTCAATGAAGTAAGCACGTAACCGCTCGTCCTGACAGCCCTGCTGCCGGATGATTTTCACTGAGGCCTGGCTCAGAAATTCAGTACGATCCGCGTTCTTCAGCCTTTCACTTCCATCATTTCAGCTGTCTTAAACCGTTCATCTATACTGACTCTTGCAGTGCAATTTGCACAGGAGGCCGCGCCGCTGTCAACGTTTTCATTTTGCTGACAAAGTAAGAATGGGCATTGCAGGAGGCAACCCAGCGCGCAAAGGATAAGCTTTTGAATGACCTGAGCGTGTGAATGCCTTAATTAGGCCGTTTGTTCTCGGTTTACCCCCCTCAAAGCTTAAGGAATAAAAAATTTTTATTTATCCTGGAGATAACTAATGAAAATAACCGATTTTGTTTATTCCGCCTTAATTGGCGTTGTCGCCAGTTGCCGCTCGATGACGCCGATGGCGACCCTCGCTGCAGCACGCATTGCCGGACGCAACACTTCTGGCCGTCTCCTGCTGCTGGACCGTCCGCTATTTAAATTTGGCGCGTTAGCGATGGGTATAGGGGAAATATTTGGCGACAAGATGAAGTCAGCGCCAGACCGCACTGTGTTTTTGGGCATGACAGCACGTGTGGCCAGTGCAGGGATTGCGGGCGCCGCGTTGGCACCCCGCGGAGAGGAAAAAACCGGGGCAGCGATCGCTATCTCTGCCGCTGTACCACTTGCATGTGTCACTCTTGCGGCACGCAAAAAGGCCATGGTCGGGATGGGTCAGACCAGGAGTGGCCTGATTGAAGATACGCTCATCGTCGCTATCGGAGCAGCGGTGGTCTTCTTCGCCACGCGCCCGAAGTAAACGCACTCAGTCTTTAAAGGATTATCCCGATGAACAATCCTGAAGGGGTCAGAGACGGCTTCTGGTACAGCGCGGACTGACTCCCGGGCAGATGTCCGCCTGGTTCCAAAAGCGGACATGCCTGCTTAACAGACTTACTTCAACAGCAGCCGTAATCCCAGAAAGGCCATAACGCCTCCGCTTAGTTTATCTATAAACATGCGGTATTTAATGTAAGCCTGACGCGGCCCGTCCGTTGATAATAAGCAGGCAACGACGGCATACCAGAGCACATCAATAACGAATGCCATTGTGGGCAGGATGATGTACATAACAGGCTGAATATTTTTGCTCAGCGCCGCGGAAAAAATACTGGCAAATACCAGTGCAGTATGGGGATTGCTGATTTGCGTGAATACGCCCGTCATAAACGCTTTTAAGGCGCTCACTTCCTCTGTTCCGGCAGTGTCATTTAACCGATTTGAAGGACGACGAAACATTTTCAACGCCAGCCATAAAAGATAGCAACCGCCTGCAACCTTGAGTCCGGTGTAAAGTGATGGAACCAGAGTCAGCAGAGTGTGAAGACCTGCTAACGCTATGCCCGCAAAAACAAACGCACCAAAACCCATACCAGCAGCGACTGAAAAAGCTGCCCGTCTCGAACTGGACATGGCCGTTCGGGCAACGAGAAGAAAGCTCACACCCGGACTCATTGCGCCAAACAGGATAGCTACGCCAATAGCGGAGAGCGCGATCAAATCACTTGTCATCCATCTTCTCCATCATTAATTAATGTCAGACAGCCCCATCATTGCGCGAACCGCACACCCCATGAACTGCTCCGGTTAATAACATAACACGATCTTAATAACGTCCGCTTCTGGCACCAGGCGCAGCGTTTACACACAAAATCAAAGCTGCCTGATACAGGACTTTTTCAACGTAACCGGATCCGGATGGCGAAGCCAGAGGATCACGGAAATCATCGTGACAAGCAGACCCAGAACAACAGAGACAAGCAACGTGCCGGGAATGCCAGCGCGCTCAAGCAGAAAGGCATACGCCGAGGGTGCCAGAGCCGCAAGAAAAAATGCCGGGGACAGCAGGATGCCTGTTTTCCGGGCATAGTGCTCTGAACCGAACAGAGTAAGGGGAAGTGCAGCCTTTACTACCGTGCTCAGCCCGTTCACGGCGCCGTAACCCAGAACGAACACCGCCGTCGCTGCCGGGGTAAAATGCCCCGCCAGGCCTGTCAGAAAACAGAGCGGCAACGCGATACCGGTAATAAGATTCAGGCGTAGCGCACTGATGCGTGCGCCGGACATCACGTCCAGCAAGCGGGCCCCGACCTGGCCTGCGCCCCAGAGCATCCCCGCCAGGGCTGGCATTCCATAAGCGGCCAGTATCTGTGGAAAGTGCGTGGACACACCGGTTGACACGAAGCTCAGCAGGGCAATCAACGTCGCATACCAGAGTCCGCTGATCATCGTCCGCCGGTTTTCCGTTGCCCTTCCCTCTCCGGCGTCTGACGGAGCGGCAACGGGAAGCGCAGGACTGCCGTCTGAGGGAACAGCGCAAAGAAAAAGCAGGCTAACCAGCCCTGCGCCAGCGTAAATGAAGACGGCATGCCGCCAGTCGGTGATGCGCAACAGGGCCGCCCCCACAGGCCAGAACACCGCTGAAGCGAGGCCGCCCAGCAGGGTGACCAGTGAAATGGACCGGCGGGCGTGGACTCCTGCCATTGCCACCAGTAGTGCAAACGCAGCGTCATACAGGGCAAAGCGCATCCCGGCACCTGTCAGGACCCAGGCGGCAATCCACATCGCGGCAGAATGCGTTAAAGCCATCAGGAGACATCCGCCAGAGATGCAAAGTGTTCCTGCCATCATCATCGTACGCCCGCCAGCGCGCGCCACAAAAAGGCCGGTCAGGGGCGATACCAGTCCCATAACCAGCATGGCCACTGTTAACCCTGAAAACGTCACCACTGCAGACCAGCCCGTCTCCGCCATAACAGCCGTGCCGAACGCTCCCGGCATGTAGAAGGTAATTCCCCAGTTAATCAGCTGCGTCATGCCGATGCAAAAAACGGTGCGGCCCGTTAGCCGTCCGCCACTCAATCTGCATATTCCGGAAAGGTGGCGTCGCCCTGCCCGAGGGTGCGCTGCATGATAACCGTATCCAGCCAGCGCCCGTGTTTGAATCCCACCGATCTGAGCGTGCCGGTGATGCTCAACCCCGCGGAACGATGCAGGGCAAGAGAGGCGGTATTCTCGCTGTTACCCACCACCGCCACAAGCTGGCGAAAGCCACGGTTTTCAGCCAAGGTTATCGCACGGGACAACAGCTGTTTGCCGATCCCCTGCCCCTTAAACAAGGGGTCAATATATACGGAGTCTTCGAGGGTGAAGCGGTAGGCATAGCGTTCACGGTAAAAAGACAGGTAGCAGTATCCCCGAACCTGCCCTTCATCAATCGCCACAAACCAGGGCAGCCCTGCGGCACGCACCTTATTCAGACGGGCCATCATTTCAGTTACATCTGGCGGTCTGGTTTCAAAAGTGGCGGTGCCATGTAATACGTGATAAGCATAAACCCGCTGAATGCCGGGAAGATGTTGTTCATCTGCTTCAGTTATTTTCATCGGTACGGCTCCTGTTCCGGTCAGAAACGGAGACTAACCCGGATAACTATATTCAGACAGATCGTGGGACTTATCAGCGGTATAAGGAAAACTTTGGCATGGCAATCCTGAATCTCGACCACCTGACTACCTTCAGACTGGTAATCAGCCGGGGCACCTTCTCCGGGGCGGCAGAAGCGCTCGGGCTGTCGCAGCCCGCCGTCAGCCTGCAGATAAGGCAGCTGGAGCAGGCGCTGCAGGTCCGGCTGATAGAGCGAACCAGCCGGGGGATAAAGCCCACGCCTGCCGGGATCACTCTCTGTGAGCACTGCATAAAAATTGACGCTGCTGTCGGTGCAGCGGTGGAATCCGTGTCCCTGCATTCAGACGATATCACCGGTACCGTGACTGTGGGGACAGGCGCAACGGCCTGCATTCATCTCCTCCCCCCCCTTTATTGCAGGAGCTGCGACAGACGCATCCCCTGCTGAAAGTGGACGTACGTACCGGCAATACGTCAGATATCGTGCGCGGTGTGGAGGAAAATCGCATAGATATTGGCCTGGTCACCCTGCCGGCAGCAGGCAAGTGCCTGAGTGTGGCCCCGCTCGGAACGGAAGAGTTTGTGATCATCCTGGAAAAGGATCCCGCAGAGCAGAATATAAAACCGCTGTCTGCGGACGATCTTTTATCCCTGCCGCTGATTGTATTTGAACCCGGAAGCGGAACCCGTTCCCTGATTGATGAGTGGTTTCGGGATGCCGGACAGGTTGCCCGCCCCGTAATGGAGCTGGGCAGTATTGAAGCCATCAAAAGGATGGTCCGCGCCGGTCTGGGCTACAGCATCGTTCCCCGCATGTCTGTTGAAAGTCCGGAAGAAAGCCGGGGGCTGAGTGTGTATTCAATGGCACCTGCCCTGCACCGCACGCTCGGGACGGTAATACGGGAAGATCGGATTGTCAGCAGGGGAATCAAAGCAGTACTGAAAAGACTGAGCGCCAGTTTCACTTAAATATATCTGGAAACGTTGATCGGCTCCCTGCATTGTGCGGAAGGATCGATTGCCGTTTAGTCATCTGAGATAGGTATGATGGTAATAATTAATAACGATGCCTTTGCGGATTCAGAACTAAGGACATACCAGAGAGGTTTAAATGAAAGTAACCGCTAAAAATGAAAATGGGACGATACAACAACTTGAAGTCTCATCGTTGATTATCACACTGGACAACGGTGAAACCATTGAGATCAGCGATGAAAACAAAAATCGTCCAGGCGAAATACCTGAAGGTGTGACAGTGTGGGGAGGTAAAATGCCTGAGGAAGGGGCGACTTTAGATGAACTTAAAAATACAACACGCGGGCTTGGGGTGTATCCACTGGCAGCCAACATGGTGCACATTTTTCCCTATACTCTGAGGAAGTCATAATCCCTGCTAAGCCGCGTCCGCGATGCGTATCTGGCGCAGCGCGTTGATTTCCGCCGTCAGGTACGCCTTATGAATGAAGCGAAATGCTTTGATGCTCGCAAGAATGCTGGAACAGCAGCGTTGCCTCTAATTTTTTAAATATGCCCTGCAACTTTCCGACTGTGCGAACACATCATCATCTCTGCACGCCGTCTGGATGGCATTGACGACGTTGCCATTGCCAATCGGTGTCCAGTAATTATCTACTATCAAATATTTTTGCCGCTGCTTCGGCTCCCGGAGATGTAAGCGAGTCAAAAATGACGCTATTTTCTTCATATAAACGTTTTTAGGGCTGGTTTTGTATTCAGCAAAAACCACAATATATTCCGGAACCATATAATCCCTTGCCACCAGCGGCGGGATGCGAAAATTCACTTCAGACTTAGCGCCTAGCTCATTACCATCCATCTCTTTATATTCATAGGCTGGCATATAGGTTGTATTACCACCTGGTATTGTCACGCCGCCATTGTGCACGTTGGCATGAATATCTTTGGTAATTTTGAAAATAAATTGTTGATCCGGATCGGGCGTTATCCTGAATTCATCTATCACCTGATCAACAGAGTTATTATTGCTTAACTGAAATTCATAACCTCTGCCGGAAGGCTTAAGGTATTTAACCTGCACATCCCCCGTCAAAAAATCATATGCAAAGCTTGCAAGTAATGTAAGCGCCCCCGTAGCCAGCAAAAACTGACCGGCACGCTTAGCAAATTTCCCTATGCCGCGGGAGGTTTTTTTATGTGCCGCCTGATTAGTCCTTTGCGTACTACCCGGACCATTTTGTTTACTCCGTTGGGTTCTGCTTTTATTGTTTTTCCTGCCTGCCATGTCAAAACCCATATTTTCTGATTTTCATTATTGAACGTAAAAGATCATCCGCAGTTACTGATTACCTGCGAATGATCTTTCCAGGCGATGGTGATGCTAATTAATCGCCGTTTTTTCCTCCATCTTATCATGTGAAATTTTTCATAAAGCCCTACTAAAAATAGTAATTTTTTCCCATAACGACTCATCAGCCCGTCGTGTCAGGGCGGATCCTGAACCAGATGGCGTACATGGCGGGCAGGAACACCAGCGTGATAATGGTGCCGCCAAAAGTGCCGCCGATCAGGGTGTAGGCCAGCGTGCCCCAGAACACCGAGTGCGTCAGGGGAATGAACGCCAGAATGGCGGCCATCGCCGTCAGCAGTACGGGACGGGCGCGCTGCACCGTAGCTTCCACCACCGCATGGAACGGAGCCAGCCCTTCCTGCTCGTTGTGGTGGATCTGCCCTATCAGGATCAGCGTGTTACGCATCAGAATGCCGGAGAGCGCAATCAGCCCCACCAGCGCGTTAATGCCAAACGGCTGGTTGAACAGCAGCAAGGTCGGCACCACGCCGATCAGCCCCAGCGGTGCAGTAAGGAACACCATCACCATCGCCGACATCGAGCGCACCTGGAGGATGATGATCAGCAGCGTCAGGGCGATCATGATCGGGAACAACGGTGCCATCGCTCTGGTGGCCTTGCCGGACTCTTCAATGGAACCCGCCTGCTCAATACGGTAGCCGGGCGGCAGCGTGTCGATGATCGGCTGTAAGGATTTCAGGATAGCGGTCGAGACATCCGGCGGTTGCAGGTGTTCGGCGATGTCGCCGCGTACGGTCAGCGTCGGCATCCGGTCGCGGCGGCGCAGCAGCGGATCTTCCATCTGCACGGTCACTTCACCAATCTGCGACAGCGGAATGCGCTGCCCGTCGGCCCCCACCAGCGTAAAGCCTTCAATTCTGGCCGGATCGAGGCGAATATCCCCCGCCGCGCGGCCCGTTACCTGCACCGAACGAATGTCTTCCCGCACGCTGGTGATCGGCACGCCGGAGAGCAGGAACTGTAACTGCTGCGCGACGGCGTTCGACGTCAGCCCCACCGCCTGGAGGCGATCCTGTTTCAGGGTGAAATGCAGCGTCGGCACGCGCTGGCCCCAGTCGGTATTGACGGTGCGCATCATCGGGCTGGCCTGCATCACTTTCTCCACCCGCCCGGCGATATCGCGCAGCGTGGCGGTGTCCGGGCCGACCACGCGGTACGCCACCGGATAGGGGGAGTACGGACCAAATACAAGTTGAGTGACGCGTACGCGGGCTTCCGGTGCCAGCCCGGCGGCGACCGCGTCACGCAGGCGGAATTTCAGCGCTTCACGGGCTTGCTGGCTGTCGGTCAGCACCACGATTTTGGCAAACGACGGATCGGGCAGCTCAGGGGCCATCGCCAGATAAAAGCGTGGCGATCCCTGGCCGATGTATGAGGTGACAATTTTCGCTTCCGGCTGTTGTTGCAGCCAGGCTTCAATTTTCGCGGTGGTGGCGCTGGTCTGCTCAATGGCGGTGCCATAAGGCAGCTGCACTTCCACCAGCACTTCCGGGCGGTCGGAAGTCGGGAAGAACTGTTTTTTCACCAGCCCCATGCCGAGGATCGCCACGCTAAAGATGGCGATCACCGCGCCCGCGACTATCCATTTGCGGGCGATGACGCGGGTCAGCAGGCGGCGGAAACGGTTGTAATGGCGTGTGTTGTAAATGGCGGCATGTCCCCCCGCCACGGTTTTGATCGCCGGCAGCATTTTCACCCCGAGATAGGGCGTAAACACCACTGCCACCACCCAGGAGGCGATAAGCGCGATGCCGACGATCCAGAACATATTGCTGGTGTATTCCCCGGCGGTGGACTGGGCAAAGCCGTTCGGCATAAAGCCCACGGCGGTAACCAGCGTCCCGGCCAGCATAGGCGCGGCGGTATGGCTCCAGGCATAGGCCGAGGCTTTGATGCGGTCATAGCCCTCTTCCATTTTCACCACCATCATTTCGATGGCGATAATGGCGTCATCCACCAGCAGCCCCAGCGCGAGGATCAGCGATCCCAGCGTAATGCGGTCGAAGTTTTTGCCGGAGGCTTCCATCACCACAAAGACAATCGCCAGCGTCAGCGGCACGGCGGCGGCCACCACCACGCCCACGCGCCAGCCCATACTGACAAAGCACACCACCATTACCACCAGCAGCGCGACGAAGAATTTGATCATGAACTCGTCAACGGCGGAGCTGATGTTTACCGACTGATCGGTGACCTTGCTCAGCGTCATGCCCAACGGCATTTCAGCGTTGATGCTGGCGGTTTCCGCGTCCAGCGCTTTTCCCAGATCGAGGCCGTTCCAGCCTTCACGCATCACCACCCCCAGCAGCAGCGCCGGTTCGCGCTGATGGCGCACCATAAAGGTGGCCGGATCTTCATAGCCCCGCTCCACCGTCGCCACGTCCGACAGCTTCAGCGTGCGCCCCTGCGCCACCAGCGGCGTGTCGCGGATCTTCTGCAACGTGTCGAATGCGCCATCAAGGCGGATGTTAACCTGCGGCCCCTGTGTATCAATGGATCCGGCAGGCGTCAGGACATTCTGGTTATTAAGGGCCGCGAAAATCGCCTGCGGCGAAATCCCCAGCGTGGCGAGGCGGTCATGGGAGAAAGAGACGAAGATGCGCTCCGCCTGCTCGCCAATGATATTGACCTTTTTGACGCCCGGCACGTGCAGCAGCCGCTGGCGCAGGGATTCGGCGTCGCGCACCAGCAGGCGGTGCGGCTCCCCTTTCGCCTTCAGCGCGAACAGCGCAAAGGTGACGTCGGAGAATTCATCGTTCACCATCGGGCCGATAACGCCCGCGGGCAGGTTTCTGGCTTCGTCGCCGAGCTTTTTGCGCGCCTGGTAAAATTCCTCCTGCACCTGCGAGGGCGGCGTGCTGTCCTGTAAAGAGAGGGTGGTAAAAGCCATGCCCGGACGGGTGAACGTCTCGGTACGATCATACCATTTCAGCTCCTGTAGACGTTTTTCCAGCGGTTCCGCCACCTGATCCTGCATTTCCAGCGCAGTGGCTCCCGGCCAGGCGGTGATGATGGTCATCTGCTTGACGGTAAACGGCGGATCTTCTGCGCGCCCCAGTTGAAAAAACGACAGTATCCCCGCCACGGTGATGAGCAGGATGAGGAACAGCGTGATGGAGCGCTCGCGCACCGCCAGCGCCGACAGGTTAAATTTACCCTGACTCATGGCTGGCTCCCGGCTGCGCCCGCCGCGATACGCACGGCTTCGCCTTCATGCAGCAAATGCGCGCCGAGGGCTACCACCTGCTCCCCTGCCGTCAGGCTACCGGTGACCTGTGCCGCGTCATCCCCCAGCCCCCGTACCTGTACCGGTTTCCAGCGCACAGTGGCGGGCTTACCAACAATCTGCCAGACGCCCGGCCCTTTTCCGGCATCATAAATCGCCGCCAGCGGCACCTGCATAAGCGCATCCCGGGCTTCGCCTTCGGCAAGATGCAGCGTCACGGTGGAGCCGAGGGGGGCTGCGGCCAGCGCGCCTTGCAGCACATAGCGGGCTTCAAAGGTGCGGGTGACGGGATCGGCGGCATCCGAAAGCAGACGCAGCGTGGCGGGCACCGGCGGGTTTTTACTGGCGTAGAGGCTGGCCTGCGCCTCGCTGCCGATGGCCGGACGCAGGGTTTCCGGCAGCTGCACGATGGCTTCCCGCTGCCCGGCCCGGGCGAGTCTGACCACCGGCTGCCCGGCGCTCACCACCTGGCCGGGTTCCGCCAGGGTTTCCATCACCACGCCGTCGGCGTCCGCCAGCAGCACGGCGTAACCGGTGCTGTTCTGCGCGACATTCGCCTGCGCCTGCGCCGCGCTGAGGTCGGCGCGGGCGCTGTCGGCGGCGGCTTTGATCTGATCGTATGCCGAAATCGACACCGCGCCGGTTTTCACCAGGCTGCGATAGCGGGCTTCGTCGGCAGCGGCTTGACGCGCACGGGCGCGGGCCGCAGAAACCGCCTGTTGCTGCGCCTGCGCCGTCAGGTTCAGATCCACAGGATCGAGGCGCATCAGCGGCTGACCACGCTTCACCGTCTGGCCGGTATCCACCAGCCGCTCGAGGATCTTGCCCTGCACCCGGAAACCGAGATCGCTCTGCACGCGGGCGACCACCACCCCGGTAAAGGCGCGGGACTGACCGGCAGCGCTCACCACCGTTGCCGCCCGTACCTGGGGTGGCTGCGTGCGCGGATCGTCCTGACTGGCGGTGTCACCGCAGGCCGCCAGGGCCAGCGGCAGGAAGCAAACAGCAAGGGAGACAGGTTTAAGCCTGAACATGGGATACCTGATTAAATGGAAGGAACAATGGCGGCATTCTTAAACTAGTGACAAAAATTGTCAATGGTCACAAAGCGAGACATTGGAACTTATTTTTGTTCGATCGGGCCAGTTGACAGCAAGTGACCGTTTGATAATGTAGTCACATTTGCACCGTGGCTGAACGGGGGAAGGATGAAAAGGACGGGTATTCTCGGGTTAGATGCGCTGACCGAAGCGCTGGTCAGGGATCTCTTTCTGGCGGATCCGAATGCGCAGGTGTTTCTCTCCCCCGGCACCGGCGAGCGGGCGCAACGGTTGTCGCAGGAATTTCCCTGCTGGACGCTGGACGATCCGCAGGCGCTGGTGGATGAAGTGGACGTGCTGATTATCAGTTCTGACGCGGCATCCCGGCCAGAACTTTATGATCGTGTGCAGCTGCGCCGCGCGTTGAACCTGGTTTCACTGGTGCCGGAGGTGTCGTCTCAGGCTTTGCGAAAACGCTTCCGCCAGGCGGAGTGAAGCGGCACCGTGCCGCTGAACCCGGCGCACAGGGTCAGCGTGGCGAAGAACGCCACGGCATAACCCGCCGACAGCCGATCCATGATCAGCCCGAACAGCGGCGATCCGGCAGTCTGCCCCACCGCCAGCGTCAGAAAGCAGATCATCAGTCCCGTCGCCGGGCGTTCCGGCAGCGCTGAAACGCCCCACATCAGATAGATGCCGGAGATCGTAATATAGGCCGCGCCGAACAGCGCCCCGCCGATAAGCGTCAGCGCGGGCGTCGTGCTCTCAAAGCCGATCAGCAGCATACCCAACGCCATCGCCAGCAAAAACAGCCGGTGCATGAGATCCATACCAAAGCGCGCCACCAGCGTTCCCGCCGCCGCACCGGCGATGCCCGCCGCCCCCGTCACCATCCACAGCACGCCTGCGCCGGTATCGCGCCACTCCAGCCGCAGCGCGACCAGCTGACTGCCGAACGACCAGATCGCCGTGCTGCCCGCGCCCATTAAAAACGAGGCGACGATCAGCCGTTTCAGGGACGCGCTGATCGGCGGCAGACCGCCAGCGCGGTTGCTTGCGCCAGGCGAACTGCGCGGCACAAAACGCGCAGCGGCAAGCGCCATTGCGAACGCCACCGCGGCAAAAAGCCCGAACGCCAGCCGCCATTGTCCGCCCATCGCCAGCGCCACGGGGCCTGAGAGCACCACGCCCGCGCCCGTCCCGGCATTAATGATGGTGTTAGCCGCGCCCTGGCGATCCGGCTGAACCGCAGCCGACACCGCGGCCGCCAGCGGCGGCGAGACTAACCCCGTACTGGCTCCGGCGAGCATCACCGCCGCCGCCAGCCACAGCGGGGATGACGCCAGCGCAATGCCGGTCATGCCCAGCGCTGCCACCAGCGCGGCGGTCAGCGCCACCGTGCGCGGACCGATGCGCTCCGTCAGAAAAGCCGCCAGCACAATGGTCAGGCAGTAACCCAGAAAGGATCCGCCGGAAATCAGCCCGCTCAGCGTCGGGGAAAGGGAGAGATCGGCGTCGATGCGCGGCAAAAACAGCCCGAAGGCAAAACGCGCAAAGCCATAGCAGACGGCGATCAGACTGAAGCCGGTGGTGATAAGCCAGGCGTTTTTACTCATGATTTAGCCCCCGCCAGCAGCATCGCCGCCGTATCACGCGCGGCAGCCACGGTGCCCACGCCGCGGTAAATGGCCGCCGCCGTCGCGCCCTCAAAGAGGATGAGGATCTGCTCCGCCAGCCGGTCGTCCTCATGGCCGATTTCACCCGCCACCAGCCTGCGGATGGTCTGCCAGGTCTTTTCTTTATGGGCGCGGATCACCGCCGCGATTTCGGGATTGTCGCCGCCGGTTTCGCCGTACGCCCGCAGAAACAGACAGCCCAGACAGCCCTCTTCCCGCAGCCAGTTATCCAGCGCATCGAACAGCCCTTTGATGCTCTGCTCCTTCAGCTGCGCGAAAAAGCGCTGATCCCGCTCCTCCAGCACCCGCACGATCAGCGCCGTTTTGCTGCCAGCATGTTTATAGAGCGTGCGGCTCGACATGCCCGCCGCCTGCGTGAGCCGATCCATCCCGGTGGCATTAAAACCATGCCGGTAAAACAGGGATCCTGCGGCTGAGAGGAGTTTGTTTTTAATGTCCATACCTTAAAAGTAAAACGATCGGTTTACTCTGTCAAACTGACCGCCTCGCCTGATACCGGACGCCGCAGCGCCGATTTTCAGCCTTATCCCCACCCTTTTGTTTCACAATCCTGTGACATACTATCGGTATGGCAGTACATGTGTGAAACAAGGAGATAATTATGGATAACAAGGCGAGCCTTACCCCGGAACAGGCCCTTGACCGGCTCGAAGCGCTGTATGACCAGGCGGTCAGTGACTTACGCGATGCCATCGCGCAGTACATCGATAAGGGCACGCTTCCCGACACGCTCGCCCGTGCACAGGGGAAATTTGTGTACCCGTTGCTGTCGGTCAGCTGGGACGGTAACGCGCCGAACGCCCGGAAAACCCGCGCTTATGCCCGCTTTACGCATCCCGGCAGCTATCGCACCACCATTACGCGCCCGGCGCTGTTCCGCCCTTACCTGCTGGAGCAGCTCACCATGCTGTATCTGGATTACGGCGCGCAGATTGAAGTGGGTCCGTCTGAACACGAGATCCCTTATCCCTATGTGATTGACGGATCGGCGCTGACGCTGGACCGTTCGATGAGCGCGGATTTAACCCGCCACTTTCCGACCACCGAGCTGTCGCAGATTGGCGATGAAACCGCCGACGGCATTTATCACCCGGCGGAATTCTCGCCGCTGTCGCACTTTGACGCCCGCCGCGTGGACTTCTCGCTGGCGCGTCTGCGTCACTACACCGGCACGCCCGTGGAGCACTTCCAGCCGTTCGTGCTGTTCACCAACTACACGCGCTATGTGGATGAGTTCGTGCGCTGGGGTTGCAGCCAGATCCTCGATCCGGACAGCCCGTACGTGGCGCTCTCCTGCGCGGGCGGTATCTGGATCACCGCCGAAACCGAAGCGCCGGAACAGGCCATTTCCGATCTGGCGTGGAAAAAACACCAGATGCCCGCCTGGCACCTGATCACCGCTGACGGTCAGGGGATCACGCTGGTGAATATCGGCGTCGGCCCGTCGAATGCCAAAACCATCTGCGATCATCTGGCGGTGCTGCGCCCGGATGTGTGGCTGATGATCGGCCACTGCGGCGGCCTGCGTGAGAGCCAGTCGATTGGCGATTACGTGCTGGCGCATGCTTATCTGCGCGACGATCACGTACTGGATGCGGTGCTGCCGCCGGATATTCCCATCCCGAGCATCGCCGAAGTGCAGCGCGCGCTGTACGACGCCACCAAACAGGTCAGCGAGATGCCCGGCGAGGAAGTGAAACAGCGGCTGCGTACCGGTACGGTGGTGACCACCGATGACCGTAACTGGGAACTGCGTTATTCAGCGTCGGCGCTGCGCTTTAACTTAAGCCGCGCGGTGGCCATTGATATGGAAAGCGCGACCATCGCGGCGCAGGGTTATCGCTTCCGCGTGCCGTACGGCACCTTGCTGTGCGTGTCCGATAAACCGCTGCACGGTGAGATCAAACTGCCGGGTCAGGCCAATCGTTTTTATGAAGGGGCGATTTCGGAGCATTTGCAGATCGGCATCAGGGCGATTGATCTGCTGCGCGCCGAAGGTGAACGTCTGCATTCGCGTAAACTGCGTACTTTCAACGAGCCGCCGTTCCGCTAACGGCAGAAAAGCAAAAAGCCCGCTAAATAGCGGGCTTCTTAAATATGGCTCCTCTGACTGGACTCGAACCAGTGACATACGGATTAACAGTCCGCCGTTCTACCGACTGAACTACAGAGGAATCGTGTGAACGGGGCGAATATTAACGGCGCTCTGTGGCCTTGTCAAAGCCTGATTTCAAAAAAACGCGCGATTGCCGAATTATTCCGCACCCCGTTCAAAAAGAGCGCAGCTTAAGGCCGTCACTCCGCTTTTTTCTGCATGGCGCGCGGATATTTCCACAGCCAGCGGCCGCTGACCATACGCCAGTAGAACAGCGCCCCGCGTACCGCCCAGTCGAGGAACATCCCCAGCCAGACGCCAATCACGCCCATGCCGAGCACGATCCCCAGCGTATAACCCGCCACCACACGGCAGCCCCACATGCCGAGCATCGACACCCACATGGCAAAGCGGGCATCGCGTGCGCCCTTCTGCCCGGCAGGTAATACCCAGGAGGCCGCCCAGATCGGCATAAAGGCGGCGTTCAGCCACAGCAGGATCTTCACCACTTCCTGCACGTCCTGCTCCGGCGTATAAAACGCGGCCAGCAGCCCGGCGAAGGGCGCGGTGCCCCAGGCAATAATCGTCAGTCCGATGGTCGACAGCCAGAACACATGGCGCAGCTGGCGTTCCGCCTGGCCGATCTGTCCTTTACCAAGACGTCTGCCGGTAATAATGGTGGACGCCGAACCCAGCGCGTTACCCGGCAGGTTGATTAATGCCGCCACGGAGAAAGCAATAAAGTTACCGGCGATGACGTTGGTGCCCATCCCGGCCACAAACATCTGGGTTAATAATTTGCCGCTGTTAAACAGCACCGATTCAATACTGGCGGGAATACCGATGCCCATCACTTCCCAGATAATGGCGAAGTTAAGCGGCTTAAAGTAACTTTTCAGCGTGATACGCAGCGCCGGGTTAAAGCCAATCATCAGCACCCAGATGATCGCCAGCGCGCCGATATAGCGGGAAATGGTCAGCCCCAGCCCTGCGCCGGCAAAGCCAATCCCCGGCCAGGAGAACAGGCCGTAGATCAGGAAGCTGCTGATAATAATGTTGAGAATGTTCATGCCGCCGTTAATCAGTAGCGGAATTCTGGTATTACCCGCGCCGCGCAGCGCCCCGCTGCCGATCAGCGTAATGGCCGCCGCCGGATAGCTCAGCACCGTTAATTCGAGGTAAGTCAGCGCCAGGGCTTTCACCTCTGCCGTGGCTTCGCCCGCCACCACATCAATAATTTGCGCGCCAAAATAGTGGATCACCGCCGCCAGCAGCGCGGCGAACAGCGTCATGATCACCAGCGATTGCCGCGCCGCCGAGCGCGCCCGCCGCCGGTCGCGTTTACCGAGACTAAAAGCCACCACCACCGTGGTACCCAGATCGACCGCCGCAAAAAAGGCCATCACCACCATGTTAAAACTGTCGGCAAGGCCCACACCCGCCATCGCTTCTTTGCCCAGCCAGCTCACCAGGAAGGTACTCAGTACCCCCATCAGCAGTACGCAGGTATTTTCGAGGAAGATAGGCACGGCAAGCGGGGTGATTTCACGCCAGAAAAGTACACGGTAACTTTTTCGTTTAGCGTACCAGGGCGTGCGGGCGACGGCCTGGCGTAAAGCGGCAGTGACGTTCAAAATGGACCTTAGTGAGAAAGTGAAACTTCATTTCAAATGATGATGGAGAAATGCTAATCCTGCAAAGTATTTCCCACAAATTTTGCTGGTATTTCCGGCAAATCGGCGACGGGTTCGCCAGACGAACGCGAGAGCGTAAAATGCGGTTTGACAAAAAGTTTTTCGCCGCTAAGATTAGCTCCCACACGATTCCTCTGTAGTTCAGTCGGTAGAACGGCGGACTGTTAATCCGTATGTCACTGGTTCGAGTCCAGTCAGAGGAGCCACATTTAAAAAGCCCGCTTTATAGCGGGCTTTTTGCTGTCTGCAATTCAGGCGGCCTTACTCGTTGCCCCACTGATTCAGGAAATTGGCGATCTCATCAATCCGCTGCTCGTTAATACCCGCTTCTGCGGCCATCTCCTGCTGCGCGTCCTCGCTGATCTCTTCGCCATTCATCAGGCGGGTGATCAGTAACTCAAAATAACGCGCCAGCGCATCGCGTTCGGTTTCGCTTACCGGCGTTTCGGTTTCCGTCGCGTACTCGTCGGCGATGTCATAATATTTGATGGGTACTTCATTGCTCATATCTGGCCCTCAGGGGTTTTCGCATTAAGCGTATTAGTATATCGCACGTGGCGGGCATAACCGCAGCGTTCGTTTACGCGCCGCGCTCAGAGCACGGTAATATTCATGCTGTTAACTATGCTGCGCATTTTCTCGTCCAGCTCACCGTCGATCACCAGCGTACTGGCAAGGCTCAGATCGCCAATGGCGAATGCCGAGGCCGAGTTGATTTTTTCCGGCGAGGCCAGCACCACGGTTTCTGCCGCCCTTTCTGACAGCGCGCGTTTTACGCAGGCTTCTTCGTAATTGCCGGTGGTGAAACCGGCACGTTCGTGCACGCCGGTGACGCCCATGAAAAACAGATCGGCATTGATACGGCGAAGGGACTCCATCATCGCCGCCCCCACAGTGACCATCGAATGCTTATACAGCTGGCCGCCGAGGATGATCACCTCCACCAGCGGCAGATTGATCAGCGCGGCGGCAATGGTCGGGCTGTGAGTCACCACGGTGAACGCCAGATCCGGCGGCAGCAGTTTAACCATCTCTTCAGACGTGGTGCCGCCATCCAGAATGACAATACTCCCCGGCTGGATCAGGGTGATGGCTTTACTGGCAATATTCTTTTTTGCTGCCATATGCACGTTTTTTCGTGTTTCCAGCGACCCCGTCGCCGCCGACACCGCCAGCGCACCGCCGTGTACCCGTTGCAGTAATCCTTCCGCCGCCATCTCCCGCAAATCCCGGCGGATGGAGTCTTCCGAAATGTTAAACCGCTGGCTTAAATCGCGGGACAGCACCTGCTTGTCCCGCGCCAGCATATCGAGGATCAGTTGTTTGCGTTGCCCTGACAGCATGTTTTCACCTTTCACGAATGATCTTGATTATGCACGATTGTGCATGATAGCGTATTTCCTGTCACCTTTTAAAAAGGAAATAACATGTCTGCACAACCCAATATTCGCCATCTCCGTGAAGAGCTGCTGTCCGATAACTGGTACACGCTTAAAAAATACACTTTCGAACTGCAACGGCGCGACGGCAGCTGGCAGGCGCAGAGCCGCGAAGCCTACGATCGCGGCAATGGCGCGGCCATTCTGCTGTATAACAAAGCCAAAGGAACGGTGGTGCTGACGCGGCAGTTCCGCCTGCCGGTGTACATCAATGGGCATGATGGTTTGCTGATTGAGGCGGCAGCGGGTTTACTGGATGACGCCTCGCCGGAAGCACGTATTATTGCCGAAGCCGAAGAAGAGACCGGCTTTAAAGTGGCCGCCATTGAAAAAGTGTTTGAAGCCTATATGAGCCCCGGCTCGGTGACGGAAAAACTCTACTTTTTCATTGCGGAATATGCTGATGAAGATCGCAGCGGCGCGGGCGGCGGGCTGGCGGATGAAGGAGAAGATATTCAGGTGCTGGAATGGCCGTTTGAAAAAGCGCTCGCCGCCATTCGCAGCGGCGAGATCCAGGACGCCAAAACCATCATGCTGATCCAGCACCTGGCGCTACAGGCAGTTTTTGAGAAGTAACAATCACAGCGGGGTGTGATCACCCCGCCGGGGGTCAGCAAAACTACAGCAACTGGCCGCCGGAAATATCAAAGGTGGTGCCGTTCGCCCAGGCCATGTCATCCGACAAAATGGCGGCAACGGCGCTGCCGATATCATCCGGTGAACCCACCCGCCCCAGGGCGATCCCCTGCGCGACAAAATCATTCACCGCTTGATTATCCCGCACCACCCCGCCGCCAAAATCTGTGGCGATCGCGCCCGGCGCAATGGCATTCACCCTGATCTGGCGCGCGCCAAGCTCAACGGCCTGATAGCGGGTCAGCACTTCAAGCGCCGCTTTCATCGCGGCATACAGGCTGTATCCCGGCAGCGTAAAGCGGACAAAACCGGACGAGACATTAAGGATGCGCCCGCCGTCGTTGATCTGCGGTAATAATTGCTGCGTCAGGAATACCGGCCCACGCAGATGTGTGGCGGCAAGGGAATCAAATTGTTCCATTGTCGCCTCCGTAAAGTTCGCGAACAGGCCGTTACCGGCATTGTTGATCAGGAAATCGAAACGCTCGAGGCCAAAAGTGTTCCTGAGCGTATCCGCCACGGCCTCTGAGAATGCCGCAAAACCGGTCGTCTCTGTGATATCCAGGGGCAGCATCACCGCCCTGCCACCCAGCGCGGCGATCTCCTGCTCCAGGCTTGCGGCTTCCGCCGCGCCGCTGCGGTATGTCCCGATAATATCCACGCCGCGTCGGGCAAGATGAAGGGCCATATTACGTCCGAGGCCACGGCTTGCGCCGGTGATTACTGCAATTTTATTCGTCATGGGCTGTCTCTCGTCAGGCGCACCGGCTGGTGCAGGGTTGAGCCGCCATGATAAGTAACCCCCGGCGTCTGACCCACGCCTGAAACGCTCAGTTTATTGCCTGATTGTCTCAGTGGCTTGTGCCTCCTGCGGGCGCAGGTATAATCGCCCGATGAAAAACACCCTCGCCCCGCATCTGGATCTCGCCCTGCGGCATGCCTCGCCGGGCACGCCCGCGACCCGCATTCCACGCCTTGAACTGACCATCGGCCAGGGCTCTGGCGAACGCGCGCCATGCCTGTACCGGGCGATGATCTGCTTTATTTTGCAGGGCGCAAAGCAGGTGGTCATTAACGATCAGATCCTGAGCTACGGCAGCGAACACTATCTGATCAGCGCGCTGGATCTGCCGTTGAGCGGGCACATTTTCGATGGAGAAGACAGGCAGCCTTATGCGGCGGTGTCGCTGGTGCTGGATGCAGCGATCCTCGCGGAGTTAGCGGCCAACATGCCGCCGGTGCGTGAGCGGGAGCAGAGTGGCATCGGCATTATGATCAACCCGCTCAATAATGTGCTGCGCGATGCCCTTCTGCGCCTGATGGCGCTGCTGGATACCCCCGCTGATATCCCTGTGCTTGCGCCTATGGCGGAGCGTGAATTGCTTTATCGTCTTTTGCAGGAGCCGCAGGGACAACTGCTGCGGCAGATCGCCCGGCCAGAGGGCGCACTGAACGGTGTTCGTCGCGCGGTGGCGTGGATCCGCGATCACTCCCGTGAGCGCCTGCGCATTGAGGATCTGTGTGAGGTCAGCGGCATGAGCCGCGCCAGCCTGCACCGCCATTTTCTGACTATTACCGGCAGCAGCCCGCTCCAGTATCAGAAGCAGCTCAGATTACAGGAAGCCCGCCAGCTGTTACTCACCGGCGAGCATCGCGCCGCTGACGTGGCATTTATTGTCGGCTATGAGAGCGCCTCCCAGTTCAGCCGCGAATACCAGCGGCAGTTCGGCGCGCCCCCGGCACGGGACGCGCGTCAGATCCGCCAGACCATCACCTGACCCAGACTCAGCCCGGCCCTTCGCTGCCTGCCGCCAGCAGCGGTACCAGCACATCGCTGACTGGCGTTGCAATCCCCTGTGCCCTGCCGTAACGCTGGATCACGCCGTTGCGGATGTCCCACTCCAGCGGGCGGTTGGCCTGGCGATCCGCCAGAATGGAGGTGCCCAGATCGGCGGGCGCACCCTGAAAGCCCGCGAGGATCTCCTGCGGCACCTCATCGCCCAGCACCGCCCCCTGCGCCCGCGCCACCGTCAGACATTCCTGCAGATAGGCCAGCGTCAGCGCGGAAATATCGTCGCGTCTGAACATTCCGGCACGACGATTCGCCAGCACCATCAGCCCCGCCGCCGCGTTCTGCAACAGCTTGCGCCAGGCAATGGAAAGAAAATCCCCGGACAGCTCCACCGCGCAGCGCGTGCCGCTCAGGGCATCGGCAATGCGCCTGGCCGCAGGCACGTCCGGCAGGGTCAGACGCGGTTTGGCCCGCAGCCAGACGGAGGCATCCGCTTCCCGCTGGGCCGGAAACCACACCACCGAGGGCACCACGGTCGCGCCCTGCACATAAGGCTCAAGCTGGCTTTGCTGCTCAACGCCGTTTTGCAGCGCGCACACCACGGTGTTTTCGTCGCACAACTGCGCCAGCCACCGCGCGCTGTCGGCGTCCTGGGTGGTTTTCACCGCCACAAACAGCAGATCGACCGGCTGGCTGACCGCCGCCGGATCGTTAAGCACCGGGCCGGGCACCACCACCTCCCCGTCGTCGTCACGCAGAATTAACTGCGGATGGGCGGTGCGCCCGCACAGCAGCGGCGTACGTCCCGCTTCATGCAGCGCAGCCGCGATAGTGGTACCAATAGCGCCCGGACCAAGCAGGGCAATTGCAGGACGATCGGACATCATGTGCTCTCCTGTTCTGGTTAATTACCCCACAGTGTATCAGCAGCCTTGCAAAGCCATCAGTCCTGAATCTTCAGCCTTTGTAACGCGCGGCGGCTTCCGCCTGGTTGATGTCGGCCATCAGCGCCTGTCGACTGGCGTCGAGGGCATCCCAGCGGGCGGCGTTGCGTAAGGGAGGAATGGTCACAGGCTCACGGCGATCAAACCCGACCAGCGCGGCATCCACCAGCTCGCCCGCGTTCATAAATTGTGTCGAGTGAGCGATGTCGATCCCGGCGCGCGCCCAGATCTCGGTGTAGGTCCCGGCTGGCAGCACCGCCTGCACATACACGCCGGCAGGGGCGAGTTCGACCTGCAATCCCTGCGACAGAAACAGCACAAAAGCTTTGGTCGCGCCATACACGGACATGGCAAATTCCGGCGCCAGCCCGACCACGGAACTGATGTTAACAATAGCGCCCTCACCCGCCTGAACAAATCGTGGCGCGACGGCGCTGGCCAGCCGGGTGACCGCCGTGACGTTCAGCGCGATAAGGCGCTCAATGGACGCCGGGCTCTGATCCGCCAGCCTGCCGGTCTGCGCAATGCCCGCATTGTTGACCAGAATGCCGATCTGTTTGTCCTCGCGCAGGCGCGCTTCGACACGCGCAACGTCATCGGACTGAGTGAGATCGGCGGCAAGCACATCGACGCTCACGCCGGTTTCCTGTTGCAGGCGCGCAGCCAGCGCATCCAGTCGGGCTTTGTCGCGCGCCACCAGCACAAGATCGTGGCCGCGGCGGGCGAAACGTTCAGCGTAAACGGCACCAATTCCTGAGGAAGCGCCGGTAATGAGGACGGATGGAGTGGTCATAACATACCCTTCTTGAATGCGTTAACGGTTTCCGGCGTGCCGGGTGATGGTGCGGGTTAATGATGATGATCGTAATCTATCCTGTCAACGTTTTTGATTATGGTCATCATCAATGTATACTTGCCGCAGGAATGTTCAGCATTGAAGGCGAAACAATGAAAGTGTCTAAAGAGCAGGTGCGTGAAAACCGCAGGCGTATTGTGGAAACGGCGTCGGTGTTGTTTCGTGAACGGGGCTATGACGGCGTGGGCGTGGCGGAGCTGATGTCGGCGGCCGGGTTAACCCACGGCGGTTTCTATAAACATTTTGCCTCGAAGGCGGATTTGATGGCAGAGGCCATGCAGTGTGGTTTTACGCATTCGGCAGACCATTCCGCCGGGATAAACCGGGAGCAGTTTATTACTCGTTATCTCTCGCGCCAGCACCGGGATAACAAGGGCCAGGGCTGCGTGATGTCGGCGCTGGGGGCGGATACCTCCCGCCAGTCTGAGACGATTAAAGCGACTTTTGCGGCGGGTCTTGAACAGCAACTGGCGCAGCTGAGTCAGGAGCCGGACGCGGCCGGCAAGCGGCGTGCCGATGTGATCGACACGCTGGCGCATCTGGTCGGTGCCATGGTGTTATCCCGCGCCTGCCCGGATGACTCGCCGCTGGCGGATGAAATTCTCGCGGTATGCCGCGCCCGCCTTCTGGATGAGAACACGCCGGAGCAGTAAGCTTCCCGGCGGTGTCATTATCAGAGCCAGGTTTCGTGCAGATGTCGCCACATCACCCGGCCATCCGCACCAGTTTCAAACACCGCCGTGGCAAAGCGCAGCGTTTCGCCCTGACCCGGGATCGTCTGTCGCTCCTGATAAGTGACGGTAGCGCCGGTGTCGCTTTCCGCTATCAGTTGCAGATCTTCAATGGCGATCGTCAGCCCCGCCCGCACACCGCGCTGGGTGCGGAACAGATTATCGACCGCGGTAAAATCCATGATGGCACCGCGCGGCGTCACCATCGAGAACGCCGGGCAAAAGCGCGCTAATAACGCGTCGCACACCGTATCCGGCGTGTGTGCATCACCCAGACAGTCGCGGATCAACACGTGGGCATCCCGTACTTCCTGAAAATAACGATTCATTGTTGCTCCTGATTAAGTTTTAAAACCACGTGCTGATTGGCGATCCGCAGGCAGCACACTATGGGGATGAGGGCGCTGCCCGCTGCTATCGCAAAGCACAGATGATACGCCTGCATCACCGGCAGCCCGCCTGCCGCCAGTAAGCCATACAGCAGGCTGATGACGGTCACGCCGCAGCAGAAACTGAGCTGACGATTGATGTTCCACTGGGCGCTGGCATCCGCCAGATCCGCCCCGTTAATCTGAATAAACGCCGCACTTTGCGCGGTGCTGCTGCACAGACTGCTGCCAAAGCCCATCAGGGTGAAGGCCAGTATACACAGCGGCACATCCGCCGCACTGGCCGTCAGTGCCAGCAGGCCGATCCCTGCCCCATGCACCAGACAACCGGTGATAAACAGCGGGCGCGGCCCCAGGCGGTTGAAGGTTCTTCCCGTCAGGGTGATCGCCACAAAAGAGGCCAGCGCCCAGGGCAGCATCATTGCGCCGGTGACCGTGGCTGGCATCGTTAACAGGTTTTGCAGATAAAGCATGGCGACAATACTGACGCCGGTAAAAATGCCGGGCACGAACTGATAGATCAGCATCGCAGTCTGCAACAGCGGATCTTTCATCAGCCGCAGGTTAAGCAGCGGCGCGGGTTTGTTCAGGGCATCCCGCACATATGCGGCCATCACAAGTAATCCGAGCGCGAACAGCAACGCCCCCTGCCACAGATAAAGCCGCTCGCCTGCAAAGGTTAAGCCGGTGAGGATCAGGATCAGCGCCACGCCGCCACTGAGTAACCCGCGCAGATCCAGCCGCTCACCCGTGGTTGAAGGCGCATCGGGTTTAAGCCAACAGCCTGCCAGTATTAACGCCACCAGCGCCAGCGGCAGGCTCGCCAGAAACACTCCGCGCCAGTGACCACTTTCCACAAAAAGCCCGCCGAGCGCGGGCGATAACGCCGGAGCCAGCAGCGCCACCAGCATCACCGCGGACGAGAGTTTTGCCCGTTCATGGCTGCGATAAAGCGCGTAGGTCATCGTCTGCCCGATGGGGATCAGCAGCCCGCCGCCCAGGCCCTGCACGCCGCGCCAGGCAATCAGCGAATAAATGGATGAGGCGCTTCCCGCGCCGCAGGTGCCCGCGATAAAAATCCCCAGCGACAGCATAAACACCAGCTTCGCGTCGATGCGCCGCGCCAGCCAGCTGCTGAGCGGGATCACCAGCGTCAGCCCTAAAATATAGGCATTACTGATCCACGCCAGCTCGCTGACGCTGGCCGCGAACTGGCGGCCAATCTCGGGATAAGCCACGCTGGCGATAAACATGTTCACCAGATCGATAAAAAAACCCAGCAGATATACACAGGCCACCCGCACACGATACGTCATGTTTTTCTCAGCATTAACAAACAGAGCGCGCACTATAAGCGCCGTACGGCGGCGGATAAATTCCCTTCCCGTGGTTTTACTGTCAAAATAATTTTGACAATCAGAATACCCGAAGGAATTAACGATGGTGAATATGCAGCGGCTGGAGATGTTTGTGGCGGTGGCAGAGGCCGGAAGTTTTACCCGCGCCGCGCAGACGCTGGGGCTGACGAAAGCCGTGGTGAGTTTTAATATCAAACAGCTGGAGCAGGAGCTGGGCGTGGCGTTACTCACCCGCAGCACCCGCAAAGTGGCGGTGACCGATACCGGCGAACGCTTTTACCATCGCTGCCAGCAGTTGCTACAGGACGCCGAACGGGTGCTTGACGAGGTGCGCGGCGATCACGGTGGCCTGCGCGGTTTACTGCGCATCACCACCACCCCGGAATACGGCGCGCGCGTGGTGGTGCCCGCGCTGGCCGACTTTGCGGCGCTGCACCCGCAGCTGCGCATCCAGCACGTAGCCTCCTCGCAAAATGACGATCTGATCGCCGGGCGCTTTGATGTCGCCATCCGGCTCGGGCAACTGGCGGATTCCACCCATCACGCGAGGCTCATCGACCAGTTTGATATTTACCCGGTCGCCTCCCCTGCTTATCTGAGCACGCTTCACGATGGCGGTATCAGCACTCCCGAACAGCTTGCCGGGGCAACGTGGATCGCCCACAGCCGTCTTTCCTCGCCGCTGAACTGGCAGGTTGTGCAACCCGATGGCGATATGCTGCTGTTTGCGGCAAGCCAGCCGCCTTCCATTATGGCTGACAGCGCGGCGGCATTGCTGGCATTTGCCCTGAGCGGCGCGGGCGTGGCGCTGCTGCCGTCATGGCTGGTGCAGGACGCGCTGGCGGCAGGAACGCTGATCGCCGTGTTGCCGGATCACCGTTTTCCCCGCCAGGGCATTTATGCGCTCTACCCGAATACCCGCCACGTGCCGGAGAAGGTCAGAGCCTTTATTGATTTTTTACACGCCCGCGTCAGCGTGTGAGGATTTCCGGGAGGCAATCCTGAGGAAATTACAGTAATAGCCGATGGAGGCGGTGAGGCAGAGCATATAGCCGAAGGATTCGCTGCCCTCCTCCACGGCGTTTTTCACGATGCGCACGTAGCCGTCCGCGAGGACCGCATGCCATATCGCCTGCATACCAAACAGCCGGGAGAAGACCAGCACCGCCAGCAGACCGCTCAGCATCACGCCGTACCAGGGCGAACGGATGTACTGCGTCAGCTGTGCCAGCGTCTGGCGATGATGTTTGAGCGGAAGAATGACCGCGCAGAGTGTTGCCAGCAGCGCAAACCATACCCAGCTGCCATGGGAAATCAGATCAAAGACCGCATCCAGTTCGCGGATCAGCATAGTCAGGAAGAAGCCGCCGACCAGAATATTGCAGTAGCGCAGCAGCTCATGCTTTTTCGCCAGCAGGAAATGAATGGCGACGATGCCCGCTAATACCAGCTCCTGCACGATTTCGGTCAGCGAAACTTCCGGAATATCGTGGTCAAAAATAGCGATATCGCCCCACAGGCAAAGTACGGCAACAGAGCTGAGCGCCGCCGCGCCAAGAAAGAAAAGAAAGGTTCTGAGTACAGCCATTACTACCACCCAAAATGTACAAAGGCAGTATGTTAGGTTATGGGAAGGGGAAATTCCTGTTCAGTTTGTGCGATATAGCGGTGGGGTTTTGGCATGTCAGGCTGGTGGCGCGGATGTGGGGAGTGGGGATATGGCACGGTGATGGGAGAGGGTTTTGTTGGTATAGCTGGCTTACTAAACAAACAAGCCGGGGAACGGGGGAAATTTTAAGGCTGAGGCTGGTTAGAATTATTAGCTGCGAACGTTGAGATTTACCATTATGACCGCTTTAAGTGAGGAGTGGGCATATTGAGTCAATAAGCAAAAATGAATATAAGACATACTCGTTCTAAAGTAAAAATAGCATCAAGCATAATTAAATTACCCATAATACCTTAGCCATCAGAAAATCACCCCCTTTTTAAACAATAAAAAGGGGGTGGTCTTAGGAAAAATATTGCGCAATATCATTCTCAATTTTTAGTATGCTTATTCTAAATATAGTAAACTCGTCAAGCGTTATGTCTTTAGCATGAGCATCTGACCTATACTTATTTATAAAACCTAAGGAATCGAATGTTTCTTTCTTTGATGTTTCAAATATATTTTCAAAAGACCCCCATTCTTTAGATATTATCTTCCTCAGATCTTCGAAATAAATTGTTGATAGATTTGGGTCAAAAATCTCATTAAAGGATTTAGAAACATACTCTAATTTTCTATTTTTACCCAGTATATCCAACACTGCATCTTTCGCTAAGTGCTCTCCATGCATAGATTTTAATGTCGTTTTAATTATAGTCCTTAATCTTTTCTCAACTGCATTACGCCTTTCAGATATTTCCGCCCACTTTTGCTCAACGCTTGTTTCCACCTTCCTGTATTTATTTATTTCTAACAGATAACTCCTCATGGAATCAATGATAAAATAATAACTATCATTATCTTTTCCTAAAATACCATACCCCAATAAATGAGCCAATGAATTTTGTTTTTTGCTGGAGTTTTCTTTGAAGGTTTCGTTATCTTCATTTGCTAGAGTAATGAGAAGTTCATATTCTTCATTATAATGCTCTTTCAATACACCTATAATCATTTCTAAGTAATTAAAACTGTTCTCTCCAAAATCTTTCACAGCATCCCTATAAGATATCTTCCCTATGCTGACAGGTTTTTTTTGACTGAAAGATCTTCTAGCAATTATGCTACAAACTTGACGAATAAGAAATGGATGACCACCGTATTCTTCGTTAATATTAGTATATATCGCTTCCTCAAAATTCACGCCCATTCTTTTTCCGATTCTTCTTATCATGTCTCGTGTGGACCGAATGTCAAAACCTGGCAGATAAGTAGGGGTGAAATGATTAAATAATGGGTTATCAGAACTGTCTATTCTTGGCGTTTCAATGCACGAAGGATTTGTGCCAACTATAAGATATGCTAAATTTATACCTACAGTTTGAAAAACTGTTCTCATTGATTGCCAAAAATATAGAAAATCTGAACCCTTACTCCAATGCTCAGTTGGGGATGTAATCCTAGAAATATTTTCAATTTCATCAAATATTAAGAATAATTTCTTCCCTTTTTCTTTGTTAATGTCTCTAACAAATCTCGCTAAAATTTCCGCAGCATTCTTTTCAGTGAACTCTTTTTCTTCAGGAAGGTAAGATTGAAGATAATTATCTTCTTTCGTTTTCTTGCATACATAATAGATAGCCTCGTTCCATTTTCTTTTATTAACGGATGGACTTTGGCAGTCAATGGTAGTAACAATTTCGCCATTTTTTTGTAGATTTCTAGATATGGCATTAATAAGAGAGGTTTTTCCAGTTTTTCGCAACCCGAAAATACCAGAATTATTACCACCCTTCATTCGATTGATAGTTGATAATATAATTTCATTTCTTCCAAAGAAAAGCCAATCACTTTTCAGCGGCGCTTCGAATGAAAAAAGATCTCTATTATATAAATATTTCTGAACTCTGTTCCTAAAAAAGTAGCCATCGGAATTTGCTTTTTGCGTTTCAGCATATGTGAAAGGAATTATATTGGCTGTTTCAGGCTCCTTTTTAATAAGTTCACTGATATTTTCTTCTATATTTTGATCTTTACTAATCAAAATACAGCATGTTTTATCAACTCTTAAAGATGAAAGCTGTTTCGCTGCTTGTTCAATAGCATCAAGTGTGCGTGATTGGAAATTTGTATACTCGCTAAAAAGAACAATTACTTCCCTATCAAGGTTGAACATTTCTATGTAAATATCAGTTGGGCGTAACAGTATAAATTTATATTTACTGTTTGATGTAAGTGTTATTATCCCCCCGCCATTAGTCACATAAAACTCTTTTGATAAAACATTAATTATGTCTTTTTCTTGCTGACTAAAGTGGTCTTCTCTAACAGAAGTATGCTTACCGGGATAGACATTTATCGATTCAGTCATTTTTTCCATCTTCAGTTAAGGGTGTATACTCTTTTATATCCTTTTTTTAAGCACAAATCTAATGGATTAAGAGAAATCCCATTTTATAGAGACATAGCGAAATCCAGTGTTGTGTTATTCTTTGTCGGTAAGGTTGATTAACCCAGCAAATACAAGGCCCAACCTATTGATTTATTAATGATTTTCCTTCTGTCATGTCTCTAGCCCTAACTGAAGAAAACAACTAAGCACTACCTTAAGGAACGCAGGTTTGAATTGACGAACGTATAAGTAATTAAATTGTTTTTTGCCGCTAGAAGACTGTTGCGGTAACCGGATAAACTCAGTTGTAATTTGACCCATATCACAGCAAAGCAAAGCAGCATTAACTTGCATGCGCCAATACGAACGGTGCTTATCGGTTTCTGCAAGTTAACTTTTGAATAGAATCCTATACATTGTCAAAAAATATTGTCTCAACTCCCACTTCTAGCACAATGCAGACAAGCAACCTTCCCAAGCCACACTCCCAGGTGCCACGCCCATCCCCCGCAGCACCTGCCCTTATCCCCTACCCCCTCACCTCATCAATAAATCTCACTCCGTCCGCCGTTCTTACCCAGCGCGGGGCGTTGATTTCCTCGGTCATAAACGCCATCAGATCCGCCAGTAGCCAGCGCAGTTGTTCTTCCTGCTGTGACGTCACGCTCCGGCACAGCAAAACCTGCGTCAGGGCGGCGCAGTATTCGCCAAGGGTATCGGAATCAGGTTCAAAACGGGGAACGTCGTTCGGCAGCGTATCCACCGTAAACCTGTCCTGCTGTTCAGGCGGGATCGGCTCACCCAGTTGCGGTTTAAGCAGCGCGAAGACGGCACAAAGGCGTCCACACAGCGCCATACGCAGCGCGGGATCAAGTGACTCAGCCTGCGCTTCGGCAAGCTGATGACAATAGTCGGCAAGCACGGTGAATTCCGTGTCGTCGTCAAAGGGAACGGTGAGTAACGGGTGAGTCTGGTCAAAGCAGGTGGTCATCAGGAAGCCTCCGGTGGCGAGTAGATTAAACGTTTATCACCAGTATGAAGTTTCAGGAGGCCAATCCCGGCACCTGATTTTGCAGGTGCGGCTGCACGATACCGCTTTCAGATAAAAACGGCAATATCAGGGTGTTACCGGTGAAGGAATTTGCGTAGCGTCTCGCAGGAAGATTATTTCCCTTACATCCTTACATGCTCAATAAATGCCCGCAGCTTTGGCGGCATATGCTTTCTGCCGGAGAAATAAAGGTAAAAGCCCGGAAAGGTCGGCAGAAATTCATCCAGCACCGTCACCAGCTCGCCGCGCGCAATATATGGCGCGTACGTCTCCTCCATGCCAAAGCTGATGCCGCCCCCGGCGCAGACGGTGCGGATCATCACCCCCATATCATTGGTGGTCAACTGCGGATTAACGTCCACATCAAATTCCTGCCCCTGCCAGGCAAATTCCCAGCGATAGGGCGACACGCCGGGGGATTTTCGCCAGCCGATACAGCGATGATCCAGCAGATCCTTCGGGTGCTGCGGCGTGCCGTACTGCGCCAGATAATCAGGCGAGGCGACGGCGATCTGCCGCTGCATGGCGGACACCGGCACCGCGATCATATCCTGGGCGATCACCTCCCCCAGCTGCACGCCCGCGTCAAACCCCTGCTCTACAATGTCGTACGCCTCATCGGTGATGGTGATGTCCAGTTCGACATGCGGATAAGCCGCAATGAACGACGCCAGCATCCTGCCGTCAATAATGCGTTCGGCAATCGACGACACCGCCAGCCGCAGCTGGCCGCGCGGTGCCGCCAGCTGATCGGCGATATCGCTCACCGCGCCGTTAAGCTGTTCGATGGCGGGCGCGACCTCCGCATAAAGCCGCTGGCCCGCTTCGGTGAGGTTGATGCTGCGCGTGGTGCGCTGCATCAGGGAGATGTTCAGGCGATCTTCCAGCCGCCGCAGCGTCTGACTGATGGCCGGGCGCGTCACCCCCAGCCGTTCGGCGGCCAGACGAAAATTGCGCGTCTGCGCCACGATCACAAACACCTCAAGCGCGTTTTTATCCACTGTCATTGGTTAGCCATCGTTACCAGTCTGTTAAGTAATGAGCGGATTATCTTTATAGTCTGCCGGGCGTAAGATCACCAGCGTTAACCGAACAGGAGAAGACCCATGACGAATAAAGTGATCTTAATTACCGGCGCATCCAGCGGTATTGGTGCAGGCATCGCCCGCGAACTGGCAAAAACCGACGCGGTATTACTGCTGGGCGCACGTCGCGAGGATCGTCTCGCCACGCTGGCGGAGGAGTTGCGTTTTAACGGCGCAGAGGTGGACGTGAAAGCGCTGGACGTCACTGACCGTACCTCTGTGGAGGCATTCGCCGCCTTCGCGCTGGAAAAGTGGGGACGCATTGATGTGATCGTTAATAACGCCGGTATTATGCCGTTGTCACCGATGGCGTCGCTCAAAGTTGATGAGTGGGATCAGATGGTGGATGTGAACATTAAGGGCGTGCTGTATGGCATCGCGGCGGTGTTGCCGTCGATGCTGGCGCGGGAAGCGGGCCATATCATTAATATCGCCTCGATTGGTGCGCTGGCGGTGTCGCCGACGGCGGCGGTGTACTGCGCCACCAAGTTTGCGGTGCGGGCGATTTCCGATGGTTTGCGCCAGGAAAACAGCCAGCTGCGCGTCACCTGTATCCATCCGGGGGTGGTGGAAAGTGAACTGGCGGGCACCATCACGGATCCGACCGCCGCCGAAGCCATGAAAAGCTACCGGGCGATTGCCCTGCAACCGGATGCGATTGGCCGCGCGGTGCGCTACGCCATTGAGCAGCCGGATGAGGTGGATGTGAATGAGATCGTGGTGAGACCGACACGCACCACGGCGTGATAAAGAAAACGGCCTGCATCGCAGGCCGTTTAGTCGTTATTTTTTCAGCAGGCGCGGCAGCTGGTTGTCCAGCTCCAGCAGGCAGGCGTCCATCATCTTCTGCGTTTCCTGAGTGACTTTCGCGTAGTTACTGGCTTTCCAGTCATTGAGCGGTGCGGTCACGCGGGTCGGGGCGCACTCTGATATCACATAGGCGCTCAGCATGTTGCCGCCTTCCGGGCGTTTAAAGAATTTCACGCGGTAGGTTAAATCATAATTGCTGTTGCTGGCGGACATGTCGGTATAGACCAGCGACCACTGCGCGGCGGCAATAAACAGCGGTTGTTTGTACGCATAGCCGTTGCCGTTTTTATTCAGCCAGTCGCGGATTTTTAATTCCGCTTTCGGGCCGAAATACGCGGCAGTCGGCTCCGGCATGGTGTCAATGGACGTGCCTTTATAGCCATCTTTGTCAAACGAGTTACCGCCAATCCCGCCACCGAGGGCAGCCGTCAGCACCGCCAGCCCCATGCCCGCGCCGGAGTGCGCTGGCGTGACTTCGCGCAGTTTCACGTCCGGGTACCGGTTATCGTTCATATCAACGGGTGCAAAAATGGTGGCAACCTCGAGCGAACTGCCGTTTGTCGCCTGCACTTTGTGTGAGTTGAGGTTCCCTGCGCAGCCGGTTAAAAAGGTTAAAGACAGTGCGCCTGCCACTACTACTTTATTCATCATTGGTTTTATTCCCTGTAAGTAAATTGCCCTTGCCCGGACATGGTTATCTGAACTTACAACGGACAAAGCAGGAAAACCTTTAGGGATTTTTGAGGATGCTTCTGCGGGGGCTTAATGCAGAGCGCATAGTGTTAAGACGATAAAATTTCACGCTTTTGCCAGTCATACGGTCTGTACAGGACGTTACGATACAACTGTAACGTCCTGCAGCATTGTCGGCGAATGCGGCAAGTTACAGCTCAGTTACAGCACTACCTTCTACAAAGGTTTTACGGGCAACGTTACCAACGACATTCGTTGAAATGCCATCAAATGCCCCGCCTATTACACCGCCTACCAGTGGGATCATTTTGCCCAGGTTGATCGCCCCTTTTTCACCAAACTTGGTTAATAATCTAAAACCAACCAGTTTGTTAATAGCAAAAATTGTTTCTTTCGAAATGCTCTTAATTAACTGGGTAGACATCTTCGAGCCAATGACTATGCCGGTTCCTTTAAGGATATCTTTTGCGGCATTACCGGCAAGGCAGGTATAAACCAGTGCTTTAACACGATCGTCTTTTACATCGTACCCGCCCATGATAGCGATAGCGGTGATCATACGGATCTGAACATAAATTACGGTCGCGATGCTCGCCGGGATGGCGACCGGCATGGTAATAATTCCGCCAAGCCCGGATACAAAGCCGGTAGTGACGGATTTTGTATTTTGCCATCTAATCAGAGAATTCACTTTCTCTGTTAAATCGCCCTCTCCTTTCAGGTAGTTTTCGGCCATTTCATAGGCTGAATCTGTACCCGGAATACTTCCGTCTAAGGCTTTATCGTAAGCCCAGTTAAGGGCTTGCATGATTTTTCCTTCACTAAGCTTTTCTGCCATTCCCCTGACCCTTTAAAAAGTGAAAACCTAATCTGTATCGACACTGATAAAATTTTCTTTAAGGTTAAGGGCGGTTTTATAAGATTACCTACCAGAAAAGGGGGTATTGTTTTTGCTGCCTGTCCCGCTTCCCGAATACGATGGCGTTTTTCAGGCGATGCTGCGGAAAATCTCAGGCATTCAGGCCGTGGCGTCAGCTCACTTTCCGCACTTCGGTATCTTCCGGCGATACCGCCGCACCATCCTTGCCCTGCACCTTCATCGGCGGCAGGGGTTTACCTGTGCGCCTGTCGATAAGCGTTGAATGCGGTTCGCCAGGCGCAAACAGATGCTGCTCGCCCCACTGACGCAGCGCCACCACCACCGGAAACAGGCTTTGCCCCTGCGGCGTCAGCACATAGTGCTGGTAAGCCGATCCGTCCGGGGCGTCTTCACGGGCCAGAATGCCCGCCTCCACCAGCCTGTACAGCCGATCGGTAAGAATGTTTTTTGCCACCCCGAGGCTGCGCTGGAAATCGCTGAACCGGCGCATACCATCAAACGCGTCGCGGACGATCAGCAGCGACCAGCGATCGCCAATCAGATCAACGGTGCGCGCCACCGGGCAAGGGGCGCTGTTCAGCGCAGTACTGGATTTCATGATTACTCCTGAAATGGGTGGGACTTGCATTGGTTGCATTTTAAAACTACTTTAGCTGACACACAATCGGTTTTGTTTTGCAACCAGAATAGGAAAATCCTGTGACCGCAAATGCCTGTACTGCTCCTCCCGGAGTCGCCCCCCTGTCACGCAGCCTGGTATGGCTTTTCGCCATCGCCAGCGGCCTGAGCGTGGCGAATGTTTATTACGCCCAGCCGTTGCTTGATGCCCTGGCGCGGGATTTCAGCATCAGCCACGCGGCGGTGGGCGGCGTGATCACCGCCACGCAGATCGGCTGCGCGCTGGCGCTGCTGTTTCTGGTGCCGCTGGGGGATTTGCTGGAGCGCCGCCGCCTGATGGCGATCCAGCTGCTGGCGCTGCTTATCGCGCTGGTGGTGGTCGGCCTTGCGCGTTCGGCCCCGGTGCTGCTGGCGGGGATGCTGGCCGTCGGGATGCTCGGCACGGCAATGACGCAGGGGCTGATCGCCTGTGCCGCCAGCGCCGCCGCGCCCGGTGAGCAGGGCCGCGTGGTGGGGGCGGCGCAGGGTGGCGTCTTTATCGGGCTGTTGCTGGCGCGGGTGTTTTCCGGGGCGGTGAGCGATCTGGCGGGCTGGCGCGGCGTCTATTTCAGTGCCGCGCTGCTGATGCTGCTGATCGCCCTTCCCCTGTGGCGACGGCTACCCGTGCTGTTACCGGCTACGCATGGCTTAGGTTATCTGCCCCTGCTGGCCTCAATGCTGACGCTGCTGCGCGAGGAAAAGGTTCTGCGCGTGAGAGGTATGCTGGCGCTGCTGATGTTTGCCGCGTTTAACATTTTCTGGAGCGCACTGGTGCTGCCGCTGAGTGCGCCGCCGTTCAGCTTTTCGCACACGGTTATCGGCGCGTTCGGGCTGGTGGGGGTGGTCGGCGCGCTGGCAGCGTCCCGGGCCGGGAAATGGGCGGATCAGGGACATGCCCGGCGCACCAGCGCAATGGCGCTGGTGGTGCTGGTGCTAGCCTGGGGGCCGTTGTCGATGATGGAAAGTTCGCTGCTGACGCTGGTGATCGGCATCGTCCTGCTGGACCTGGGCGGCCAGGCGCTGCACGTCACCAGCCAGAGCCTGATTTTCCGTCTGCGTCCGGAAGCGCACAGCCGTCTGGTCGGGATTTATATGCTGTTTTACGCCGTCGGCAGCGGGCTGGGGGCGATCAGCACCACTCTCACCTGGGCTGGCGCTGGCTGGGCGGGCGTGTGCCTGCTGGGTGCGGCGGTCAGCCTGCTGGCGCTGGGGTTCTGGTGGATAACAGACAAAGCGGCCGCGGCATGAAACCGCGCCGCGAGATTTACACGCGATCCACCGGCTCCGGGCCGCGAAAGGCCCTGCGCCATTCGCTTGGGCTGACGCTGAATCTTGCTTTAAAGCTTTGCCGGAACGAGATCGGCGACTGAAAGCCTGCCATCGCCGCGACGCTTTCAATGCTCTTGTCGGTGGTTTCCAGTAATTCCTGGCTGCGTTGCAGGCGCTCGGCGGTCAGCCATTCGCCAATAGTGGTGCCGGTGGCTTTGAAAAAATGACGCGTCAGGGTGCGTCGGCTCATGCTGACAAACCCCGCCAGCGCGTCGAGATCGTGCGGCTTATCCAGATTGCGACGCAGGTAGTCCATCAGTTCGTTCATTTTGCTGTCGCGCGTGGACCCCGGCACCGGGCGCTCAATAAACTGCGCCTGACCGCCTTCCCGGTGCGGCGGCACAACCATACGGCGCGCCACGCGGTTGGCAATCGCCGAGCCATAATGGTCGCGAATGATATTCAGACAGCAGTCAATCCCGGCGGCGGTACCCGCCGAGGTGATCAGGCGCTCATCACTGGTGTACAGCGAGTTGCGGTCCAGATGAACGTCGGGAAAGCGTTCGGTGAAATCTTTTTCGAACTCCCAGTGCGTTGCGGCGCGATGGTGATCCAGTAACCCTGCGTAAGCCAGCACATAAGTGCCTAAACAGAGCCCGACCACTTCAGCGCCACGCTGCCAGGCGCTGATAAGTTTATCCAGCAATTCCTGAGCGGGTTTTTCGTCGGGTTTATTCCAGAAGGGAACAATAATGATGTCTGCCCTGTCCAGTTGCTCAAGGCCGTGCTCAACGTTAATCGACAGCCCGATATCAGACAGCACTACGCCAGGTTTTTCCGCACAAATTTCTACGCGGAAGAGATCCGGCTGCGGCATCGCCTGTCCGAATAAAATACAGGGTACCGAAAAATGGAAGGGACTGAAGCCGGCCGTGGCAATCACGGCAACCGTAAGAGCAGACATAACCTTTATCCTGTGATCAGAAAGTCAGCGTTTCACCGTCGGCGGGAATAAGTACCTTATCCTGAATCCCCTGTTCAAGCGTAAATTCACGCAGTTCGGCACGGGTCAGCAGACAGTGATTTATGGATTCCATGTGCGAGGCCACAATAGTCGCAGCAGGCAACATCTTATGCGTGCGCAGCGTGTCTTCTTTGCCCATGATAATCGGCCCGTAAAGATCGTTAACAGCATAACCGGTATTCAGTACCACCACATCCGGCTGGAAGCGCTGCAAACTGCGGACATAGGGTTTGACCCACACGGTATCCCCTGCGATGTAGAGCGTTTTTTCATGGTGATGCGTGAACACCAGCCCGCACGCATCGCCCAGTAAATCACCCCACAGCGGATCGGCATACAGATCGTTGCTGCCGTGCTGACCGTCGGTTTTATAAATGGTCAGGCCATCAACAAAAGCGTTTTCTTCCCGTAATACCCGCACGTTCAGGAAACCCTGGGAGCGTACCAGCGCGGCGTCACTCTCATTCTGTGTATAGATAATCATCTCTTTAGGTACGAGCTGTTGTGCGGCTTCATCCCAGTGGTCGGTATGAGTATGCGTCAGGATCACAGCATCTACCGCCAGCAATTCTTCAACCGGTACCGGCAACTCCACCATCGGATTGCGCAGGTGCGGACGCGCGTTCCCGGCAAAGCCTTCCCAGGCCTCTTTTTCCGCCAGCATGGGATCGATGAGGAATTTTTTCCCGGCATAGTCCAGCACGAGGGTGGCATTACGGATTTGCGTTAATTTCATTTATGGCTCCAGTGATTAGTCAGATTCAGGCTTACTATACGAGGAGCAGTAAAGGATACGTGACAGGCTCTGGGGTCATTCGCCGATGAAATTAGGTCAATATCAACCGGCGTATCCCGCCTACGGCAGCGGAATAATCGCCTTTTCCTTCGCGAGCCGGCGACGCTTATTGTGCAAGGCAAGCAGGCGGGTGCCACCGATACATGAAGCTGGAGCACCAATGCAATCTGTGAGAGATCAAAACCATAATGTTTCATGGCAACGGGGGGGGCGGTAAGACCCAGCACCATTATTCCAAATCCGGAAGCGCCACACAGTAAAGCGACAAGAGCAGCAGGCCGACCGACGCCATTATGTCCATAAAGAGAAATGAACCTACATAGGGCACCGTAAACAGGGGTATCAGAACAGGTGAACGTGAGCCGACCGCCAGCCAATAAGCAATGACATTAGGCCAATTTATCCGCGACCATGCTGGCGGGAGGCCAGAAACGTCATCGCACCCGCAGACAGCAGTAATACGCCGCTCAGCCCGAAAGCGCTTTGCCATCCGAGGCTGTCAAACACCAGACCACCTGCCGTTGAGCCAAGCGCAATCGAAAGCTGTATGACGGCGACCATCAGACCACCGCCTGCTTCGGCATCCTCGGGCAGCGTTCGTGCCAGCCACGTCCACCAGCCCGTCGGCGCGGCTGTCGCAAGCAGGCCCCACAGGCTTAACAGCACAGCGACAGTCCAGGTCTGTTGTCCGGTCAGCAGTAACGCTCCGGCGATAATGGCCATCAGCAATGGGATCATAATTAACGTCAGGTAAAACCGCCGATTCAGGAGGATTGTTACGGTCAGCGTGCCAATAAACCCCGCGATCCCCATGGCGAGCAGAATAAAAGACAGCCCCGATGCGTCCACTCGGGTGACGGTTTCAAGGAAGGGTCGCACATAGGTAAACAACGTAAACTGGCCCATAAAGAACACGCCGCAAGCCAGCAGTCCTGTTGCGACGACAGCGCGTCTGAGCAGGCGAAGCACAGAACCGCCGGATTTTTGCGCTTTGCTGGCTTCCATCGTGGGCAAACTGACGCATTGCCAGATAAAAGCGGCGACCGCAAGGGGCACCAGGCATAAAAAAGCCCCTCGCCAGCCTACGGTTGCCCCCAGATAACTGCCGAGCGGAGCCGCCACCACCGTGGCCAGTGCGTTTCCGCCGTTAAAGATAGCCAGCGCCCGGGGTACCTGATGTTGAGGAACCAGACGGATGGCGGTCGCCGCCGACATTGACCAGAAGCCACCAAAGGTGATGCCAATCAGCGATCTTCCCGCCATATAAGCCCAGTAGCTGGACGCGAGGGCGATAATCACGCCGGATACGGCCATCAGGAAGGTCAGCCCCAGCAGCAGATATTTTCGATTCAGATCACCGGCAAGCCTGGAAATAGTCAGGCTGGTCAATACTGCAAAAGCACCTGAAATAGCGATCCCCTGACCGGCCAGCCCCTCGGAAACCTGCAAATCTTTTGCTAGCGGCGTCAGCAGAGTGACAGGTAAAAATTCAGAGGCAATAAGCACAAAAATGCACAGCGTCATGGCAAAGACACCGCCCCAGTGCGCGGATGATGTTGTGTGTGAGGCATCAGAATTCAGTACAGACATGACAATATCTCTTAATCTTTTCCCGGCCAGACGGAAACAGATAAAAGCCACCTGCGCATCGCAGGTGGCTTTTCTGGAATAACTGGCTCAGCGTGTTACTTTAAATTGGTTTTGAAGAACTGCTCGAATTTCGCGAAGGGTATTTTTCCGGCCGCGTTGTCATATAAATCAACGTGATTTGCCCCCGGAACAATCACTAACTCTTTCGCTTTACTGCCAACGGCGTTAAAGGCATCTTCCGCAAAATAGCGTGAGTGTGCTTTTTCACCCGTAACAATTAGTGCAGGAATGGTAATTTCCCCGGCATAACTCAGCAGCGGCAGATTCATAAACGACAACGGCATTGTCGCATTCCATGCACCGGTTGAATTGACAGAGCGACTATGGAAACCACGCGGCATCCGGTAATAGTCATAAAACTCTTTCAGTACCGGATGTGGATCGGCGGGTAAAGCCTCCGGCAGGATCCGCCCGGCGGCACTGGCTTTGCCATTCTCATCGACATAAATATCATGCCCGCCCGGCGCGGCAGTACCGCTTTCCGCATCCTTCCAGCGCTGTTCGTTCAAATACTGCAAGACGGCACGGCGGTCGGCGGTTGAATAGCGGTCTTTGCCCTCGCCCACACCATGACCCATGGCGCGACTCATGTCGTACATGACACTGGTTGCAACCGCCTTAACGCGGGTATCCATCGCTGCGTCACTCAACGCCATGCCGCCCCAGCCACAGATCCCGAGCAGACCAATACGGTTGCGATCTACCTCTTTTTGTAAGCCCAGAAAATCGACCGCCGCGCTGAAATCCTCGGTATTGATATCAGGAGACGCGACATTACGCGGGTAGCCGCCACTTTCGCCGGTATAAGAGGGATCGAATGCCAGAGTGACAAATCCCTTTTCAGCCAGCGTCTGCGCATACAGGCCGCTGGATTGTTCTTTGACCGCACCGAAAGGGCCGCTAACTGCAATGGCCGCCAGTTTGCGATCTCCCCGATCTTTTGGAATATAAAGATCCCCGACTAAAGTGATCCCATAACGGTTCTGAAAGGTCACTTTGCGGTGATCAACCTTCGCGCTTTCCGCAAAAGTTTTATCCCACTTTTCAACCATCGACACGGGCGCATTGGGATTCGTTGTTTGTGCATAGCTCATGGTCGTGACTCCGCTTAATGATGCGCATAGCAGCATGGCAGGTATGGAGAGTGACAGTTTTCTGGTGAAAGCCTTCATGACATGTTTCCCCTAACAATAAGGTGTGGTTTGTAGTGGTCTGATACGGGCAATGCTGCTGTGCTTTATTGCCATGCGCTCATTGTAATGAGCTGTTATTGTGATGATTAGAGGGGTATAAATGCTAAGATTAATATCATATTGTTATAAATAGCGACGAGGCAGACCGGTGGCGAAACGGGAAAACTATAACGATCTCTATCTGTTTATGCTGGTGGTGCAGGAAGGGAGTTTTACCGCTGCGGCACAGCGACTTGGACTGGCGCAGTCCGGGATCAGTCGTTCAATACGTGAGCTTGAAGAGAGACTGGGCGTCCAGCTTCTGGTTCGTACCACGCGCAAATTATCCTTAACCCAGGCTGGCGAACAACTCTACCGGACGGTGCAGTCCGGGTTTGACGCGCTGGACAAAGGGCTTTCCACCCTGGCCTATTATCGCAATACGCCTTCCGGCACGGTGCGTATCAATGCCAGTCTGCACGCTATTGATAAAGTGCTGCTTCCGAAGCTTGCGATATTTAAAGAGCGCTATCCTGATATCAGGCTCGAACTCATCAATGAAAGCCGGTTTGTCGATATTATCGCGGAAAGGTTTGATGCGGGAATACGACTGGGGCCGGAGGTCGCCAGCGGCATGGTTGCAGTGAGGATCACACCTGACATGGAGATGGCGGTAGTAGGTACACCGGAGCATTTTCGTCGCTACGGTTTCCCGCAAACGCCCGCGGATTTGGTGATACATCCCTGCATCGCTTACCAGTTTGGCGATGGCAATCTTTATGCCTGGGAACTGATTCAGGACGGGAAAAAAATCACCCACAGGCCGCAGGGGCAGTGGGCGTTTGCAGACAGCTATATGGAAGCAAAAGCGGCCAGGCTTGGTCTGGGCCTGGCATATGTCCCGGAGGAACTGGTGGCCGAAGACTTAGCGCGAGGCACGCTTATCAGAGTCATGCAGCGGTACAGCCTGCGCCTGGACGGTTCGTTTCTTTATTACCCTCACCGCAAGGTGTCCCCTGCTTTGCGGGCAGTGATCGATACGCTTAAAATGTAAGCGTGGTTTTGCTGCACTACACGTAAAAGCGGGGAAAAAACGCCTCCCCGCTTTTCAGCACTATTTCTGCTGCTCGTTACCCAGCACATTACGAATAGCGTCAGCGCCACAGCGATCGTCCGAGTCTCCGCCGCCGGTGCCCGCAAGGCCAATGGCCCCGATCACCTGGCCGTGGTATTTCACCGGTACACCGCCGCCGAGCAGCAATAGCTCATTCACGGTGTTCAGGTTAACCGTATCCGGAGAGGACTGCGCTTTTCTGGCAAACTCTTTGGTCGGCGTTTTGGTGGACAGCGCCGTGAAGGCCTTACGCCACGCCGCCTGGGTATTATGCGGCCCGACGTTGTCATCCCGCATCAGCGATACCAGGTTGCCGCCGCGATCCACCACGGCCACCACGCCCTGGCGATCCATGCCGTGACAGACCGCCAGCGCCTCCGTTGCCAGTTTATTACTCAGCGCCTGTGTCATGTCGTAAACCGTGGCAGGCCCGGCGGCAAAGGCCATGACCGGCCCCGTCGCCAGCGCCAGGGCAAGCATAAGACGTTTCATTTATGCTCAGCTCCCGCGGTAGGTGGAGTAACCGTACTGGCTCAGCAACAGCGGAACGTGGTAGGTGGTGGTGGTATTGCTGATATGGAATTCCACCGGGATTTCCGGGAAGAAGCTTTCCTGTTTCTGATCCGCGAAGTATTTGCCGGTTTTAAAGGTCACGCGATAGTCGCCCGCTTCGAACGGTTTGCCCGGCCACAGCGCCGCCACGCGGCCATCGTCATCGGTGCTGGCGGTGTTCAGTACCTTCCAGTTTTCACCCTGTTTCTGCTCAAGCGTCACCGCCACGTGCGGCGCCGGCAGGCCGGTTTGCTGGTTCAGCACGTGCACGCTGATCGGGTTCTTACTGGCAGCAAAGGTCACGCCTGGTGCGGCCAGCAGCATTGCGAGGGATAAAGCAGCGATGGAATTTTTCATGGTTGATCTCCTTGTTAATCACCCTGCTGTTATACCCCCGTGGTCGCGCCGATTGCCTGTCAGAAAGATGACCATATTGTCATCTGCGGCTGAAACGCTGGGGCGACCTGAAATTTCGTGGCAAACTGATTTCATGAAACTGTTACTGATTGAAGATAACCAGAAAGCCAGCGCCTGGGTGCGCAAAGGGCTTGAGGAAGCGGGCTATATTGTGGATCACGCGGCGGACGGGCGGGACGGCCTGCACCTGGCGCTGGAGCACTCTTACAGCCTTGTCATTCTGGACATTATGCTGCCGGGCATGGATGGCTGGCAGGTACTGAAAACCCTGCGCACCGCCAGCAACACGCCGGTGATTTGCCTTACCGCCCGGGATTCGGTGGAGGATCGCGTGAAAGGCCTGGAGCTGGGGGCGAACGATTACCTTGTCAAACCCTTCTCCTTCGCTGAGCTGCTGGCGCGGGTCAAAAATCAGCTGCGCCAGCATCAGCCGCACAGCACCACGCTGCGCGTGGCGGATCTGGTGATGGACTCGGCGCGCTTTCAGGTAACGCGCGACGGCATACCGGTATCGCTGACACGCAAGGAGTTCATGCTGCTGTGGCTGCTCGCCAGCCGCCACGGTGAAATTCTGCCCCGCACGCTGCTCGCCAGTGAAATCTGGGGGGTGAATTTTGACAGCGAAACCAACATTGTGGATGTCGCCATCCGCCGCCTGCGCCGTAAAGTTGACGATCCCTTCCCACAGAAGCTCATCACCACGGTAAGGGGCATGGGCTATTGTTTGTCCGATCAGGAGCCAGGCCGTGTATAGCCCTTCCCTCACCCTGCGGCTGACCGCCATTTTCACGCTGATCATGGCGCTGGCCTGCGGCGGTATCAGCCTGATCCTGTATAACGCGTTACGCAGCGAACTGGTGTGGCGCGACGATCAGACGCTGATCAACCGCGCCGCCCAGTTACGGCAACTGCTGGAAGACGGCGCGCATCCGGCGTCTCTGCCGCTCTATTTCAACCGTATGGTGGATATTCGTCAGGATATTCTCAGTATCCGCACACAGCATGAGCAGAACGTCAGCATTAACCATACCGGCGTGACGCTGCCGGAGATGTCCCCCACCCCGGTCAGCACCCCCCCTGGCGAGCAGCAGCTACACCGCTGGGTCAACGCGGATCAGACCGAAGCCTCGGCGCTGAGCCTGCAGGCCCGTTCGCAGGAAGGGCCGGTGACCATTACGCTGGCGCGGGTGGCGCGGGAGCGGGCGATGATGCTGGAGCAGTATCGCCAGAAAAGTATTCTGGTGTCGCTGGCGGCGATTTTACTCTGCGCTGCCATCAGCCCGTTGCTGATCCGCCGCGGGCTGCGGGCCATTGGCCGCCTGAGTCAAATCATGGCGGAAACCGGCAGCGATCGCTTAACCCACACCGTGCCGCTTCAGGCGATCCCCAAAGAGCTGTTGCCCCTTGGCGAGGCGCTGAATGCCATGCGCCAGCGCCTGTCGACGGACTTTATCCGTCTGACCCAGTTTGCCGACGACCTGGCCCATGAGATACGCACGCCCATTAACGTGTTATTAGGCCAGAATCAGGTGGCGCTGGGCCATGCGCGCTCCACAGAGGAATATGAGGCGTTGCTGGAAGGGAATATTGAAGAGCTGGAAGGCCTGTCGCGGCTGACGGAAAACATTCTTTTTCTGGCGCGCGCTACCCACCACAATATTAAACTCAATAAAGAAACCTTCTTACTGCATGACGCACTGGAAACCATAATCGATTTCCTGGAGCCGCTGGCAGAAGAAAGGGAAATGGTGATCGAACTCCACGCTGAAGGCAGCCTCACCGCCGATAAGATGCTGTTCCAGCGGGCAATCACAAACCTGCTGGTCAATGCCATCCGCTATGCGCCGGACAGGGGCACGATAACCATTAACACCGTTCATCGCGGCGATGTCATCGCTATCGAAGTGGCAAACACGGGCGAAGAGCTGGCCGAGCCGGAGAAAGTATTCGAACGGTTCTGGCGCGGCGATAACGTCCGCCACACCGCCGGCAGCGGCCTGGGGCTGTCGCTGGTGAGCGCTATCGCCGCATTACACGGCGGCAGCGCGTATTACCGTCACGAGCATGGGAAGAATATTTTTGGGGTACGACTGGGTGGCTGAATAAGAGCTAATAGCGGACGTTCTGTCCCTGTGCTAAGGGTTGAATGCTGAAATAAGGGTATGAGAATGAGCATTACAGCGATACGTGAATGGCATATGAATGACTATACGATTAGCACAGACCCGGAAAAACTGGATGTGCAGGCGGTGCATCAGTATTTAACGAGATCCACATGGGCTAAAGGAATCGATCTGGAAACCGTTGTGGCCTCCATCGGCAACAGCCTTAACTTTGGCATTTATCATAATGACTCCCAGACAGGCTTTGCTCGTCTGATAACAGATTATGCCACTTTCGCCTATCTGTGCGATGTCTATGTACTTGAGCAATACCAGGGCGAAGGTCTGGGAAAATGGCTGATGGCGTGTATTCATGACCACCCGGTTTTCGAAAAATTACGCAGAATTATGTTGTTCACTACCACTGCACCCTGGCTTTATGAAAAATTTGGCTATGAACCCGTTAACAGGGAAAATTACGCGTGGACCATTACACGACCTGATATCTACCTTCACCGATAACAGTGGAACCGGCATGACATTAGCCAGTGTTCAGGCGTTGCATAGCGTGTCGGCATCAGGGACAAAAGAGAAAAACAGGCAGGCTGCGTATCCACGGTAAAGCGCGCCTGTTTGTATTATTTTAGAAACCACGTGTTATAAGCCCGGACCTGATATTAGAAAAATTCCATCTGGTCGCAGGGATGTTCTCTGCACGCGCCCATTTCGCCGCAGGAGTAAAGCCAGGCGTTTTCACATAAAAATCAAAGCTTCTGGATACATTACTCACCGCGAGCGTGATGTGATTGAGGGCTTGCAGCATAACGGATCTCCTCAGCAGGGTGCATGGAGTTATAACGCCAGCATAAAAGCGCGTCGCGCAACGAATGAGCGAGAAGCGGTTATGTTAGCGATGGAATACTATCTGTATGAAAACAAACGTATAGCTTGATCGCCCTTGTTCATGATTGTGCCCCGGCGCTAAACACGCGAGGTAAAATCCTTAAGATCGGGGCGTCAGATGTCTGCTTAGAGCGAGAAGCGGACGTTTGCACCTCATGAACGGACTTCAATATAAAATTTTTCCAGTTATGCACTGGCTATGAGGGTATCTATTGACATGAAATCTATGCCAAAATGAATTAAATTAATCATTTATGGAGTATTGTAAATCATGGCTATTGTGTTTATTCCTGCCCTTGTTGCGCTACTTGAAGCCAAAGAGAAGGACTTCGGACGAGAATTGACCCGAGAGGATGTTGAGTCGATACGAGATAATGCTACTGCTATTGAGTTACCTGCAGAGATTGCCAGAGACATGATCAAAAGCCGAGGCTATCTCGATATTGATGCGCAAAATGCTTGGGATGAGTGGTTACTCCATAAAAAACTATGAATTTTTAAGAGCATTGATATGCTGCGAATAGAAGTTCTCTAAATCGGCAAACTACTCTGTAAAGGAATTTTATGATTTTCGGTGATCCCTATCGCTTTGCAATCAGGATTGAATATATTCCGCAGTAGGGCGATTCTATAAAGAATGGTTTCTTTTATTTCTTTTTGAACGGGAGTATGTACCCTAATGACATCCGCACATCGACCTTATTCGTTGATTATGATGACATTATTGATCCTGAAAATGCTCTTATAGCTATGCCATGTGATGATGAAATATTTAATGCATCAACAGATAAAGCTTTTGAATATCTGTATACAATAGCTTACCCACAGCCCACGCCAGAGGATGAATATCCTGATGGAATTTGTAAGTTCAATGCTTCACCCACGATCATTATAGAATCTGGAGCATGTTTTTTTGCCGTTTCGAACAAAGACTTCGTTAGAATCTTAGGCGGTAAGGTATCAGAATTAGTTGATCATGGAGAGAGGCGCGTTTGGCAAGACATAAAGTGCCCTATTATAGAAGATATAACTATAGAAAAAATTGAAATGAATAAAATAATTTCAAGCTTCAGGGAGTATACCAATTCTTTATTACAGATAGATCGTTAATGACGTTCAAGGGCCAAGAGTTTTGAATTTAAAACATTTATATCCTCATCTTAGAAAATTACAACAAGGGCGTTTGTAACGTCCAGCATTCAGCTTAACTATGCAAGAATTTCTCCTACTCAATAAGCATAAAACATGTTGCAAACTTCCGCTTTTGGCACAAAGCGGACATTCTTATTGAGTCGAAGGTCCGCTATGAGCGAAAAACGGACCTTCTCGTTCTTACAAGCTAGTAAAGTAATGTTATTTACTTCTGCTTTGCTTGTTCCTCTCCTGACAAGCCATTTAAAACAGTGGAGTCAATTCTAAATATGGTGGTAGTGCTCTCTACCTTGTCGCGTTAGTCTGCCTGTCTCTAATGAATACAAGCAAGAAAATTACACACAGGAGAAAAACGGTGATTTCAAAAGACAATGCTGAGCATTATACCTGGGGTGATGATTGCGACGGTTGGTATCTGGTAAACCGGCAGGATATGCTAATTATTCACGAAAAAATGCCTCCAGGTACGCACGAGAAGCGACACTTTCACTCTGTTTCCAGACAGTTTTTTTATGTCCTTGAGGGTACTCTGATGATGGAACTGGAAGGTGATAAACATGAAATCACCTCCCGGCAGGGAATTGAAATCCCGCCGGGGGCAAAACATCAGGCCCGGAACGACAGCCATCAACCCGTCGAATTTATTGTCATCTCTCATCCGACAACCCGGGGCGATCGTTCTGATCTCTCTTCCTGTTGATAAAAGCTCTCCGACAGCGGTTTTGAAGGAATACCCATAATTATCCCGCACCTGCCCGGCTCGGCTGGCGGGCCTGACCAGATGTGAAGGCCTGTTTGATATCTATCAGGACGTTCAGTCGCAAGGGGTAAAGCCTGAAACCAGGTGCTTACCGGGGCGCCGCTGGCGGTGTGGTGTCCAGCGCCATTTTCAGGGCTGATATCAGGAAACTGACCGGTTCATCCGGCGGAACATCCTGACGCAGGATGATGTGTAAAGGCGTGACCCGGCGAGTGCCGTGGCTGAGGGGCAATGGTTTCAGTATACCTGCCGCCAGTTGTTGCTGAATATAGGCCTGCGGCAGCCAGCCATATCCCAGACCGGCCACGACAGCGCCTGCCGCCGCATCCAGAGTAGAGAAATCCCAGTTGTGGCTATCCCCTGCGGCAGTGTCACCGCCATCTGTTATTTGTATGCGTGGCCAATTACCAAGCAGTGCTTCGGTCAGGGGGCCGGATACCGACAGCAGCGGATGATCGCGATGGGCCACGGCTATAAAATCCACGTTCATCAGCCACTCTCCCCGGCCAGCAATATTTTGCCGGTCAGTCACGATCATCACATCAGCATCGTCCACCGCAGGCATGGAGGGGAACATGCTTTCCGTGACTTCCGTCAGCTTCACCCGAATATGCGGCCAGCGTTGTTGGAATTGTTGCAGGGCAGAGAAAAGGCGCTCCCGGGGATAGATAACGTCCACCACCACATTAAGCTGCGACCGCATCCCATCCTGCAAAGTCGCAGCCTGTGCCTCCACATAACTAAACGTTTTCAGGAGTGGGCGTACCTGGCTCAGCAGCGTGGCCCCGGTTGGGGTTAATACAGTACGGCGCCCTTCCGGCACCAGCAACGTCACGCCCAGTAGCGTCTGGAGTTGCGCGAGATTGTAGCTAATCGAAGACTGGCTGCGGTGTAGCGTTTCGGCGGCGCGGGCAAAGCTGCCGGTGGTGAAGACACAATCCAGTATTGCCCATTGTTCCAGGGTGGTTCTGTTCATAATGATTCAATTATTAGATTAAATTCATCATAATTTAGCGCTATTCATCCAAATATTAAAGCATTAGACTGGCTTTATCGAACAGAGGAGACCTGATATGAGCAACTTTGATAAACATGATTTAAGCGGTTTTGTCGGTAAACATCTGGTGTACACCTACGATAACGGCTGGAACTACGAAATTTATGTCAAAAACGAACAAACTCTGGACTACCGTATTCACAGCGGCCTGGTAGGAAATCGTTGGGTCAAAGATCAGCGTGCTTATATTGTCCGCGTGGGTGAGAATATTTATAAAATCTCCTGGACCGAGCCAACCGGGACGGATGTAAGCTTAATTGCCAACCTGGGCGATAAACTCTTCCATGGCACTATTTTCTTCCCGCGCTGGGTAATGAATAACCCTGAAAAAACGGTTTGTTTCCAGAATGACCATATCCCGCGGATGAACCAGTACCGTGATGCCGGTCCGGCTTATCCGACGGAAGTTATTGATGAATTTGCCACCATCACCTTTATTCGTGACTGCGGTGCGAATAATGACAGTGTGATTGCCTGCGCGGCGAGTGAACTGCCGGAAAATTTCCCCGATAACCTGCGTTAAATAAGAAAGCGTTACATTTAAAAGAAACCGGTCACGACGACGGTTTCTTTTTTTTCTGCTAAACCACAACATTGCCATTAAAACGTAAGTTTGACCGCCGTTCTCCCACTGCTTACTCAGCATGAAGCAGAGCCGGATGCCCCCAAATCCTTTTCCCGCTCCTCTCTGAGAAAATCAATGAAGGCGCGTAACGGCGCAGACATGAACCTGCTGGAAAAATAGAGCCAGGGGCCTTCAAACGGCTGCCACCATTGCGGTAACACGGGTTCAAGATCCCGCGAGTTGAAATGGGGCTGTAGCCAGTTTTCAAACATGGCGATAACGCCCTTGCCGCGTCGTGCAAGGTCGATGGCCGCAGAGGCACCGTCAACGCCAATAGTGATATAGCCCGGCGGATCAACAGTGATGGTTTCACCCTGGCGCTCAAACTGCCAGGGAACCAGCGCACCGCTCGAAAATTTCATGCGTATACAGTTATGCTCAAGGAGATCGGCAGGATGAGCGATCGCGCCCTTTGATGCGAGATACGCGGGGGCGGCCGCCAGGGCTAATCGCTGTAATCTGGGACCTATGGGGACGGCAATGACATCTTTCGCCAGATGTTCGCCATAGCGTATACCCGCATCGCAGCCCGCGGCTATGGCATCCACCAGACGGTCTTCGACCATAATTTCTACCCGTATTTGCGGATGTTGCGAGAGAAAACGGTCAAGCAAAGGCGGCAGAATGTCCACCATGACGGCCCCCGTCACGTTCAGCTTAAGCTCACCGCGCACACATTGCCGGGTACTGGTGACATCATTGAGGGCCGCTCTCATTTCCATCAGTAAGGGCGCGATACGCCCGGCCAGCGCCTGACCTGCCTCTGTCGCCGTGACGCTTCGCGTGCTGCGGGTAAAAAGCGGTACGCCAAGGCTCATTTCCAGCGCGGATATTTTTTCGCTGACTGTCGATGGCGATAAGCCAAGTTGCTTCGCCGCCGTGCGAAAACTCCTCTCCTTAAATACCGCCATAAAAACCGACAGATTATCCATCCCCGTCGCACTGCTATTGTTCGCCATGTCGATCAGCCTGTTCTCATTATGCCTGATTATCAAACACTATCAGGCAGGCTATAAATGCAAAACACAAAAACCGCTTTTTACTAAAAAAGCCACACACAACCGATCATCAGGAAGCGAACATGAAAAACAAAAACGTTCTTATCACTGGCGCAAACAAAAGTATTGGTTTTGAGACCGCCAGGGAGCTGGGTTTACTGGGATATAAGGTCTGGCTGGGCAGTCGTGACCAGGATCGGGGCCAACTGGCTGTGAACAGTTTGACGAAAGACGGTATCGACGCACAGCTTATTATTATCGACGTGACAAATATGCTGAGCATAAAAGAGGCCGCTCAGCGGATACAACATGAAGACGGTAAACTGGATGTACTGATTAACAATGCCGGTATTTTAGGCTCGCATGATGTTGCCCCTGGCGAGCAACCTATTGATGACATTATGGCCGTCTATGATACGAATGTATTTGGTCTTATCAGAGTGACCCAGGCGTTTATTCCCCTGCTTAAATGCGCGCAGAATGCCAGAATCATCATGGTCAGCAGTGGTCTGGGTTCGCTGGAATGGGTGTCTGATTTAAATCATCCCTACTCCCGGGTGCAGGCAATGGGGTATACCAGCTCTAAAAGTGCCGTTAATGCCATTACGGTCGCTTTCGCTAAAGGGTTGATGGCTGAGGGTATCAGCGTAAATGCCGTTGATCCCGGTTATACCGCCACGGATTTTAACGGCCATACGGGCTACAGAACGGTGGCGGAAGCGGCCAGGGGAATTGTCTGGCTGGCAGAGGAGGCAAATGCAGACATCACTGCGGGCTTCTATTTTGATCAAAACAGAGCCCCATGGTAACAGGAACTTACGGTTACTTGCCTGGTACGCTCATAGCATCCCGTTATTGCCATGGCGTAAAAACGCCGGACGTTCATTGAGCCGCGCGAACCAGGCTTCAATGGCTGGCACATCAGGCTTTGCGAACGGCGTCATTTTCCAGCGGTTTACCGACAGCCCGAGCACCACATCGGCCAGGGTAAAGGTCTCGCCCGTCACCCAGTGATGAGTGCGCTGTAATTGCTGTTCAAGAATGCCGATACAGTGGTTCCACTGGTTAATGCCTGCGGCAATGGCTGCCGGATCGTTAAAGGCCGGATCCCTGCGCCCCAGCGCCGGGAAGACATAGCGCCAGGCGTTATTAAACTCCGTCGCCTGCCAGTCCATCCAGCGCTCGACATCCGCGCTGGCACGCGGTTCGCCGGGCAACAGGTCGTCACGCCCGGCTTTGCGCACCAGATAACGGCAGATGGAATTTGATTCCCACAGCACAAAATCGTCGTCAATGATCACCGGCACCATGGCATTCGGGTTCAGGGCGCGGAACTCATCCGTTTCCGTCGGGGTAAATCCGCTGCCGTAATCTTCCTGCAGATAGTCCATTTTGATTTCTTCGCAGGTCCACAGCACTTTGCGCACGTTAATGGATGTCGTTTTGCCCAGTATTTTCAGCATGCCTGGCACCGTTCAGTAAGAGGTTATTATCCGGGCTACTTTTTACAAAATAGCTTAGTGGCGGCCGCGGCCATCAGCCCGATAAACGGCATGGTGGCGGCACCGGAGATGAAATTATGCTGATCGATCTCCTTTTCCCGGCGAATATCTGCAAGACGTGCCAGCGCATGGTTTTGATCGGTGGCACTGACTTCTTCAAACTGCTTTTCATATCCCTGCTCAGACAACGGTAACGCGCCCCGGGCGTCCGTTCTTTCCAGCACCACAATATGTTTACCCTTCTGATAAAAACAGTATTCCGGCATGAGATATCTCCCAGACAAGTGAAGGCAATAATACAGCATAATTAAAATGCGGCAGATGGAAAAGTCTTACTTGCACCAGACTGTAAATATAAGGTTTTTGTTTTATTCAAAATAATATGCTGCATTAAGTTAAATTTTCAGTAAAAGAAAAGAAGTATGCAATAACACCTGTCTTGCTGTATTAAAGCCAGTATGCACTGCTGACTATGCAAATTTTCTTGTGAAAGTGTTATCTACTGCTTAGAGATTTATACAATATAGCCCATAGATTTTGCCATTAACCCATTGTAATTCATTAACATTTGCAAGATACTAGCAGTATAATATTTACATGCTAAAAAAGTGTCTTCATCCTGGATGCCTAACAAGATTCTGGCACTTTTAATAAAATAAAATACAACCAACCTTCATATTGACAATATTCAAAGCATCAATAATGCATACCAGCAAAGGATAACTCATGGAAAACATTGATAATATTTTGAAAGAGGCCATCAATAAAGCTACCACTGAAAGAGGGAAAATTTCTATACTCATTGCTGGTCGATCAGGGGTGGGGAAAAGCACGCTAATAAACTCTGTTTTTCAGCAAAAAATGGCAGAAACAGGACAGGGACGACCAGTTACCCAAAATACAAGAGAAATAACAAAAGAGGGTGTTCCACTTACAATTTTTGATACCAGGGGGCTGGAAATGTCGCAGTTCCAGGAAACACAATCTGATCTTGAAAAGCTGATTAAAGAGCGAGCCTCAGACAGAGATACAAACCGGCATATTCATGTTGCATGGCTATGCATACAAGAAGATGGACGTCGCGTTGAGCAGGCTGAAGTCGATTTGCATAATATGCTGTCCCAACATATGCCAGTTATTGCAGTGATTACGAAAGCAAGAAGTGATAATGGGTTCAAAAATGAAGTGCAGAGCTTACTTCCGGAAGTGAAAAACGTTATCCGTGTCAGAGCTATTGAGGAAGAGATGGATGATGGGCATATCATCAAGGCTATGGGGCTAGAAAGCCTGATAGAACTGACCTCAGAGGTTATTCCTGAGGGAAAGCGAAGGGCTCTGGCGGCGGCACAAAGAGCCAACATCAATTACAGGAAAACTCAGGCACATAAAATAGTAGCTGGTGCTGCTACGGCAGCCGCTGCTGCAGGCGCAAGCCCAATACCGTTTTCAGATGCTGCCATTCTTGCCCCTATTCAGATTGGCATGATAGCGGGCATTACATCCGTCTTCGGTCTGGAGCTATCGAAAGGAACACTTAGCACTCTGGTTGCTTCTGCAATAGGTGTAGGCGGAGCAACGTTTTTAGGACGTACTGTTGTGGTTAACATTTTAAAATGCTTTCCAGGGTTTGGAACCATTGCTGGTGGCGCAATCTCTGCAGCCACTGCCAGCGCAATAACTATTGCACTGGGAGAAGCCTACATTGCTGTACTCGTTGAGATTTTTTCAAAGGATCCAGATGCTGAACCTTCAGCCAGTGAAATTGGAGAAAAGCTCAAAGATAAGATGATAAAAGCCGGAGCATAATTCAGGAAAAGGATCCGCTGACGACGCCATATGTGTGCTATCAGCGGTTTTTTATCATGTTTGTTCGAGTAGATTGTCCTGGGGATGAATTTCATAATTAACCATTTAACTTCGCCCCTCTAATTCATGTTCCTAATTTATTAAATCTAAGAATACCCGCCACCCCACCACCGCCATCGGCAGGATGAGTAATACCGTCCATCACTTGCACGGTTTCAAAATCAAAGGGAGATACCCCCTCCAGACAGGCAACGTTGATGCCATACTGCTCAGGATTAGATCGCCGTTGATGGAAGGTATAAATGCCACAGATGGAGCAAAAATAATGCGCCGCTTGTCGGGTATTAAAACGGTATTCGGTTAAGACGTCTTTGCCGCTTAATATCTCCAGTCCTGCGAGCTGAGCGGAGACAGCCACCGCCCCCCGCATCCGGCATAAAGAGCAGTTGCACCGGCGAATCGTATTAAAGCCATCGGATAATTCAACGGCGAATCGCACTGTTCCGCAATGACAACGCCCTGCAATTTTATCAGTCATAAAGCCCCCGTGAGGCAAACATAGTCTGCCGCGAATGAAAAAACGATAAAAGGGACGCCATATGTGTGCCAACAAACCCTGACAAATCGTTAGTGAAATCTGTTTCCGGAGCGGTGCTCATAACCCATCCTTTTCACAGTGGAGGAGCTTTAACAGTAAAAGACAATTATGGATGCTGCCAGGTGGCGTTGTAACAAGTATTAAGACGTTTCGCAGATAACGTACGGACGGCAGAGCACAGCGAAAAATCCCCGCCATGGTGCATGGCGGGGATTTATTTTACGGCTTAAGCGCCATCACTTCGCGCGGCTGGCGATAATCGCCTCCGCCACGTTGCGCGGCGCTTCAGCATAGTGGTGGAACTCCATGCTGTAAGTCGCCCGTCCCTGTGACATTGAGCGCAGCGTGGTGGCGTAGCCGAACATTTCCGCCAGCGGCACATCGGCGCGGATGATCTGGCTGCCGAAACGCTCTTCCATGCCCTGCACCAGACCGCGCCGGGAGCTGAGATCGCCCATGATATTACCGGCGTACTCTTCCGGCGTTTCCACCTCGACATGCATCATCGGTTCGAGGATCGCCGGATCAGCGCGTTTCGCCCCCTCCTTAAAGCCGAAAATCGCCGCCATGCGGAACGCCATCTCCGAAGAGTCGACGTCGTGATAGGAGCCAAAGGTCAGCGTCACTTTCACGTCCACCACCGGATAGCCCGCCAGCACCCCATTATTCAGCGCTTCACGGATGCCCTTTTCCACCGACGGAATGTATTCCCGTGGTACCACGCCGCCTTTGGTGGCGTCTTCAAAAACGAAGCCCTTGCCCGCTTCCTGGGGTTCCAGCGTCAGCACCACATGACCATACTGGCCTTTGCCGCCGGACTGGCGCACAAACTTGCCTTCCACCTCTTTCACCGTTTTGCGCAGCGTTTCGCGGTAGGTCACCTGCGGGCGACCGATGTTCGCCTCAACGCCGAATTCACGTTTCATGCGGTCAACAATGATCTCGAGATGCAGCTCGCCCATACCGGAAATAATGGTCTGCCCGGACTCTTCGTCGGTGTGCAGACGGAACGACGGATCTTCCGAAGCCAGTCGTTGCAGGGCAATACCCATTTTTTCCTGATCCGCTTTGGTCTTCGGCTCAATGGCCAGCGAGATCACCGGGTCCGGGAACTCCATGCGCTCAAGAGTGATCACCGCCGCCGGATCGGTCAGGGTATCGCCGGTGGTCACGTCTTTAAGCCCGACGCAGGCGGCGATATCGCCTGCCCGCAGCTCGTCCACTTCCAGCCGGTCATTGGCCTGCATCTGCACGATGCGGCCGATGCGCTCTTTTTTGCCTTTCACCGGGTTGTACACCGCGTCGCCTTTTTTCAGCACGCCGGAATAGACGCGGATAAAGGTCAACTGCCCGACGTAGGGGTCAGTCATCAGCTTGAACGCCAGCGCCGAGAAGGGTTCATTGTCGTCCGCATGACGTTCGATGGTGTCGCCCTTCTCATCCACGCCTTTGATGGCGGGAATATCCAGCGGCGATGGCATCAGTTCAACCACCGCATCAAGCATGCGCTGTACGCCTTTGTTTTTAAAGGCGCTGCCGCAGAGCATCGGCTGGATCTCACCTGCGACGGTGCGGGCGCGCAACCCGACGATGATCTCCGCTTCGCTGAGATCGCCGCTTTCCAGATAGCGATCCATCAGGGTTTCGGTGGCTTCTGCCGCCGCCGAGACCATTTTTTCCCGCCACTGCTGCGCGGTTGCCAGTAAATCGTCCGGTACCGGCGCATAGCTGAAGGTCATGCCCTGGGTAGCGTCGTCCCATACAATGGCGCGCATTTTGATCAAATCGACCACGCCGCTGAAGTGCTCTTCGCTGCCGATGGGGATGACAATCGGCACCGGATTCGCTTTCAGGCGGTCGATCATCATCTGCACCACGCGGAAGAAATCTGCGCCGGGGCGATCCATTTTGTTCACAAAGGCAAGACGCGGCACATGGTATTTGTTGGCCTGCCGCCAGACGGTTTCCGATTGCGGCTGTACGCCGCCCACCGAGTCATAGACCATAACCGCACCGTCGAGCACGCGCATGGATCGCTCCACTTCTATCGTGAAATCAACGTGCCCCGGGGTGTCGATAATATTGATGCGGTGCGGTTCAAAGCTGTGATCCATGCCGGGCCAGAAACAGCTGACGGCCGCTGAGGTAATGGTGATCCCGCGCTCCTGCTCCTGCGCCATCCAGTCCGTAATTGCAGCGCCATCGTGAACCTCACCCAGTTTGTGGCTCACGCCGGTGTAAAACAGGATACGTTCGGTAGTGGTGGTTTTCCCCGCATCGATATGGGCAGAAATACCAATATTACGATAGCGTTCAAGGGGGATGGGTCGGGGCATGATGCGTCCTTAGTCAGTTTGACAGTAAGCGACCGGCATGGTCGCGGGAGTTAACCAGGATCATCATAGTCCAATTGTACGAGTATATTCGAACTATTTTAGCTATAGTTATAGTTGATAATCTGGTGCGCCTGGCGCGTGGTATTGCCCGCAGCCTTCCAGTATATTATCCGGCCTGCTGTACCCTTTGTCTGACCATTACGGAGCGCTATGATCGCCAATCACCCTGAACGTGAACAAATCCGCCTTGAAAATGTGCTTTTCGCGCTGGGCAATCCCCTGCGGCTGGACATTGTGAAAACCCTGGCTGATGAGGGCGAACAGGCGTGCGGCGCGCTGCGCAGGGATGTGGCCAAGTCCACCATGACTCACCACTGGCGCGTACTGCGCGACAGCGGCGTGATCTGGCAGCGCCCGCAGGGGCGGGAGAATTTAATTTCCCTGCGCCGCGAGGATCTGGATGCGCGCTTTCCCGGCCTGATGGATATTTTGCTGAACGTGATGCATACGGAATAAACAATCATGACGGGCACAGACGCCCGTCGGCAGGCCGGTAATCAGAGACTGAAGCCATAATGAGAACCGTCGGGCAGCTCAATATCCAGACGCAGCTTACCGCCCGCCGCCTCAACGTAGCGTTTTAACGATGAAAGTTTTAAATCGCGACCTGGTTTCTCCATGCCAGCCACCGTTGGCTGTTTGACGCCCAGCGCCTGCGCCATGTCATTCTGGGTTTTGCGCACTTTTTCACGCAGCTCGGCAAGATGAATATTAAGCAGAATGTCCGCCGCCTGCGCTTCGGCGTTTGCCACGACGTCAGGATTTTCCTGCGCCAGAATTTGCGTCAGCGTTCTTCCCATCAGATTACCCCTTACGGTTAATTTTTTTCAGATGTTCGGCATACTCTTGTTCGGCAAGCGGCAGCATCACATCATAAAAGCGTTTCTCATTGCCCACCTTACTGCCTGCGCACAGGACGATCCCGGTGCGCATAACATCGAAGGCAAAAAAAGCACGGATCGGATCGCCGCGACTCTGGATACGCAGCTCCTTCATATTGGCGTAGCGTGAACCTTTGATGGTGTCTGCATAAGGCCTGGCCAGCTGCGGCCCTTTCGCCCTCAACACCAGCAGCGACGCCAGAATGCATTCCCGATCGGTTTCATTTTGCATGCTGTACCAGGTATCGAATCTGTCCGTTGTTTCAATTACCCACATCTGCGCCCCTCAATAATATAGGTCAAAAGTTATATAGGTGCAAACCTATAAAAGAGAATGTGCACAATAAAATGCCGCATTACAGCCAGACAGTTGTCACGCCGGAAGGCGCCTTCAGAAAAATCGATGGTTGTTGCAGAGCATGCGGAATAAATGCGGTGAGGATCGGAAAGACGGATGCCGGGCGGCATATGCCCGGCGCTCGTATATCAGGTTTCCGGCAGCTCAATATGGCTGTCAGCGAGCGTACCCATCTGGTGATGCATGGCACAGGCGGCGTCGATAAGGGGCATCGCCAGCGCCGCGCCGCTGCCTTCGCCGAGCCGCATTCCCATATTCAGATACGGCACAAGCCCCAGCTGCGCGAGGGCGATTTTCGCGCCCTTCTCCGCCGATAAATGTGAGGGAATGAGATAGGGCTTCACCGCTGGTGCGATACGGCAGGCCGCCAGCGCCGAGGCGTAAGAGAGATAACCGTCGAGCACCACCGGCAGGCCGCAGGAGGCCGCGCCGAGCATGACGCCGGTCATGCCCAGCAGATCGTAGCCCCCCAGTTTCGCCAGCACGTCCAGTCCGTCCTGCGCATCAGGCTGATTCACTGCTATTGCCCGCCTGACCACCTCCGCTTTATGGGGCAACTTCGAGGGCGGCAGATTCGCGCCTATGCCGACCACGTCTTCAGGCTGCGCGCCGGTAAATACGCTGACCATCGCCGCGGCTGGCGTGGTATTCGCCATACCCAGCTCGCCGACGCCGAACACCGTCACGCCCCGGGCCGCCAGTTCGCGGGTATAACGGATGATGTCAAGCAGCAGCGCCTGCGCCTGTTCGCGGGGCATTGCCGGGCCAACCGCGATGTTGCCGCTGCCGCGCGCCATTTTCATATTGAGGATGCCGGGAATGGGATCGCTGTCGATCCCCACGTCCACCACCAGCACTTGTGCCCCCGCCTGCGCTGCCAGTACGCAGACGCCGGTATTGTTGCGTGTCATGTTGGCGGCCTGGATTGCGGTGACAAACTGCGGCGAGACGGTCACCCCTTCCTGCCAGACCCCGTGATCGGCGCACATCACCACAATGGCTTTATCCGGCAGCGCGGTTTTGCCTTTCAGCCCCGGCAGACCGGCGAGCTGTACCGCCAGCGCTTCCAGCCGCCCGAGGCTGCCCGGTGGTTTAAGCAGCCCGTCGATATGCCGTTGTGCGGCGACCATGGCCGCGTCATCAGGAGCCGGGATCGGCGGGAATAGATCGATCAGTGTCTGCATGATGGTTCTCAGTGTGCGGGCTAGCGAAGCAGCGCCAGCATAAAAATGACTTCACCCAGTTCGATGGCGGCACCGAGCGTGTCCCCGGTCTGCCCGCCAAGCGTGCGTTTGAGCATCAGGCCGAGCAGGTAAATGGCGACGAGCGTTATCGCCAGCGCCAGCAGTCCCGTTATGCCCAACAGCATCGCCGCCAGTAAAGCGGTGATACCCAGCGTGAACAACGTCTGCGCCAGACTGATTTTGCCGATAAACAGGTTGCCGAGTCCCTCCTCGCGGGCATAGCGATGCCCGTACATCAGCAGCACGGAACCACCGCGTCCGGCGGCGCAGGCGGCGATCAGCACCGTCAGCACCGGCATATCGCGCAGGGCCAGTTCGGCGATGACCAGCACTTTCGCCAGCAGCACGACGATCAGCGCCAGGCCGCCGTGGGTGCCCAGCCGACTGTCGCGCATGATCGCCAGCATCCGCTCCCGCGTACGGGCGGAAAATACGCCGTCACAGGTGTCCGCCAGCCCGTCGAGATGGAAACCGCCGGTCAGCAGCGCCAGCGCCAGCACGCTGAACAGCGCCGCCAGCGGGAAGCCGCACCAGCCGTCTAGCAGGATAAACACCAGCCCGCCAAGCGCGCCGAGCACCACGCCCACCAGCGGAAAGGTGACGATACCGCGCACGTACTGCTCTACCGCCAGTCCCTGCATAAAGCGTTCCGGCACCGGGATGCGGCTCATAAAGGCAAGCGTTGCCAGAAAGAGTTTCATTTGATTTTGACTCCAATACCGGACACCACCAGCCAGACGTCATCGGCGGCCTGCGCCAGCCGCTGATTCACCCGCCCGGCGATATCGCGAAAATGCCTCGCCAGCCGGTTTTCCGGCACAATTCCCATCCCCACTTCGTTAGTGACCAGAACCACCGGCGACGGGCAACGCTGACAGGCGGCAATCAGCGCCTCGAGCTGCTGCTGCACGCTGGCTTCCAGCGCCTGATAATCCCAGCCGTTGGGATTGCTGTCGCCGCCCAGGGCAAACAGCTGGTTGGTGATGAGCGTGGTGATGCACTCCAGCAAAATCGCCTCCTGCGGATCGTTATCCGGGGTGATGATGTCGTCCAGCTGCTGCCAGCGCTCCTCGGTGCGCCAGTGCGCCGGGCGGCTATCACGGTGATGCTGGATCCGGGCGGCCATCTCCTCATCAAAAATCTGCGAAGTGGCGATATACAGCACCCGTGGTGATGCGCTGACCAGCGTTTCCGCATGACGGCTCTTACCGCTGCGCGCGCCGCCGGTGACAAGGGTGATCATGCTGGCTCCTTATGCTCGCGCATAATCCGGTAGATTTTTTCGATGTCGATATGGCTGCGCATGGCCTCCGCCAGCCGGTCAAACTGCTGCGCTTTGTGATCCTGCCAGCTGAAGCCTGACGCCAGCGGCGGCAGATTTTTGCGCTGGCGCAGGCCGTTGATCACCGCGCGGGTGAAGGCATCGCTGTCGAACAGGCCGTGCAGGTAAGTGCCAAACACCAGACCGTCGTCGCTCACCGCGCCATCTGCCACGCGTTGCCCCTGTTTTTCCAGCCACAGCGCCGGGCGGCAGCCTTCGTGCCGCGTGGTGTCGCCCATATGGATTTCATAGCCGCTGAGCGGCATATCGCGGGCTCCCGCCAGCCAGCCGGGAAGCGTTGTGCCGCTGCGCGCCGTCACTTTTGTGGTGGTTTTCTGCGGCGCAAAGATCGTCTCCACCGGCAGGAAGCCTAAGCCCGGTTGCCTGCCCATGTGTGACTCCACGTCATCGGTGATGGTTTCGCCGAGCATCTGATAGCCGCCGCAGATGCCGAACACCGGCACCCCGGCGTGATGTAACTGCACCACCGCCTGCGCCAGCCCACACTCCCGCAGCCAGTGCAGATCGCCCAGGGTATTTTTACTGCCCGGCAGGATCAGCAGATCGCAATTTTCCAGTTCATCGGAATGACGCACGTACCGCAGCCGCACGTCCGGCTGCGCGGCCAGCGCGTTAAAATCAGTGAAGTTAGAGATATGCGGCAGTTGCACCACGGCGATGGTGATCTCCCGTTCGCCGGTATGCCGGTATTTGCCGCGTTGCAGGGCCACGCCATCTTCATCTTCCAGATCGATGTCCAGCCACGGCATCACCCCCAGCACAGGCACGCCGGTTAACGCTTCAATTTGCCGCAGGCCGGAGGTGAGCAGCGCCACGTCGCCGCGAAATTTATTGATGATCACCCCTTTTACGCGCCAGCGTTCGTGCTCCTGCAACAGCGCGAGGGTGCCGTAGATGGCGGCAAATACGCCGCCGCGATCGATGTCCGCCACCAGGATCACCGGGCATGCGGCCATTTCCGCCATACCCATGTTGACGATATCACGGTCGCGCAGGTTGATCTCCGCCGGGCTGCCCGCGCCTTCCAGCACCAGCACCTCGTACTCCTGCGCCAGGCTCTGATAAACCTCGATAATCTGCTCACGCAGCTGCGGCTTGAAGTCGTGATAGCTGACGGCGTCCATGTGGCTGGCGACTTTACCCATCAGCACGATCTGCGCATGGCGGTCGCCGGTGGGTTTTAACAGCACCGGGTTCATGCGCACATCAGGCTCGATACCTGCCGCCTCCGCCTGAAAAATCTGCGCGCGACCCATTTCGTGGCCGTCCGGCGTGATGCCGGAATTAAGCGCCATGTTCTGCGATTTGAACGGCGCGGTGCGCAGGCCGTCCTGCCAGAAAATCCGGCACAGCCCGGCGACCAGCATACTTTTACCCACATCCGAGGCGGTGCCCTGCACCATAATGGCTAAGGGTTGCGGTGATTGATTCATAATTGCCATCCGGAGAACGCCAGATGCACCAGCGCGAACAGTACCAGCGCCAGGGTAGAGGCGACCCACATCAGTTGTACGGCGCGGGGAATGTCATCCACATGGATCTCACGACGCGCGTCGCCAATCCAGGGTTTGTCTACCCGCTGACCAAAATAGTTATTCGGACCGCCCAGGCGAATACCCAGCGCACCGGCGACCGTGGCTTCCGGCCAGGCGCAGTTGGGGCTGCTGTGATTACGGCGATCCCGGAAACCAATCCGCAGGGCGCTGGCGGCATCCTGACGGCACAGCCAGGCCGCAAGGCTGAACAGCAGCCAACTGAGCCTGGCGGGAATAAAATTCGCCACATCGTCCATGCGCGCGCTGACCATACCGATGGCGCGGTATTTTTCGTGCTTGTAGCCGACCATCGAATCCAGGGTGTTCACCGCTTTAAAGGCCATCGCCAGCGGCGCGCCGCCGAGCAGTAAAAAGAACAGCGGGGCTATCACGCCATCGACGGTATTTTCCGCCACGGTTTCCACCACCGCGCGCTGGATTTGCGCAGGCTGAAGTGCGGAGGTGTCGCGCCCGACGATCCATGACAGTTTTTCCCGGCTTTCTTCCAGCGTGCCGTGACGGAGGGCCTTTTCCACGGCGCGGGCGCTGTCGTCGAGGCAACGCGTCGCCAGAATGGTGTAGATCATCCATACCTCCACCAGCCAGCCGACCCACGGGTGCAGCGCCGTTGCCAGCGTGATGACGCCAGAGGCAACGCCCCAACTTATCCCCACCACCAGCAGCCACATGATGCCGCCGCCGATGCGCAGGGTAATATCCTGCCTGCAAAGGCGGCGCACCTGCCGCTGGACGATCGTAATGAGCGTGCCGATCCAGCGTACCGGATGCGGCCAGTGCGGCGGATCGCCAAGCCAGCGGTCAAGCAGCCAGGCGGCACACCAGGCAAGCAGCGTCATGGCCTTTGCCTTAGGGAAAGGGAAAACTGAACGATCATAGATAGCCGGTAAAAGTGGAGGTTTGTCATCACTTTACACGGATGCGCGACGGGGGAACAGAACGGTGAGGGAGAGTCCCTCACCGCAAAGGAATTACTCGGCTTTAGGTTCGTGGGTTTTCATTTCACCCATGGTCTTGAGCTTTTTGGAGATCTCGCGACGCTCTTTGGAGATCTCGGCGTTTTTGATGATGTAGTCATCAACGCGATCTTCGTAATCGCTTTTCATGCTGGCGATGATGCCCTGGATGGCTTCAACGCTCATGCCCGGCTTGATGTAATCGCTCAGGTTATCCAGCAGCAGCACGCGTTTCTGGTTATCACGGATCTTTTTCTCAACGTCCTGGATTTCACGCTGGAGTTTGTTTTTACGACGGAACAGACGAACAAATTCCAGAACATCCTGAAACGAAGGCTTAGTAGTTTCCATTTTTACACCCCTGCTAATATAAGATTCGGATTCGTAAAAGCACCCACCCCGGCTCAACACTACTTTCAGCGGCTGCTAATGACAATGCTTTTGTGCCTGCGGGTATCATAACCCTAATTTATGCTGAATCGAAACAACACGCACGCATCCCCTGCACAGGTGGAGCTTATTTGCGCAGTGCGCGACAAATCAAATGCGACAGCAGTTCAAGCTGACGCGCCAGTTCCATACTTAACCATACATAGCCGTGCATCGGCGTTTCCGCCAGGGTTTCTCCCTGATGCGCCTGAATAAGCTCCCGCAGTTCACGGGTGATGTCGTTAAGCTTTTCGCTGTTCGCCACTATCGGCTGCGGGTTACCCTCGTAGAGCGCATGGGCAATGGTCAGCAGAGTCTGCTGCGTCATGTTTTGCATGTCACGCAGGGTATGGGCATTCAGCATCACCATATGGCTGGCGCGCGAGGCCCAGTGGGCATTGATTTGCAGCTCCAGTATGCACACCATATTGCGGCTCACCGTCTGGATCGCCTCAAAGATGGATTTTTGAATACGCGTCTCTTTGCTGGCGGGCGTGATAAGCCCGCGCATTTTCACCACGTCGTTAAGGATGGTTTGCAGGTGCTTTTCCAGCCGCGGACGTTCCACCAGGTTCGGTGAAAACCCCGCCTGATAGACTCGGTTAAAGGCGGTAACATAATTCGCCATCTGAATGCGCCAGTGGATAAAGGCGCGCTGAGGCCAGATACTGGTAAAAAGCATCGCCAGCAGGGAACCGAGAATGACATCGCCCCCGCGCCACAGCGCCGTGTGCATATCCCCCGCGGGGGCACCCACCACCACCGCCAGGGTGATGCCAATCAGCAGCGCCTGATAGGGCTTTTTGCCGAGCGCCAGCCAGCCGCAGAGGAACATGGCCGCCGCGCACCACAGCAACATCACCGGCAGCGAAATCAACTCCAGCTTTAACGCCACCAGCCCCAGCGCCGAGCCAAAAATAGTGCCGCCGATGCGCTCCCAGGCGCGCGGTACCACGTTGCCCAGAAAAGAGATCGGCCCCATGATCACCACCAGCGTGATCAGCGGCCATGTGCCTTCGGGAACCTGAAGTAAGCGCACCAGTAAGAACGTCAGAATAAACGCCAGCGCGATCCGCACCCCGTGGACAATACGATAGTGACGGTAGAGACGAATTTCAAAAGGGCTGAGTGATTTGTCGGGGCGCACACCCGTTCTCCGGCTAAAACAACAAAGGCGCAATTGTAGCGGCTTTTTACCAGGCGATTTCCGCGTTATGGCCTGAATGATGGCAAAAATGACGATTTACTCGCCAGTCGCGCCATAAACGCCTCCAGGATCAATTCTGAAGGCTGGGCCAAAACGCCGTCAGAGCACTTTTGGCTCGACGGGGATATGCATGTCGATCTCCCAGTGCCCTTCGCCGCTGTCGACATTAAGATAGATCTCAAAGCACGGACCCCGTGCAATCTGGTAATTCTGATCCGCTAACAGCGTGTCGAAGAATCCGTCCCAGGCCTGCTGGAAATCCTCGTTTTCAACGCGCGCGCGGGCTACCGCATAAGCGCCGCCGGGCAGTTCGGTGAGCATCACACCTTCGCTGTTTTCCGGCAGGACAAAGTCTTCATCCACCGCGATCACCACATCGGCACGCAGCTTTTCAGCTGGTACTTCATCGGGATTGTCGTAATAGGCCGCGATCCACTCCAGGGGCTGCAGCTGCTTACTCTTCACCCACAGGGTCAGCTGTTCGAAGCCCTGCTTTACGGTTTTTTCCCACGGCCCCACCAGATGAAAACCGGCAATCTTACGCGAATCAACGTCTTTGATTTGATAGTCCATTGCTGCCTCCGACGAATTTAACTGTATGGATACACACTATAAATGATGCAAAATCACTCTACACCCACCAGTTTGTCAGTATGCGAGCAGGCTCGCATACTCGCCAGTCAGTCAGCTGAATGCTTAAGATTAATGATGGAACCAGTCGTTTATGCGCGAGAATACCCCGCCCTTACCCACGCTCTCCAGGGTGTACAGCGGCCAGTGGGCGATGACTTTGTCGCGATCGTAAAGCGCGATCTCCCCCACCTGCTGATGCGCCGCTATCGGCGCCTGTAAATCTTTGTTGGTCAGGGTGTATTTTGCCTTAATGTAAGGCACTTCCGATTTGGGCAGCGCCAGCCAGAAATCCTGTCCGGTGCCGACCGCCACCTGTTTCTTATCGCCGAACCAGATGCGCTCGCTGCCGACCTTCTGCCCCTGGCGCAGCACCTGCACCGTATCAAAATTCTGCTGGCCCCAGTGCAGCAGTTTACGCGCCTGGTCTTCGCGTCCTTTCGGACTGTCGGCACCCATGATCACTGAAATCAGGCGGCGCTGGCCGTCAACGGCAGAGGCGACAATGTTGAAGCCTGCGCCGGAAGTGTGGCCGGTTTTCAGGCCATCCACGTTAAGGGATTTATCCCACAACAGGCCGTTGCGGTTCTGCTGGGTGATCCCGTTCCACGTCAGGCTTTTCTCACTGTACATATGATAAAACTGCGGTTCGCCGTGGATAATAGCGCGGGAGAGCACCGCCAGATCCCAGGCGGAGCTGTGCTGCCCCGGCGCATCGAGGCCGTGCACGGTTTCAAAATGGGTGTCGCGCAGGTGCAGCTTCTGCACGTAATCGTTCATCATCTTCACAAACTGCGGCTGGCCGCCCGCCACATGATCCGCCAGCGCCACGCAGGCGTCATTGCCGGAATCGACGATCAGCCCGCGGCTGAGATCGCGCACCGTGACGCGGTCGCCCGGTTTGATAAACATCAGCGAGGAGCCGTCAAACACCGGATTGCCTTTCGCCCAGGCGTCCGGACCGACCGTTACCACCTCGTCCGGGGTGATGCGGTGGCTGTCAATGGCGCGATCGACAACGTAGCCGGTCATCAGCTTGGTCAGGCTGGCCGGGTTGCGCTGTTGATGTTCATTGCCCGCGGTTAATACCTGGCCGGTGGTGTAATCCATTAAAACCCAGGACGCGGCCTGGATTTGCGGTGGCTGAGGGGTGACGGGTAAATCGGCAGCCAGCGCAGAATTCACGCAAACAGCAATACATGATGCGGCAATAAACAAACGGCGTTTCAACGGGAGATCCTCTGATTCAGGTAAATGGCTGACCTTTTTACGGAATTTCTTATGTCGTTACTCCGTTTAATTGCAAAGAAATGTGACAGTGGCGCGCGGAGTCTGGATGATTGCTCGCAAAATCAGCAGCCGGATGGCATTTATGTCGGAAGAAGCGGCGGGATGGTTTACCATAGACAGGTCACTTCAAAACAGGATGAACTCACTGGTGTCTGATTCCGCTCCGCAGCCAACTTTTTTATTTCACGATTACGAAACCTTCGGCACCAGCCCGGCGCTGGATCGCCCCGCGCAGTTCGCCGCTTTGCGAACCGATGCGGATTTTAACGTTATCGGCGAGCCGGAGGTCTTTTACTGCAAGCCGGCTGATGATTACCTGCCCCAGCCGCAGGCGGTGCTGATCACCGGGATCACACCGCAGATCGCGCTGGCGAAAGGCGATAACGAAGCCACCTTCGCCAGGCGTATCCACGCCCTTTTTACGGTGCCGGAAACCTGTGTGGTGGGCTACAACAATGTGCGCTTCGACGATGAAGTGACGCGCAATATTTTCTATCGCAACTTTTACGATCCCTATGCCTGGAGCTGGCAGAATCACAATTCCCGCTGGGATCTGCTGGATGTGATGCGCGCCTGCTATGCCCTGCGTCCCGACGGCATCAACTGGCCGGAAAACGACGACGGGCTGCCGAGCTTCCGCCTGGAGCACCTGACCCGCGCCAACGGCATTGAGCACAGTAATGCCCATGACGCGATGGCGGACGTCTACGCGACCATCGCCATGGCGCAGCTGGTGAAGGCGAAGCAGCCGAAGCTGTTCCAGTATCTTTATGAGCATCGCAGTAAACATAAACTGACGGCGCTGATTGATGTGCCGCAGATGACGCCGCTGGTGCATGTCTCCGGGATGTTTGGCGCGTGGCGCGGCAATACCAGCTGGGTGGCCCCGCTGGCCTGGCATCCTGAGAACCGCAATGCGGTGATTATGGTTGATCTCGCCGGGGATATGTCGCCGCTGTTAACCCTTGAGGCCGATGCGCTGCGTGAGCGGCTTTACACCGCGAAAGACGATCTTGGCGATGACGCCGCCGTGCCGGTGAAGCTGGTGCATCTGAATAAGTGCCCGGTGCTGGCGCAGGCCAATACGCTGCGCGCCGCCGACGCTGACCGACTGGGGATTAACCGCCAGCACTGTCTCGACAACCTTAAACTACTGCGTGAAAACCCGCAGGTGCGGGAAAAAGTGGTGGCGATTTTCGCCGACGCCGAGCCTTTTGTGCCGTCGGAAAACGTCGATACCCAGTTGTATAACGGGTTTTTCAGCGATGCCGATCGCGCCGCGATGAAGATTGTGCTGGAAACCGATCCGCGTAATCTGCCGGCGCTGGATATTACTTTTGCTGATAAACGCATCGAAAAGCTGCTGTTTAACTACCGGGCGCGTAACTACCCCGGCACGCTGGATGAGGCGGAGCAGCAGCGCTGGCATGCGCACCGGCAGAGTATCTTCACAGAGGAATTTTTGCAGGCGTGGGTGCAGGAGCTGGAAATGCTCTACAGCCAGCATGAAGGAGACGCTGAGAAGCAGGCGTTACTGAAAGCGCTGTTCCAGTATGTGCAGGACATTGTCTGACCTCCCTCTTCTGAGGGCGGTACAGAAAGCAAAAAACCGGAGGCGTTAACCTCCGGTTTTTTTATACGTCATTTAGCGGGTGCTGCTTTTACTGCGGGATATCTTCGTACTGCGGAACCGGATTGCGGAAGCTTTTAGTCACGCAGGCCAGATACAGCAGACCGATAGCGCCCCAGATGAGGCCAAGGATCATGGAGCTTTCTTCCAGATTCAGCCACAGTGCGCCTACCGTCAGCGCGCCACACATTGGCAGCACCAGGTAGTTGAAGTGATCTTTCAGCGTTTTGTTACGCTTTTCACGGATCCAGAACTGGGAGATCACCGACAGGTTAACGAAGGTGAAGGCCACCAGCGCACCAAAGTTAATCAGCGCCGTCGCGGTCACCAGGTCGAAGTTAATCGCCAGCAGCGCAATCGCGCCCACCAGCAGCACGTTCCATGCCGGAGTACGCCATTTCGGATGCACGTAACCGAAGAAACGGGTCGGGAACACGCCGTCACGGCCCATCACGTACATCAGACGGGATACGCCAGCATGCGCTGCCATACCGGATGCCAGTACGGTGATGGTGGAGAAAATCAGCACGCCGAACTGGAAGGTTTTACCCGCCACGTAGAGCATGATTTCCGGCTGTGACGCATCCGGATCTTTAAAGCGCGAGATGTCCGGGAAGTACAGTTGCAGGAAGTAAGAGGCCACGATAAACACCAGGCCGCCAATCAGCGCGGTCAGGAAGATGGCACGCGGGATCACGCGCTCGGCGTCTTTCGTTTCTTCAGACAGCGAAGAGATACCATCGAAGCCCAGGAACGAGAAGCACAGGATGGTTGCGCCGGTGATCATCGGCACCACGTGCGCGCCTTCGGACCAGAACGGACGGGTGCTGGTCAGCGTACCTGCGCCTTCACCGTGCGCCACGCCATAGACGATCAGGCCAATGATAGCCGCCACAATCCCCATCTGCAGGATCACGATCAGGGTGTTGAAGTTCGCCACTGATTTGATGCTGCGCAGATTGGAGATAGTCATAAAGGCTACCAGCGCGACTACGAATATCCAGGATGGCACGCTCGGCACCAGCGCTTCGAAATAGATTTTCGCCAGCAGGATGTTGATCATCGGCATGAACAGGTAGTCCAGCAGCGATGACCAGCCCACCATAAAGCCAACAGCCGGGCTGATGGATTTCTGGGCGTAAGTATAGGCGGAGCCCGCAGACGGGAAACGGCGAACCAGTTTACCGTAGCTGAGCGCAGTGAACAGGATCGCCACCAGCGCAAAGGCGTAAGCCGTCGCGACGTGACCATCAGTCAATCCAGAGACAATGCCGAACGTATCGAACAGCGTCATCGGCTGCATATAGGCAAGACCCATCATAACAACCGGAATCAGCGTAAGGGTTTTACGCAATTCCACGCGAGAGGTTTTTGGAGTAACGTTATGCGACATGGTGAACCCCCATTACGGCAGATGCCATCGCAAATGCAAAAAATTGCCCCATCTGTTTTCTTTCCTCAGCGACAACGACTGTCGTTTTTTAAATGTGTATCTATCCGGTACGAAGCCCGGCCTCTTTGATTAAATGACGTTTTTATTGCAAAAAAAATAACCGACGCGTTTAACGTCGGTTAATCTCATTTTTTGCAGGCGGCGTATTTTGCCCCAAATCCGGGCGCGATGACAAGACTGTGAAAGGCCTGTCATGCGAATATTTTTACGATTGCCCGCCGTGACGGGCATCAGCAAAATTGTAAACGCCGGTAATAGCACTATTTGCCACTATTTCCCTGCACCACCACGCGCTGGCGAGGCCTGCGGTTTGCTCATTCCAGCCCAGCCAGACGGGTTCCCCAGACACCTCGTCAGTGACGCGTTTTTCAATCAGCGCGCCGCTGTCGAGAAAGCGCTGCGCCAGATAGCGCGGTACCCAGCCAAAGCCGAGGCCGCCCCGTAGCAACTCAAGTTTAGTCTTAAAATCGAAAACCGCGATCGCTTCATGATCGTCCGGCATGGCCTGCTTACCGCTGGTCACCACAATGGCGCGATGGCGTTTGATGTCATGACGGGGTATGGGCTCTGCTGCTTTCGCCAGCGGATGATGCGGGGCAACGGCGAAAACCTGTTCAAGGCTGCCCAGTCGGGTAAAGCCAAAGCCGCTGAGATGAGGAGGTTCATGCAGCGCGCCGACGATGATATCGGCCTCGCCGTTAATGAGCGCCTGCCAGGAGCCTGACAGCACGCCATTGATAAACTTCAGACGGGTGACACTATGATCCCGATAAAAGGCGTCAATAAGCGGTAACAACAAGGAAAACGGGAAGGTGTCGTCAACGCCTATCACCAGCTGGCTTTCCCAGCCCTGATGAAGCTTCACCGCCTGCTTTTCCAGTTCCCGGACGGCGTGTAGTACGTCGCGCCCTTTCTCCAGCAGCATCTGTCCGGTGCGGGTGAATTTCGCCCGGTGCCCGCTGCGGTCGAGCAACTGAATATTCAGATCGCTCTCCAGCTTATGCACGGTGTAACTCAGCGCAGAGGGCGTTTTATAGAGCTTTGCGGAGGCTGCTGCAAAGCTGCCCTCTTTTTCCAGCGCATCCAGGATCACCAGCACATCCAGCAATGGTTTCATGCTCGCCCCCTCAGGGTGTGCGACCAGTCAATCCCTGCCAGTCGCCGTGTCCATCGGCATGAGCAGCGGATCGGGGTATTGATAGTCAAATCCCAGCTCTTTGGTGATGCGGCTGCCGTCAACGATTTTGCCTTTGTCAGCAGTCGGCGCATCATGAAACTGCGGCACCGGCAGATCCAGCTGCCGTGCCATGGCGGGATAAAATGTCGATCGCGCCGGGTGGGCAGGCGCACAGATATTATAGATGTGCCCGCCTTTTGGAGCCTGCAACAAAAGGGTGATTGCGGCGACGACATCATCCAGATGGACGAGATTGACGCCATGCTGACCGTTGGGCGCGGTTTTACCGGCAAAGAAGCGGCCCGGATGACGCCCCGGCCCCACCAGCCCCGCCAGACGAAGGATGTCCACCGAGGTGCCCGGCAGATTATGCAGCCAGTCTTCCAGATCTTTGAGAACGCGCCCGCTGGCGGTCACCGGCTGGCGAGGACTGTCCTCTTTTACCGTACCGGCAACGTCGCCGTAGACCGAGGTGGAGCTGGTAAAGATAATACGCGGGATGCGGTGCGCCAGCGCGCTGTCGACAATTTCCTGCATCGCCTGCATATAGAATTCGTCCCCTGGCCCGCTGCGGCGGGCAGGTAGTGTAATAACCAGCGCGTCGACGTTCATCAGGGCGTCGAGATCGTCGGTGTCGCACATCAGCTCCGGGGTGAGTTGCAGCAGATAGCTGTCAATGCCGCACATGCGCGCGGCCTCAACGCCGTCCTGAGTTGTTTTACTGCCGGTTACCTGCCAGCCCCGCGCCGACAGCGCTAATGCCAGCGGCATCCCCAGCCAGCCCAGTCCGACAATTGCCACCTTCTTCATGCCTTTCTCCTGACGTTCACGCATCTGCAGTAAGGCTACGCCAGGGTGAGAGAACTGACAATTCATAGAATCAATATGAAATGATTTAATGATGGAAAAAAGCCCTTGCCTTACAGGGCTAAACTGGTTTAGGTTAATCGCAAGCAGTTGAATATTCATTCATCGAGAAAATTTATGACACGCGTTCAATTTAACCACCACCATCACCATCATCCTGACTAGTCTTTCAGGCGATGTGTGCTGGAAGACATTCAGATCTTCCAGTGGTGCATGAACGTATGAAAAAGCCCCCGGAAGATCATCTTCCGGGGGCTTTTTTTTGAACCAAATTCAGGCAGGAACAGAGGATAATCCGAATGTTAGACAATACCCGTTTACGCATAGCTATTCAGAAGTCCGGGCGCTTAAGTGATGATTCACGCGAACTGCTCGCCCGCTGCGGCATTAAAATTAACCTGCACACGCAGCGTCTGATCGCGCTGGCAGAAAACATGCCGATCGATATTCTGCGTGTGCGTGACGACGACATTCCGGGCCTGGTAATGGACGGCGTGGTCGATCTGGGCATTATCGGCGAGAACGTGCTGGAAGAAGAGCTGCTGACCCGCCGCGCCCAGGGCGAAGATCCGCGTTACTTCACCCTGCGTCGTCTGGATTTCGGCGGCTGTCGTCTGTCGCTGGCGACCGCGGTGGATGAGGTCTGGGACGGCCCGGCGGCGCTCAACGGTAAACGCATCGCCACCTCTTATCCGCACCTGCTGAAGCGCTATCTGGATCAGAAAGGCGTTTCCTTTAAATCCTGTCTGCTCAATGGTTCTGTTGAAGTGGCGCCCCGCGCCGGTCTGGCCGATGCGATTTGTGACCTGGTCTCCACCGGCGCCACCCTGGAAGCTAACGGCCTGCGCGAAGTGGAAGTGATTTACCGCTCCAAAGCCTGTCTCATCCAGCGTGATGGTGAGATGGACGATGCCAAACAGCAGTTGATCGACAAACTGCTGACCCGTATTCAGGGCGTGATCCAGGCCCGTGAATCCAAGTACATCATGATGCACGCGCCAACCGAGCGTCTTGATGAAGTGATCGCCCTGCTGCCAGGTGCGGAACGTCCGACCATTTTACCGCTGGCAGGCGATCAGCAGCGCGTGGCGATGCACATGGTGAGCAGCGAGACGCTGTTTTGGGAAACCATGGAAAAACTGAAAGCGCTGGGCGCCAGTTCGATCCTGGTACTACCGATTGAGAAGATGATGGAGTGACGGCGATGAGCTTCAATACTGTAATCGACTGGAACAGCTGTAGCCCGGAGCAGCAACGTGAACTGTTGCAGCGCCCGGCGATCTCCGCCTCGGAAAGCATCAGCCGCACGGTCGCTGAGATCCTGGATAACGTGAAAGCCCGGGGTGACGATGCGCTGCGTGAGTACAGCGCGAAGTTTGATAAAACCGAGGTTGGCGCGCTGAAAGTCACCGCGCAGGAAATTGACGACGCCAGCGCCCGACTGGGAGAGACGCTGAAGCAGGCGATGGCCGTGGCGGTCAAAAATATCGACACCTTCCACATGGCGCAGCAGCTGCAAACCGTGGATGTCGAAACCCTGCCGGGCGTGCGCTGCCAGCAGGTGACCCGTCCGATCGATTCGGTCGGCCTGTATATTCCCGGCGGCTCCGCTCCGCTGTTCTCGACAGTATTGATGCTGGCGACACCGGCGCGCATCGCCGGTTGCCGGAAAGTGGTGCTCTGCTCACCGCCGCCGATTGCCGATGAAATTCTTTATGCCGCGAAGCTGTGCGGTGTGCAGGACGTCTATAAAGTGGGCGGCGCGCAGGCGATTGCGGCCATGGCTTTCGGCACCGATTCCATCCCGCACGTGGATAAAATTTTCGGCCCCGGCAACGCGTATGTGACCGAAGCCAAGCGTCAGGTCAGCCAGCGTCTTGATGGCGCGGCCATTGATATGCCTGCCGGGCCTTCTGAAGTGCTGGTGATCGCCGACAGCGGCGCGACGCCGGATTTCGTGGCCTCCGATCTGCTTTCCCAGGCCGAACACGGCCCGGACTCGCAGGTTATTCTGCTGACGCCGGACAACGCCATGGCAGAAGCGGTGGCGCAGGCCGTTGAGCGTCAGCTGGCGGATTTACCCCGTGCTGATACCGCCCGCCAGGCGCTGGCGGCCAGCCGTCTGATTGTGGCGCGGGACCTGGCGCAGTGCGTGGCCATCTCCAATGCCTACGGTCCGGAGCACCTGATCATCCAGACCCGCGAAGCGCGTGCGCTGGTTGACGACATCACCAGCGCCGGTTCGGTATTTCTGGGTGACTGGTCACCGGAATCGGCGGGGGATTACGCCTCCGGCACCAATCACGTGCTGCCGACCTACGGTTATACCGCCACCTGCTCCAGCCTCGGGCTGGCGGATTTCCAGAAACGCATGACCGTGCAGGAGTTGTCCCGCGACGGGTTCGCCGCCCTCGCCTCCACCATTGAAACCCTCGCCGCCGCCGAACGCCTGCACGCGCACAAAAATGCCGTGACGCTGCGCGTTAACGCCCTTAAGGAGCAAGCATGAGCATCACCGAACTCGCACGCGAAAATGTGCGCAACCTGACGCCTTATCAGTCTGCGCGCCGTCTGGGCGGTAAGGGCGATGTCTGGCTGAATGCCAATGAATTCCCGACGCCGGTAGCGTTTCAATTTACACAGCAGACGCTGAACCGTTACCCGGAGTGTCAGCCGAAAGCGGTGATTGACGGCTATGCCACTTACGCCGGGTTGAAACCGGAGCAGGTGCTGGTGAGTCGGGGCGCTGATGAAGGTATCGAACTGTTGATCCGCGCCTTTTGCGAGCCGGGCAAGGATGCGGTGCTGTTCTGCCCCCCAACCTACGGCATGTACAGCGTCAGCGCCGAAACCTTTGGGGTGGAAACGCGTACCGTGCAGGCGCTGGACGACTGGCAGCTTAACGTGCCCGCCATTGCTGAAAAGCTCGACGGCGTTAAGCTGGTATACGTGTGCAGCCCGAACAACCCGACCGGGCAGATCGTCAACCCGGCGGATCTGCGGGCGCTGCTGGAGATGACCCGCGGTAAAGCGCTGGTTGTCGCCGATGAAGCCTATATTGAGTTTTGCCCGCAGGCGACGCTCACCGGCTGGCTGGCGGAGTATCCGCATCTGGTAGTGCTGCGTACCCTGTCGAAAGCCTTCGCGCTGGCGGGTCTGCGCTGTGGCTTTACGCTCGCCAATGAAGAAGTCATCAGCCTGCTGATGAAGGTGATCGCCCCCTACCCGCTTTCCACGCCGGTGGCGGACATCGCCGCGCAGGCGCTGACCCCGCAGGGTATTGCCGCAATGCGCGAGCGCGTGGCGCAGATCCTGGCGGAACGTCAGTATCTGGTGGCGAATCTGCGCGATATTCCCTGCGTCGAGCAGGTTTTTGATTCGGAAACCAACTATATTCTGGTGCGCCTCACCGCCTCCAGCGCGGTATTTAAATCGCTCTGGGATCAGGGCATTATCTTACGCGATCAAAATAAACAACCCACTTTAAGCGGCTGCCTGCGCATCACTATCGGCACCCGGGAAGAAAGCCAGCGCGTCATTGACGCCTTACGTGCGGAGCAAGTATGAGCCAGAAGTACCTCTTTATTGACCGTGATGGCACGCTGATTAGCGAGCCGCCGAGCGACTTTCAGGTCGATCGTTTTGACAAGCTGGCCTTCGAGCCGGATGCCATTCCGGTTTTGCTAGCCTTACAAAAAGCCGGTTTCAAATTGGTGATGATCACCAATCAGGACGGACTGGGCACGTCAAGCTTCCCGCAGGCTGATTTCGACGGCCCGCACAATCTGATGATGCAGATTTTTACCTCTCAGGGCGTGGTCTTTGACGAGGTGCTGATTTGCCCGCACCTGCCGGCGGACGAGTGCGACTGCCGCAAACCGAAAACCCGCCTTGTGGAGCACTATCTGGCGGAACAGGCGCTGGATAAAGCCAACAGCTATGTCATTGGCGATCGCGAGACAGATATTCAGCTTGCCGACAATATGGGCATCACCGGCCTGCGCTATAACCGCGAGACGCTGAACTGGACGATGATCGGCGAGCAGCTGACCCGCCGCGATCGCTACGCGCACATTGAACGCAATACCAAAGAGACGCAGATCGACGTTAAGGTGTGGCTGGATCGCGAAGGCAGCAGCAAGATTAATACTGGCGTCGGCTTCTTCGACCACATGCTGGATCAGATCGCCACCCATGGCGGCTTCCGCATGGAAATAGCCGTGAAAGGCGATCTCTATATTGACGATCACCACACGGTGGAAGATACCGGCCTCGCGCTGGGCGAAGCGCTGAAGCTGGCGCTGGGGGACAAGCGCGGCATCAACCGTTTCGGCTTTGTGCTGCCGATGGACGAATGCCTGGCGCGCTGCGCGCTGGATATTTCCGGCCGCCCGCACCTCGAATACCGCGCGGACTTTACCTATCAGCGCGTGGGCGATCTGAGCACTGAGATGGTCGAGCACTTCTTCCGCTCCCTCTCCTATACCATGGCGGTGACGCTGCACCTGAAAACCAAAGGCAAGAACGATCACCACCGCGTGGAGAGCCTGTTCAAAGCCTTTGGCCGCACGCTGCGCCAGGCGATCCGTGTGGAAGGCGATACCCTTCCCTCCTCTAAAGGGGTGCTGTGATGAACGTGGTGATCCTTGATACCGGCTGCGCCAACCTGAATTCGGTGAAATCCGCAGTGATGCGCCACGGTTATACGCCGCTGGTGAGCCGCGATCCGGATGTGGTTCTGCGCGCCGACAAACTGTTTCTGCCAGGCGTGGGCACCGCCCAGGCAGCGATGGATCAGATCCACGAACGCGAGCTGAGCGATTTGATCAAAGCCTGTACCCAGCCGGTGCTGGGGATCTGTCTGGGCATGCAGCTGCTTGGCAGCCGCAGCGAGGAGAATAACGGCGTCGATCTGCTGGGCATCATTGAGCAGGACGTGCCGAAAATGAAAGATGTCGGGCTGCCGCTGCCGCATATGGGCTGGAACCGCATTTATCCAAAAGCGGGCAATCGCCTGTTCCAGGGCATTGAAGACGGATCTTATTTCTACTTCGTGCACAGCTATGCCATGCCGGTGAATACCTGGACTATTGCCCAGTGCCATTATGGCGAGGCCTTTACCGCCGCGGTGCAGAAAGATAACTTTTATGGCGTGCAGTTCCACCCGGAACGCTCCGGTGCCGCAGGCGCGCAGCTGCTGAAAAACTTCCTGGAGATGTAATGATTATTCCGGCATTAGATTTGATCGACGGCACGGTAGTGCGTCTGCATCAGGGTGATTACGGCCAGCAGCGCGACTACGGTAACGATCCGCTGCCTCGTTTGCAGGAGTATGCCGCGCAGGGGGCAGAGGTGCTGCATCTGGTGGATTTAACCGGCGCAAAAGATCCGCAAAAAAGACAGATCCCGCTGATTAAATCGCTGGTGGCGGGCGTGAACGTCCCTGTGCAGGTGGGCGGCGGCGTGCGAAGCGAAGATGACGTGGCGGCGCTGCTGGAGGCCGGCGTGGCGCGGGTGGTGGTTGGCTCCACGGCGGTAAAATCCCCGCAGCTGGTTAAACAGTGGTTCAGCCGTTTTGGCGCTGATGCGCTGGTGCTGGCGCTGGATGTGCGCATTGACGAGGCGGGCAACAAACAGGTGGCGGTCAGCGGCTGGCAGGAAGACTCCGGCGTGTCGCTGGAAGCGCTGGTGGAGAAGTATCTGCCGTCAGGCCTTAAGCATGTGCTGTGCACCGATATTTCCCGTGACGGTACGCTGGCAGGCTCGAACGTCTCTTTATATAAAGAAGTCTGCGCCCGTTATCCGCAGGTGGCGTTCCAGTCATCCGGCGGCATTGGCGATCTGGAAGATATTGCCGCCCTGCGCGGCACGGGCGTGCGCGGCGTGATTGTCGGGCGTGCGCTGCTGGAAGGTAAATTTAACGTAACGGAGGCCATCCAATGCTGGCAAAACGGATAATACCCTGCCTGGACGTACGTGACGGCCAGGTGGTGAAGGGCGTGCAGTTCCGTAATCATGAGATTATCGGCGACATCGTCCCGCTGGCAAAACGCTATGCCGAGGAAGGCGCGGATGAGCTGGTGTTCTACGATATTACCGCCTCCAGCGATGGCCGCGTGGTGGATAAAAGCTGGGTGACGCGCGTGGCGGAAGTGATCGACATCCCCTTCTGCGTGGCGGGCGGGATTAAATCCGCAGAAGATGCGGCGCGCATTCTCACCTTCGGCGCGGATAAGATTTCCATTAACTCCCCGGCGCTGGCGGATCCGGAGCTGATCACCCGTCTGGCGGATCGCTTTGGCGTGCAGTGTATTGTGGTGGGTATTGATACCTGGTTTGATGACGCCAGCGGCAAATATCACGTTAATCAGTATACCGGCGATGAAAGCCGCACGCGCGTGACACAGTGGGAAACCCTCGACTGGGTGCAGGAAGTGCAGAAGCGCGGCGCGGGGGAAATCGTCCTTAATATGATGAACCAGGACGGCGTGCGTAACGGCTACGATCTTGCGCAGCTGAAAAAAGTCCGCGAGGTCTGCCACGTACCGCTCATTGCCTCGGGCGGCGCGGGCACCATGGAACATTTCCTCGAAGCCTTCCGCGACGCCGATGTGGATGGCGCGCTGGCAGCCTCGGTGTTCCACAAACAGATTATTAATATTGGTGAATTAAAAGCGTACCTGGCAGCCCAGGGCGTGGAGATCAGGGTATGTTAACAGAGCAACAACTGGCCCGACTGGACTGGGAAAAAACCGACGGACTGCTGCCCGCCGTGGTGCAGCATGCGGTATCCGGCGAAGTGCTGATGCTGGGCTATATGGATAAAGCGGCGCTGGCGAAAACGCAGGAGAGCAGCAAAGTGACGTTTTATTCACGCACTAAGCAGCGCTTATGGACCAAAGGCGAGACCTCCGGACATTTCCTGAACGTAGTCAGCATTACCCCTGACTGTGATAACGATACCCTGCTGGTGCTGGCCAATCCCATCGGCCCTACCTGTCATAAGGGCACCTCAAGCTGCTTCGGCGAAGCGAGCCATCAGTGGCTATTTCTGTACCAGCTGGAACAATTGCTGGCGGAGCGTAAGACAGCGGATCCTGAAAGTTCATATACCGCGAAGCTGTACGCCAGCGGCACCAAGCGCATCGCGCAAAAAGTCGGTGAAGAAGGCGTGGAGACGGCCCTTGCCGCCACGGTTAACGATCGTGAGGAATTAACCAATGAAGCGTCCGATCTGATGTATCACCTGATGGTACTGTTGCAGGATCAGGAACTGGATATGACGACAGTGATTGAGAACCTGCGTAAGCGGCATCAATAAGACGAAAAAAAACCGGGCTGCTAAGTGCCCGGTTTTTTTGTGCCTGAATTTTAGTATTTAGGCTGGTAGTTACGGATGGCGTTGCGGGCCAGGACGGCGCCAGCGCCAACCATGGCACCCAACAATGCCGCGATCAATACCGTCAGAGAGCGTTTCGGGCTGTCGCGGAACAGGGGTTCCGTTGGTTTCATGACATAACGATAGGCATGCATATTTGCCGGATCGGGTTTGATACGCTGAATATCTAACAGATTTTGTCGTGTACGATAATAATCCCCGGAGAACACCAGCGGTCGTGAGGCTTCATTCTTAATCATGGACTCCAGCGCATCACTACCCAGCAGGAATAAAGTATCCTGGGTGACATCCTGGGTTTGCTGCACCTGGGGTTGGTTAACACCAGCATCTTTAGCAAAAGTCAGCGCCTGCGTGATCTGCTTGATGCGCAGATTTTTTTGCTCCTGAGCCACTTTTTCCTGAGTCGCCAGCGAGTCCTGCAGCTCTGTAAGACGTGATTTGATGTTGATTGCCAGATCCTGATCCAGCTCATCCGCTATTTGCTCATCAACCTGTTGAATATATTTCGCCAGTTGCTGCTGCGCATGTTTGGCTGAATCGCCCTGATAGGTGACCTTAAGCGGTAAGGGCTGACCTTTTACCGCAGAGTCAATGGTCAGGGCCTCAGGCGCCGACTGATTTTTAAGCGTTTCAGCCAGTGCAGAAAACGCCCCGCTAAAACGAGTGATCACTCGCTGTTGAATGTCAGGATTGTCGACTTTTCCATCACCATAAATCAGCGCCATTGCATTGGTGTAACCTGCTATCTGACCGGCATCTGGCATGGTGATAACAGCCGTTGAAGTCCATTTCTCTTTTACAAAGGACACATAGATTCCGGCGACCACAACTGCAATCATAATGAAAATGGCAATAAGCCACTTCCCACGCCACAGCTGCATAAAAATATCAATTAGATCAATTTGTTCAGAATTATTATTACTTCTGACAAAATTATTATCGTTGTGCGTCATAGCAACCTTAAGAAGAAGATTCCAGTCTAAGATTAAAAATTCAGTGTAGTGTACACTTTCCATAAAATCCTGGAATCAGAATCCGTTTAATTTTGTTACTGTCTGAAACTACAGATAAAGGTCACCTGCACCGGTAGCCTTGCTGATGGCATCAGCATACAATAGCGGGCATGTTGCACCGCAGGTGAAAAGGACAAGTATGAAATTTTTAGTGACTGGCGCTGCCGGTTTTATTGGTTACCACGTTAGCGAGCGCCTGTTGCAGGCGGGTCATCAGGTTGTCGGTATTGATAATCTCAATGATTATTACGATGTCAGCCTCAAGCAGGCACGTCTGGATCGACTACAGGTGCCGGGCTTTCAGTTTAAAAAGCTGGATCTTGCCGATCGGGAAGGTATGGCGCAACTCTTTGCCGACGAGAAATTCGATCGCGTGATCCATCTCGGCGCCCAGGCTGGCGTACGTTACTCGCTGGATAATCCCCTCGCCTACGCTGATTCTAATTTGATCGGTCATGTCAACGTGCTGGAAGGCTGTCGTCATAACAAGGTGAAACATTTGTTATATGCATCCTCAAGCTCAGTGTATGGCCTGAACCGCAAGATGCCATTTTCAACGGACGATTCCGTGGATCATCCGGTGTCGCTCTACGCCGCGACGAAAAAAGCCAATGAGCTGATGTCTCATACTTATTCACACCTGTATGGTTTGCCGACTACCGGCCTGCGCTTCTTTACGGTATATGGCCCATGGGGTCGTCCGGATATGGCGCTGTTTAAATTCACCAAAGCGATGGTGGAAGGTAAAAGCATCGACGTTTATAACTACGGCAAGATGAAGCGTGATTTCACTTATATTGACGATATCGCCGAAGCCATCATCCGTTTACAGGACGTGATCCCGGAAGCTGATACCAGCTGGACAGTGGAATCAGGTTCACCGGCGACCAGTTCTGCGCCGTATCGCGTTTATAATATCGGCAACAGCTCACCTGTTGAACTGATGGATTACATCACTGCTCTGGAAGAGGCTCTTGGCATCGAAGCGCAAAAAAATATGCTGCCGATCCAGCCGGGTGACGTGCTGGAAACCAGCGCGGATACCAAAGCGTTATATGATGTTATCGGCTTCCGTCCGCAAACCTCGGTTAAACAGGGCGTGAAGAACTTTGTTGACTGGTATAAAGCATTTTATAAAGTGTAAAAAAAAGGCCCTCATCTGAGGGCCTTTTTTATCAGTCGCTGCCGAACAGGTCGCGGGTATATACTTTATCCGCCACATCCGCCAGTTCTTCCGCCATGCGGTTTGAAATGATGACATCCGCTTCTTTCTTGAATGCATCCAGATCGCGCACAACGCGGGAATGGAAGAATTCATCTTCTTTCATGACCGGTTCGTAAATAATAACCTGCACGCCTTTCGCTTTAATACGCTTCATAATCCCCTGAATAGAAGAGGCGCGGAAATTATCTGAGCCGCTCTTCATAATCAGACGATAGACACCGACGACTTTAGGCTTGCGGGAAAGAATGGAATCCGCGATGAAATCTTTACGCGTACGGTTTGCATCAACGATGGCTGAGATCAGGTTGTTGGGAACGGACTGATAGTTTGCCAGCAATTGTTTGGTATCTTTCGGCAGGCAATAACCGCCATAGCCAAATGACGGATTGTTGTAATGGCTGCCGATACGCGGATCGAGGCAGACACCTTCAATGATCTGACGGGAATCCAGACCAAGGCTTTCGGCATAGCTGTCCAGTTCGTTGAAATAGGCCACGCGCATTGCCAGATAGGTATTAGCGAAAAGCTTAATGGCTTCGGCTTCAGTCGAGTCCGTAAACAGCACTTTAATATCTTTTTTGATGGCGCCTTCCTGCAACAGGGACGCAAAACGCTTCGCGCGTTCTGAACGCTCGCCAATGACAATACGTGACGGGTGCAGATTGTCGTAAAGTGCCTTCCCTTCACGGAGGAACTCCGGAGAGAAAATAACGTTATCAATACCCAGTTCATCCCGGATTGACTGCGTAAAGCCAACCGGCACCGTGGATTTAATGATCATCACGGCCTGCGGGTTGATTTCCAGCACGTCGCGGATCACCGCTTCTACGCTTGAGGTATTAAAGTAATTCGTTTTCGGATCATAGTCAGTTGGCGTGGCAATAATCACAAAATCCGCATCGCGATAGGCATCCTGCTTGTCGGTGGTTGCACGAAAATTAAGCGGTTTTGTCTGCAGATATTCCTGAATCTCTTTATCAACAATGGGAGAGATTTTCTGGTTAAGCATATCGACTTTGGCCTGGATGATATCCAGCGCGACCACTTCGTGATGTTGAGCGATCAAAATACCGTTTGAAAGACCAACGTAACCTGTACCGGAGATTGTTATTTTCATTCGCTAAGTAACTTCTTCAAGTTTAAGTGTCTGGAGATGGCAATACCACCACCACTGAAATTTGTTAACTGAGGGGGTTTTACCTCTTACCTTTATCGCCTGTCAAGACGACTACTGGAACCTGGTTTTGTCCGGAAAAAAGCTTTTAGGAAATTACTCACCCCTTCAAACGTGACTACGCCCGTAACAGGTGCATTCCGCATAAAAAAACGCCCGGTGTTGCAGACCGGGCGTTTAGTAGTTTTCAGGTTAAATCAGATTAATCCAGCCATTCCGTATGGAATACGCCATCTTTATCGGTGCGCTTATAGGTATGTGCGCCGAAGTAGTCACGCTGTGCCTGGATCAGGTTTGCAGGCAGTACGGCAGCACGGTAGCTGTCGTAATAAGCCACAGCCGCGCCGAAAGTCGGCACCGGAATGCCGTTTTGTACGGCATAAGCAACCACATCACGCAGTGCCTGCTGATAGTCATCGGCGATTTGTTTGAAATACGGTGCCAGCAGCAGGTTTGCGATGGCCGGGGTTTCCGCATAAGCATCGGTAATCTTCTGCAGGAACTGTGCGCGAATAATGCAGCCTGCACGGAAAATCTTGGCGATTTCACCGTAGTTCAGATCCCAGTTGTACTCTTCGGAAGCCGCGCGCAGCTGTGAGAATCCCTGAGCATAAGAGACGATTTTACCGAGATACAGTGCACGACGTACTTTCTCAATAAATTCTGCTTTATCGCCAGCCGGTTTAGCCTGCGGGCCAGACAGCACTTTGGAGGCTGCAACACGCTGTTCTTTCAGAGAGGAAATGTAACGCGCGAACACGGATTCAGTGATCAGCGACAGCGGCTCACCAAGATCCAACGAGCTCTGGCTGGTCCATTTCCCGGTACCTTTGTTGGCTGCTTCGTCCAGGATCACATCAACCAGGTATTTACCCTCTTCATCTTTTTTCGTGAAGATGTCTTTAGTGATGTCGATCAGGTAGCTACTCAGTTCACCTTTGTTCCATTCGGTAAAGGTCTGCGCCAGCTCTTCGTTGGACAGATTCAGACCGCCTTTCAGCAGCGAGTAAGCTTCAGCGATAAGCTGCATGTCGCCGTATTCGATGCCGTTATGAACCATCTTAACGTAGTGACCTGCGCCATCGGCACCGATGTAAGTCACACAAGGCTCGCCATCTTCAGCAACGGCAGCGATTTTAGTCAGGATCGGCGCAACCAGCTCATACGCTTCTTTTTGACCACCAGGCATGATTGACGGGCCTTTCAGTGCGCCCTCTTCACCGCCAGACACACCGGTACCGATGAAGTTGAAACCTTCTGCAGAGAGTTCGCGGTTACGACGAATAGTGTCGTGGAAGAAGGTATTACCGCCATCAATAATGATGTCGCCTTTGTCCAGATACGGTTTCAGGGAGTTGATAGCAGCATCTGTACCCGCGCCTGCTTGCACCATTAACAGGATACGACGAGGCGTTTCAAGGGATTCAACAAACTCCTCAACGCTGTAAAAAGGAACCAGATTTTTGCCCGGATTTTCAGCAATGACTTCCTCAGTCTTTTCGCGGGAGCGGTTGAAAACGGAAACGGTATAGCCACGGCTTTCGATGTTCAGCGCCAGGTTGCGCCCCATCACGGCCATACCAACAACGCCGATCTGCTGTTTGGACATTACATACTCCTGTCAGGTGTGGTCACCGCGTCATGTGCGCGGCTTGAAAATGTGTCTTAGATGTTAACTCAAAAATATTAAAAACAATAGTTCATGAATTGTCAGGTCTTTACACAGCAAATAAGCATTTTTTGATAAAATCTCATAAACCTGAAAATAGTTTCTATTTATGAAAAAATAACTACTAACAAAAGTATTTTTAACGACTATAACGTCTATTAAAAGAAATTAAGGGCCAGCGCCATGGCTAAGAGCACCCGATCCCGGGAGCGTCTTCTTAACCTGCAAACATGGAACATTAATTTCAAGTTACCGACATAACCTGAATGGATATTTTTGTGTAAAAATCTGTCATTACTTAAAGGGAATAGCTCAATTATTTTTTCGATTTCAGCCCGATACCATTTGTTTTTCACCAGGCTAAGTCTTTTGAATATTGAGCGTAAGCTATTGTTAGCGCCAACCTGGTTACTTGCATGCTGACGATAAAGCATCCCAGAATTGTTGTCGATGTACCATTTGTAATTTCTGGAACGAGCGAAAGCATATATAAACCAATCATGCAAAGCAATATTACAAACCGGCCCCTGGTTATCAATTATAAACTTTCTAAGTTCAAGATAGGCCGCTTTTTTTATAACATAAGTACATCCAGGGCCAGCAGCCTCGAAATAATAATCGTAATCAACAAAAGGCTGTGATTTGACAATTTCACATTGCATGCCATTTTCCCAGAATGCTGTCACATTACTGGAATAAAAATCATTCTTGTCCAGGTTAGCAATAGCGCGACATAACTTGTCATTTTTCCAGATATCATCCTGATCTGACAACGCAATATACTCGTCGTCTTTAATATCGGCATCCATAATGAGACGATAAAAGTTTCTGGCCGCGCCACCAAACTTCTTACCCATTGGTAAAAATTCAACATTGGGGTGTTTAGCGGCCATGGACTGAACAAGTTCTTCAGTACCATCGGTTGAAACGTCAACGCTGATAACAATTCTTACATCGACGTTAGACTGTTTTAATATTGACTCAACCTGCTCTTCAATCCATTGTTTGCCATTGTAAGCAGCTAACAAGACGAGAACTTTATCTTTCATTACGGTCACCATTCTTCATGCGTAACTTGTATATTTTTGAAATGAATAAACGCCTAAAGAACTTTAATAGTGAAAAAGCTACCAGAAAGAAATACTTTGGCATTGTTATAAGCTTTTTATCCATTAATTCAGTATAGTTACTTAATTCGCCTGATTCCATTTTCCATAGCTTTGAGCCAAGTCCTGCACCAGAGGCATATGGATGTTTATCATCTGCATAATTGATTACATTATCACGTAATACAGCGCTTTTAAATTGATGTGTTACGTAATAAAAAAAGAGGGCATCCTCACTGTACCTTCGACCTTCAGAAAAACCATCAATGTGGCTGAATACTTCTTTTCGCAGAATCACAGTCGAAGGCTGGAAGTACTGTTTCATTAACTGCATTTGATACGTGACATGTATATGATCGTCACGACCATCAGCACTAATAAATCTATTCTGATACCCGCCACCAACAACAAAATAGTCACTGTTTGCCAGAAAAATCATTTGCTTACGAGTTTTATCACTACGCCACTCGTCATCAGCATCCAGAAAAGCAATATATTGCCCGCTACTACGCCTGATGCCGGCATTTCTTGCCGACGCTACCCCTGCATTCGCTTGCCTGACCAGGTCAATATCGATATTCTGTTCATGAGCAAATCTCGAAACTTTATCGGCTGTGCTATCAGATGAGCCATCATCAATGACAATTATTTCAAAATTGAATGCACCTTCTTGTCGGATAACGGAAAGCAAGGCTCGTTCAATAGTACCCTCCGCATTATAAGCCGGAATGATGACGCTTATTTTATTCATAATGATATATTCTTATAATAACCAGGTCATGCATAATAAATACAATTCAAATTTTATGAGTGCATGGAGAATACTTTTTTCCAGGAACTTACCACTGCATCTGGATAATATTTTTTACTGCTAGCGACAGCGTTCTTCGAAATAGACTCGCAAAGCTGCTCATCATCTAATAACGCCAGACATTTTTCCTGAAGCGCCTCTAGATTTCCATTTTCAATCAAAAATCCATTCACAGCATTCTCAATAAGTTCAGCAGGACCAGTAGGACAGTCATAACTCACTACTACACACCCGGCTGCCATGGCCTCTATAATAACCATTGAAAAACTTTCACGCTCAGACGTCACAATAAGAAATTTTGACTTTTGAAAATCCTTGAAAATATCACTTGATTTACCGCACAATATCTCTGTGGCAGACGGAGAAGATGATAATAAACTCTCATATTCTTCGCCGTGGCCAAATAATTTTGACGTAATGTTTCGGTGACTCTTGATATAATCGTGCAACTTCAAAAAATGGGTAAATCTTTTGATTTCGTGTAGTCTGCCGGCTGCAACAAAGTCAACAGGACGGGTTGCAATTGGTTCATTAACTGCGCCCGTTGCAAAATTAACATCTAAAATGTTAGGGATTGTATATACCTTAGTAAACCATTTTCTGTAGTATTCATTATCTTGTTTTGTCAGACAGACTATGGCGTCACATCCTAAACGGTAAGAGTATTTACGTAACAATCTTACTCGTGATCTATGGGCATAATAATCAGCGTGCTGATGAGCAATTAGCATGAATTTCTTTTTACTGAATTTCCTTAGCAGCGAAAGGAAAAACGAAATGCGATCATAAGCTGATATAAGTACGGCATCAGGGGGAAGTGATTTCAAGAAGTTCCATAACTTATGAATTTCATTTTTACCCGTCAGTAATCGATACTGCTCATTTGCATCAATATGAATTTCAGCATTTTCATGTAATGAAACAATTTCAGCATCATAGCCAGAATGCTTGAGAGTATTCACTAAGGTAAAAGAACTTCTTTCTATTCCACCTAAATCACAAGCATTAAGTACCAGTACATATATTTTCATAGATCGCAGAATCTCTTTGCATACTAAATTTTAATGATCAACTTTTATGACCAGCACTAAAGTATGTTATGGTAGATATAACCTTCCATGGTCGTATAACCATTAATCTTATAAGCTGTCACCAGGAGTAACACATTGAAGAACGCTATTTTCTGTATTAAATGTTTGCAGTTATAAAGGATTAGCCCATAAATAATCATATCATAGACTAAAAAGTATAAACTTAACCGAACAGCGATATCCGGGAAAGAGGGATAAAGTGCAAGGTAGCAAAACATACCTACTAAATAAAGTTTCAAGAAAATGTTATCGCGTACTTGTCGTAATGGAACAACCATTAGCAAAAGTATTACTGGCAATACCCTTTTTATACACCCAAGCAGATAGTCCATAGCTGAGTATGTTGAGTTGTACGCACTGTCAGTATAAAGCTCAACATTACGGAAATATCCTAAACCACTCAGATACTCTGACAATGTTAAAAATGAGCCAGCAATGATAAATGAACAAAGAGAAGCAATTAATATATTTCTGTATCCAACTTTGAAATAGTTAACTATATATGCTAAAGAAAATACAATCGCGGTTTTATGGAATAAGCAGGCGATGAAAATAGTAATGGCAAAGAAAAAAAGTTGTTTTCTTACAACAAAGAATATTGAAATCAGCGAGATTGATAAAGCAATACTTTGACGCATCCCACTTAAATTCAGATAAAAAAACAAATCCGAAAAGAAGACTAATAAGGCGACATTCTTATAATATGAAAACTTATCAAGAAAGCATATCAATAAAGTAAAATTAAGGATATTAATTATCATTAATACCCAAGGATAACTTAATCCATCCAATAGTCGATAGATACTCGCAAATCCAATCTCAATATTTTGACTAACAAGTTCATACTGGTTGATATACATATTTTCATAAGCATACCAATCAAGGCCTACATTGCTGCGTGTTGCCGCAAAAATCACAAGCACTACTACAATAAAGAAGGTCAGAAGATCTTGGTAGGCTTTTCGGTGATAAAAAGCATCTGAAAAAGCTATTATCGCCAGCAAAAGATATAGTAAAAAATACATTTAGCACCTTAATCAGGTTATTACGCAATATACCAATTGCCGTAGCACTTGTGAAAACTACTTAGTAGTAAAATACTTAGAGATTATTTTTAAATATGAATCACCATTCACATTGCAAGGCTCAATATAATTACCTTCAGCCCATTCGTTCCATGATTTTACCATCAACATTTTTCTTTTCATTCTACTAACTATGTTAGCAGTATTTTTAACATGTTCTTCAAATAATTCAGGGGAGTTATTTTTCAGTATGACCCCTTTTTTACCATGCCTGATACTCGAATCCCATCCCGGAAAAATAACAGGTATTTGTAACGAATTAGGATCAATATCCATGTTCATTTTTCTTGCACATCGTTCGTATTTGTAGATGCGAGGTATAAAAATATTATACCGTTGAAGTTTAACGATCAGCAAATCGAAACATTTCCTTATAAAGGTTCTATGTTTCATAAAATCACAACTATTCAAATACTGGTTTACCAATTTAGTTTCTGGATCCCCAGGCAACATGTTTTCGCCAATAAAGTAGATGCCATCAAAACCTTCTGCCTGCGCCCTTGCAGTAAAATACTCGATAAGCTCTTTGCCATTTAATGCATTTTTAAGATCATAAATAAAGAACACTGGCTTGTTATCGATTTTGGTATATCGCTTATCTTTAAAAAATGGCAGCAAATAATTAAAATATGACTCCAAAGAAAAATCATAATGTTGTTCTTTGAGGAGTTTATTTTCTGTTTTATTCCACCAGGTGTGGTTTGCCCACGCAAAACAGAATTTAACGTCAATATCACTTTTTAACAATAACTCTGCTGGTTTCTCAAGCAACATATCATGATCGTTAAACCAGTAATGCCAAAAACAAAAGGACGTAATGCCATTTTCTTTAGCAATTTTATATTGTTTCTCAATCACCGAAACGTCATTCAAATCATAGTAACCCAAAGGCTCTATGGGTTGAGGGATTACGTGGTCCTTATAAATTTTCTTAGCACTTTTGAGCTTGACCCATTCCGTAAAACCCTTTCCCCACCACTGATCGTTTTCGGGAATAGCATGGAACTGTGGTAAATAGTAAGTAAAAATCTCTTCAACTTCAGTTTTCATAAAAATCCAGGAATAAAATGAATGACTTGGAAACGGCCAAAATTGTTTTTAATTTTTGAACACACGCTGATTAATGGCGGAAAGCACTTCTTCGTCCGGACGTGTATAAAATAAACTGACATCATCATCAGCGATGTTATTTAAATCAAGTTTGGAAAAATCAATTTGTTTAGCATATTCAATTTCTTGAGGTGATAATCTCATACTAATTGTCTTTGCCGGATTTCCCCCTGCGACCGCATAAGGAGCTACATCTTTTGTTACCACAGAACCAGCAGCGATGACCGCTCCACGGCCAATCTCGACTCCTGAAAGAATGGTTACATTGCACCCTATCCACACATCATCGTTGATGATTATGGGTCCCTTGGTACCAGCATCAATATTTTTATTTAAATTCTTTTTTGCTGATACAGGGAATGAAGTCATTCCTATAGTCGAATGGTTACCACCTAAAACAAAAGTGACATTTCCTGCAATTGAAACATAATGACCAATTTCAAGCCGTTCAAGCGGATTACCCCATTCCAGTACATATAGGGAACCATAGGTCATTTTACCGACCTGAACTTTATCAAAATCAAAATCGTTTATAATGGCTGTATCATTGTGTTTATTTCTTTTTCGCCATGCATGCTTACGCATTAATAATTTCAGATTTCTTTTTACAAAAGCTACTAGCATTTCTTTTTCCTGACGGTTGAAATCTTTTCATTTATATTATGCTGAAGGAGATTGATTGCTTACCAGTGACTCGATAGCTTTAACCTGGCATTGTGAAGTACATCGCTGTAAAGCCATTTGACGGCTACTTTCTTTTAGAGCGGCTAAAGAAGGATCGTCCAATTTTAAAAATTCCATGATGGAATTGGCTAAAGCTTGTGTAGTAATACTATCCGCCAGGAAACCGCTGATTCTGTCGACGATGAGATCCTCTGCAACTCCGACTTTGAAAGCCATGACTGGAACACCTGACATCAGTGCTTCGTTTATCATCATAGGCCCGGCATCCTCTATCGAAGGGCAAATAAAACCATCTGCCAGATTGTAGAGATAAGGATACTTATCTTTGTCATGAATAAAACCAATATTCACAAAGGAAATCCCTTCAGGGAGAGTAGCCTGGGCTTGATCACCGACCGTTAAAATCGATACGCCTGTTAGCAGATTGGGAAAGTTCTTTCTGATAAACGCCAAAGCATCAAGTACATACTTTACACCTTTCCTCGGGTCACTTAAGGATTGCGCGCCTAAGAAGATAACCCTATTCCCGGCAGGTATTTGCACATCAATAATATCGTTGGCGACTACCTTTGTACGGGGTTTGAAAATCTGCTCATCAATACCGATTATAGCTTTCTTGATGCCCAGTTTCGCTTTAATCCCACTTGACTCGCAACGGTCATCTAACCATTTACTTGCCGAAAGAAAAAAACAATCCATTTGCATGTAATACTTCTTACGCTTATGGAAAATATTTTTCGGTAGTTTGATCAACTCAGGGTATTTCATTGCAGGGCAGTTGTCACAATCAACCTTATAACCCTCACAATGCCATGGATAATGACAACCGCCGGTAAACATAGCTGCATCCATTAAATAGAACGCAACAGGACATCCATAATGCTTTTGTATTTTTAAAATATCATGATCAGAAAGATAATCGGCAACGAAATAAACTATAATCAGATCAGGTTTAGTTCTGTATTTTTTAAAAATTTCGCTGACACTGAAAGTAGTATTGTAAATTAAATAAATTTTATCTTCCGGGCCACCTCGACGCACAAAAAATCGTCGCATCAGTCTTCCAAAAATACTAAATATCTTTCGCTTATTTTGTGAAAGCTCAATTACATCTTTATCGTGTGATGTTTTTTCCACTACACACATGCTTGATTCGTGTCCGTACTTTTTAAGATTAGTATGTGTACGATACGCACCAAAGAAAGCACCCTTACTATCGCCAGTGGACAAATGTAAAATTTTCATATTTTTTCTACCATTTTTTTATTTTAAAATTATGGATAGCTGTTAAGAATTGATTTTTGAACATATATATAAAACCACAAATAATCACCAGGTTAATTATTGGCGGGCACAAAATATAAAGGAATTTATTGCCTGAAAATAATTCATAGCTTTGCGTGATTTTGAAAACCACATAAGAAACCATAAGGATCAGCATCGTCAATAAGGGGATGATCCGGACATAGCCTGTCATCTCCTTATGTACACAGTAACCGCCCCATAACAACATAAACATAAGCGTCTGAATAAAATAGAATATGCAGGACCAGTGTGGCCCAAAATACTTGGCAATAAGCACTGTTAAGGGAATTGTTAATGCGGAATATAATGCATAGGCGTAAAAGTGAAACTTCAACTGGCCAGTAGAATATAAAAGGATAAAGACAAAATTCATCATCCCAGCAAAAAAGGCAGCGGAAACCAGCCATTTAGCATATTCATTAACAGTGAAACCAAGTTCTCTGTTTTTTAGCCACAATGAAATTAAATCACCTCCGTATAAATACATATACGGAACCAGAGGCGCGAGACATACTATATAACCTATTGAACTAAGGCTAAATAGTTCAACAAATTTGGTATGATCTTTCTCTTTAACCAGCGCGCTCATTCTTGGCAAAAGCAACTGTGATAAAGGCGCAGCTAATGTAAGCACTACCGTACTCAGCTGTGCACCAATCTGATATTGCGTATAGCTTGTGAGATCGGTATAGGTTGAGAGAGATATCTTATCTACCTGGCTAGCTATAACCCATATCATTGACAGGCCAGATAATTGCAGGGAAAACTTAATTACGCTTCTGAAAGAAATAATCTCATGAACCGCTTGATCATTATTATCATGATATTCATTCAAGCTTTTTCGCTGCATCATGATGACGTATGCGACACCTCCCGCAGTGGCAATAATATCAACAATTGCTAAAGCCAGAAGAGAAGTAAAGAAAGCAATCAATGTATTAGAATAATAAACTAATACGAGATACGAACCGCCATAAAAGAACGTAGTATAGAACATACTCCATATGGCTATTAAATCCTGACGCTCCATGCCATTAACAAAACTCTGGAGGTACGAGCGTAGATATAATAATGCCAGTATTACACCAGTAAGTTTAATACATATTATTGTTTCATCGTTCGACAGGTTGGTCTTCAACCAGTCATTAGCTATATAGTCTGCATAGTTGTTAAAGATGAAAACAAGAATACCGGCGACTACAACAAAACCACAAAAAACCTTGAGAAATAAATTTACAACTCTTGTGAAATTAACAAGCTGATTTTTATTGGTTGCAATTAATTTAATGAACGTACCGCTAATGCCTGCATCTAACAGACCCATTAGCATGATAAGCATAGTAAAGAATGATACTAGTCCATAACGTTCCGTTCCCAGCATGCCAATAATTAACGGTACTAATAGCAGTGGAAATGCGGCTCTGTACAACTGCGAGGCATATAATACTATTACTTTCTTAAACATAACCGCTCACAATAAAAACCAGCCAATCCTGACATTACATGTTTTTGAAGAAGTCAGATATTTTGGAGCAAATTGAGTCTACCTGTTCCAGACTGAGCTCATAATACATAGGTAGTCTGAGTAAACAATCTGTAAAGCGGTCACTGTATTCAAGATCTACAGGCTCATTTTTCTCAAGGAAAAAATCACTCTTATTAAGTGATAAATAATGGAATACAGAGTGGATACCATTTTCTTTCAGATAAGCAATAAGCGATGAACGGGTTTCTATGTCGTTACAAACAATATAATACATATGAGCATTGTTTGTAGCATAAGACGGAACATCTGGTAATTTAATAAGGTTTTCAGCCTCTAAGCTGGCAAGATTCGCATTATAACGATTCCACAGCGCCTTACGTTTACCCTGAATGTCATCTAAGCTTTCAAGCTGTGCATACAAGTAAGCTGCAATAATGTCTGAAGGTAAGAAAGAAGAACCGATGTCAACCCAACCGTATTTATTTACTTCACCTCTAAAGAATGAAGCGCGGTTAGTACCCTTTTCACGAATGATCTCTGCGCGTTGAATATATTGCTCATCATTTATGACAAGCATTCCGCCTTCACCAGAAATAATATTTTTTGTTTCATGAAATGAAAACGTGCCAAAAGTGCCAATACTACCTAATGGTTTATCTTTGTAGTATGAGTCAATTGCCTGAGCAGCATCTTCTACAACCGGTATATTATACTCCCTGGATATAGACATAATCTCATCCATATCACAGGCAATACCCGCATAATGCACAATTACAATAGCTCTGGTTTTATCTGTAATGCTGTTACGGATAGCAACTGGATCAATATTTGGATTGTCGCTGCAACTATCGACAAATACTAATTTTGCACCGCGTAATGAAAATGCATTAACAGTAGAAACAAAAGTATAGGATGGAGCAATCACCTCATCCCCTGGCTGGATATCAAGTAAAATAGCAGCCATTTCGAGAGCATCCGTGCACGACGTAGTCAGAAGGACTTTTTTGAAACCGTATTTTTTCTCAAAAAACTCATGGCACTTTTTAGTAAATGCACCGTCACCTGAAATTTTACCGTTACTCACTGCCTGGCCAATATAATTTAGCTCATTTCCCTGCATATACGGCTTATTAAACGGAATCATTTTGCTGCCTTATTTAAGATCATTAAAATAGTTAGCATCCGCATCCTTCGCGGAAAGGATCACTTTTTCTGCCGATATTGGCCAGGTAATGTTGAGCGTTGGATCATTCCAGACGATGCTACGCTCCGCTGAGGGGTTATAGTAATTTGTCGTTTTGTATAAAAACTCTGCTGTTTCGCTTAGCACTACGAAACCGTGAGCAAAACCCTCGGGGATCCATAACTGACGTTTATTTTCGGCTGAAAGCGTGACGCCCACCCATTTACCAAAAGTGGCAGAGTCACGTCGTATATCCACCGCAACATCAAATACTTCTCCTACTGCACAGCGTACTAACTTACCTTGCGCATAGGGTTCGGCCTGGTAATGTAATCCACGCAATACGCCTTGCGTAGATTTTGAATGATTATCCTGAACAAATGACAGCGTTGTACCAACATGCTCCTCAAGTGCTTTCTGGTTAAAGCTCTCGAAGAAAAAACCCCGCTCATCGCTGAAAACTTTTGGTTCAATAATTAAGACATCAGGGATTTCAGTTTTAATTATATTCATTATTAATAACCTTTAATCATTTTCAGCAAATATTGCCCATAAGCATTTTTCGAGAGCGGCGCAGCCAGTTTTTTCACTTGTTCTGCATCGATAAAACCTTTGCGGAAAGCAATTTCTTCAGGGCAAGATACTTTCAGACCCTGTCGTTCTTCTATTGTTTCGATAAAATTACTGGCTTCAATAAGGCTCTGATGCGTTCCTGTATCCAGCCACGCGAACCCACGTCCCATCATGGCGACAGAAAGTTTGCCTTTTTCCAGATAGAGGCGGTTAATATCTGTAATCTCCAGCTCACCACGTGCTGATGGCTTAAGATTTTTAGCCATTTCTATGACATCGTTGTCATAAAAATATAACCCGGTAACCGCATAATTACTTTTTGGTTCAGCAGGTTTTTCTTCAAGGCTAATTGCGGTGCCTTGTGAATCAAATTCTACAACGCCGTAACGTTCAGGGTCGTTGACATGATAAGCGAAGACAGTTGCACCGTTTTCCCTGGAAACTGCGCCATCAAGCAGTTTCGGTAAATCGTGACCATAGAAAATATTATCGCCCAGAACCAGCGCGCAGTTATCATCGCCGATGAAATCTTCACCAATAATGAAAGCCTGCGCTAATCCATCAGGGCTTGGCTGCACTTTATACTGCAGGTTTAATCCCCACTGGCTGCCGTCGCCGAGTAACTGCTCGAAGCGCGGGGTATCTTGTGGCGTGCTGATGATCAGAATATCGCGGATACCCGCCAGCATTAACGTTGACAATGGATAATAAATCATCGGCTTGTCATAGATTGGTAACAGCTGTTTACTCACTACCATCGTTACGGGATAAAGACGTGTCCCGGAACCGCCAGCTAAAATAATGCCTTTCCGTGTTTTCATTTTACTATCTCAGACAATGAGTTAATGTGCAGTTGTGGTAAACAACTCTGCGAGCATACGCTTAACGCCCTCTTCCCATTTCGGAAGCACCAGACTAAAGGTGTGCTGAAATTTTTCGGTATTTAGTCGCGAATTCAGAGGACGCTTTGCCGGTGTGGGGAAACTCTCGGTGGATACCGCAGCCAGTTCATTAAGAGAAAGCTCGATGCCCGCTTTACGCGCCTCTTCAAACACCAGCGCCGCATAGTCATGCCAGGTCGTGGTGCCTGAAGCCACCAGATGATACAAGCCCGCGACTTCCGGCTTTTGCAGCGCAACGCGAATGGCATGTGCCGTGCAATCGGCCAGCAATTCAGCGCCGGTCGGCGCACCAAACTGATCGTTAATTACCGACAGCGTCTCACGCTCTTTCGCCAGTCGCAGCATGGTTTTCGCGAAGTTGTTGCCTTTGCCGGCATATACCCAGCTGGTGCGGAAGATAAGATGTTTTTCGCAGTTCTCTGCAACAGCCTTCTCCCCTGCCAGCTTGGTTTCGCCATAAACATTCAGCGGCGCCGTTTCGTCAGTCTCTTTCCACGGCGTCTCGCCGGTGCCCGGGAAGACATAATCGGTGGAATAATGGACTACCCATGCGCCCAGTGCCTGCGCTTCTTTAGCAATAGCGGCTACGCTGGTCGCATTCAGTAATTCGGCGAAATCGCGTTCGGATTCCGCTTTATCGACGGCAGTATGCGCCGCCGCGTTAACGATCACATCCGGACGCACACGGCGCACGGTTTCAGCCACGCCTTCAGGATTACTGAAATCGCCGCAATACTCCTGCGAATGCACATCGACTGCCGTAAGTTTGCCCAGCGGCGCCAGCGCGCGTTGCAGTTCCCAGCCCACCTGACCTGTTTTACCGAACAGAAGAATATTCATGATTAACGGCTCTCGTAGTTCTGTTCAATCCAGCTCTGATAAGCGCCGCTTTTGACGTTCGCCACCCACTGCTGGTTATCCAGATACCATTGAACGGTTTTACGGATCCCGGATTTAAAGGTTTCCTGTGGTTTCCAGCCCAGCTCGCGGCTGATTTTATCCGCATCGATAGCATAACGGCGATCGTGTCCCGGACGGTCAGCCACGTAAGTGATCTGATCGCGGTAAGAGGAGTCTTTTGGCACGATTTCATCTAACAGATCGCAGATGGTGTGCACCACATCGAGGTTCTGTTTTTCGTTATGACCGCCGATGTTGTAGGTTTCGCCCGGCTGACCTTGTGTTACCACGGTGTAGAGCGCGCGAGCATGATCTTCAACATACAGCCAGTCGCGGATCTGATCGCCTTTGCCATAGACCGGTAAGTTTTTACCTTCCAGCGCATTGAGGATCACCAACGGGATCAGCTTCTCGGGGAAGTGATAAGGACCGTAGTTGTTGGAGCAGTTAGTCACCAGCGTCGGCATACCATAGGTACGACGCCACGCACGCACCAGATGATCGCTGGAGGCTTTGGACGCGGAGTACGGGCTGCTTGGCGCATAGGCCGTTTGCTCGGTAAAGAGCGGCAATGCCTCGCCTTGTGGATGCTCGTCCGGATGCGGCAGGTCGCCATAGACTTCATCAGTTGAAATGTGATGGAAGCGAAACGCGGATTTTGCCGCGTCCGAAAGAGCTGACCAGTACGCGCGGGCAGCTTCCAGCAGCACATAGGTGCCAACAATGTTGGTTTCGATAAAAGCGGCAGGGCCAGTGATTGAACGATCCACGTGGCTTTCGGCTGCCAGGTGCATGACGGCATCCGGCTTATGCTGATCAAAAATACGCGCCATCGCTGCGGCATCGCAAATATCAGCATGTTCAAAATGATAGCGCTCGCTGTCAGCGACATCACTGAGCGATTCAAGATTACCGGCGTACGTTAATTTATCAACATTCACAACTGAATCTTGAGTGTTTTTAATAATATGTCGGACAACTGCAGAGCCAATAAAGCCAGCGCCACCGGTAACAAGAATTTTCACGCTATCCATTCCGTTTAGTAAATTGAGAGGAAGTTCGACACGACAGAATTGTCGCGGCTTTAGCCCGCAGGCACGCTACCGCCCCTGGCTCAACAGCTACCAGTGGACTGAGTAAGGTCATTTTGTAGGGCAACTGCGAAATGTAGCGGGCGTACGCCCGTTTTCAACCGCTAATTGTCATCCTTATTTCACATTGAAACAAGGAAAATTCTTATGGATCACCGGCCTTCGCATATTTTTTAAGCCGTTGATCTACAAGAACTTGTAGTTGAAAATAAAAAAAGCAGCAGATAATCATCAGAGGCAAATATTCGCCTCTGAGATCATCTACTGCTCTGTGTTCACTTACTCGTAAACCGTCCGGAACATCAGCCAACCGTTAACGTAATAGTTTAGCAATGCTTTCGCGGAATTTTTGACCTTCTTTCAGATTACGCAGACCATAGCTGACAAATGCCTGCATATAGCCCATTTTTTTGCCGCAATCGAAGCTGTCGCCGGTCATCAGCATCGCGTCTACCGACTGTTTTTCTGCCAGTTTAGCAATGGCATCGGTCAGCTGGATACGCTCCCAGGCGCCCGGTTCGGTTTTTTCCAGTTCCGGCCAGATGTCGGCAGACAGAACATAGCGACCCACGGCCATCAGATCGGTATCCAGCGTTTGCGGCTGATCCGGTTTTTCGACGAAGTTAATAATGCGGCTGACTTTACCTTCGCTGTCCAGCGGCTCTTTGGTCTGGATCACACCGTATTCAGACAGATCGCCCTTCATACGTTTCGCCAGCACCTGGCTGCGGCCGGTTTCTTTAAAACGTGCCACCATAGCGGCGAGGTTATAACGCAGCGGATCGGCGCTGGCGTTATCAAGAATAATATCCGGCAGCACAACCACAAACGGATTATCGCCCACGATAGGACGCGCGCAGAGAATGGAGTGACCCAGACCCAGCGGCTGCGCCTGCCGGACGTTCATAATGGTTACGCCCGGCGGACAAATAGACTGTACTTCCGCCAGCAGCTGACGCTTAACACGCTGTTCAAGCAGCGCTTCCAGTTCGTACGAGGTGTCGAAATGGTTCTCAACGGCGTTTTTTGAAGAGTGGGTTACCAGAACGATTTCTTTGATCCCTGCAGCAACAACCTCGTCAACGATGTACTGAATCATTGGCTTGTCGACGATCGGCAGCATTTCTTTTGGAATGGCCTTGGTGGCAGGCAACATGTGCATCCCAAGTCCGGCTACCGGAATAACTGCTTTCAAATTAATCATTATTAATTCCACCTATAAATGGTTGATGAATTATAGCTATTTAGCCTGCTTTATCCAGCAGGTTTTCACCCTCTGGTTGAGGCAAATCATGTTACGCCGGTTAATATCCGTATGCAGTAGATGTAATCCGAAGCTGCCTCCTGGCGCACCAGGAATGTTCGCAAACTTGTTTTTATGTGCGTTTATCAGGCAGACGGAAGTTCAGTTTATCGGTATTGACCACATGCTGATCCACCCGGTCGATGTCCACCGAGCTTTGGCCTTTTTCATTTACCGCATGAATGTTGGCCAGGGAAAGCAGCGTGTCCTGCTTCGCCATAAAGCGACCGCGCACGTCTTTGCGCAGATCAAACTGCATTTTCAGCGCCGGTCCGGTGGCGGCTTCCTGCATGATATTAATGTTACGCAAGAACAGGTGCTGCGGCTTATTGTGCAGGGCAAGGGTCGCGCGCTTCATGGTCAGATTGGTGATCGCCACAAAGGATGTCGCGTTGCCGGATGAGATCTGTATACCACGCAGTTTCAGTTCACTGTTGCTGTTATCGAGATGCACGTCGTTGAGCTTGAAATTTTGCGGGATAGAGAGGTAATTGCCTTTGATTACGCCATAACCAATCAGCATACCGGCGCTGTTGGTCATGTTGACGTTATCAATCACGAAATTATCGCAGCCGTAAATCGCCACGGTGGCGTTATCAATGCCAGCTTTCTTACTGTACTCCGGCGTAATATCGGTGGCTTTGATATTGCGGATCACGAAGTGCTTGCCGTTCTCCACATGCACCAGCTGGCGGCAGTGGCTGCCGGTAATGTTCGCCACGACAAAGTTTTTTACCGCCTGATGTTCCGGGTAATCATTGTCATAGGTGCTGCCCGCGAGGCCAATACCAATCCCCCAGTTGATCTTGCCGTTGGTGCAGTCAATATGGTCGATGACATGATCGGAAATAAGAATATTGCTGTCGTTGATCGCCACGTTCCACTCGATGGCGTCGCCCTGCAGATAGCTGAAGCGGCTGTTGGTGATACGCGCGCCGTCAATACGATTATGGAAGCCCTGGCGCAGGATCGCGTAGTTGGCTCTGGTGACCGTGATGTCATCAATCAGCAGGTTACGCATTACACGTTTATTTTTGCCGCCGATGTAGATTTGCGTCACCGGCCCGAAGCCGCTCATTGCCAGCCCCTTGATCACACAGTCCGATCCGCGCACGTCGAGGGTAATGTTATACAGGCTACCGCCCTTCTCACCTATGACCTTACTGCCATCCTGTAACACAAAGCGTCCGCGGCCATTCCCCTTCAGGGCACCACGCACCAGCAGGGTTTTCCCTTCCGGGATGAAAATGCCGGTATTGATGTTTTCACAAACGAGATCGGCGGGTACTTCCACCGTCTCGCCATCGGCGAACGCCTGTTTAAACGCGGCGATCCAGTCATTTTTCTGGTAGTCGCGCACATCAACGGTGGATTTACTGCCCTGCGCGAAGGCGGCGGCAGGCAGAAGCGGAAGCGAGGCCAGTACGGAACCGGCCTTAATAAAGTGTCGACGGGAAAATGCTGTCATAAAACCTCAGTTCAGAGCGTCTGGAGCAGCGTCGCCAGACGCTGATTGATTTTCTGCTGATTAAAGTCCGTTTCGACTTTTTCACGGGCGCGGGTCACCACCGGCACCAGCTGCTGGCTCTGCATGCTGCTGAAGGCGGCCAGTTTGTCAGCCAGCGCCTGGGGATCGTTCTCCGGCACCAGCCAGCCGGACTGGTCAGCGTCGATCAGCTCAGGAATACCGCTGTGTACGGTAGAGACGACCGGAATGCCTACCGCCATGGCTTCCATCAGCGCCACCGGAATGCCCTCCATGTCGCCGTCAGCGCCGGTCACGGACGGCAGCAGGAAGACGTCAGCCTCATCGAGCATTGCCTTTACTTCATGGCTGGGCTTAAAGCCCGGCATCTCGATCACGTCCTCAAGCTGGAACTGTTCGATCAGAGTGCGCAGACGGCGCTCCCAGGGTCCGATGCCGAGAATGCGATAGTGGAAATTAACACCGCGCGCCTTCAGCAGACGACAGGCTTCGATGGCGACATGCAGCCCTTTTTTCTCGGTCAGGCGCGCCACGGAGATTATCTGCAAGGGTTGTCCGGGCGCTTTCACCTCGCGCAGGGTAAAGCGCGACATATCCACGCCCATACGCGAAACGGCGATCTTCTCCGGCGGGCAGCCCATATTTTGCAGGCGACCGGCCCACAGATCGCTGATGGGCAACATCAGATCGCCGCGGCGGAACAGCTGCTGATACTCCGGCGTATAGTGCGCCAGTACGTCCCGGTGCGAGACGTCGATACCGTGGAAGACGGTGGCGATTTTGCCGCGGATCACCCCCAGTTCACGCAGTTTTGCTGCCGTCACGCCTGCCGGACCAAAGTGGGCGATAAACACATCGGCGCTGAAAGTGCGTGGTGCCAGGCCACAAATGGCGGCGAGGATCAGGTTACGGGCTTCATCGCCGTAGCGGCGCATATTCAGCGCCTTCCAGGTGGATGCGCGCCCCGCGCCCCGCAGGATCGCCTGCGCCCGGTAGCGCAGTTTTGCGGCTTTGCCCTGCGGCTCATCCAGCAGCCAGTGGGTCTTCTCCGCCAGCTTGTATTCGGTATAGGCCGCATGGGTATTGCTGAGATCGCCCTTATGCAGGGCGATAATCTCCACGTCAAACCCCATATCGATAAACGCCGTGATCTGGTTCAACACGAAGGTTTCGGACGACAGCGGAAACTTCAGCAGGAAAAAACTGACCTTCATTGCTTACCCCGCACTCTGTCCATCACCGATTTCACCATCTGCAATCCATTATTGCGTTCTGCGGCCACCGCCGTTGAAAGTTGCTGATTAATGGCGGGCAGCTGGCCGAGGGTATCCGCCACCATCGCGGCGAGCGAGCCGTCGAGCAAATGACGAATATCAATGGCCATCTCCGGCATGCCAAGCTGCTGCATGATGCCTGCGGATTTGTGCTCGTAGTTAATGGCGATGGCCGGTGTGCCGAAGTTCATGGAGATGATCGCCGAATGCAGACGGGTGCCGACGGTCAGATCACAGGCGGCAAAAATTTTGCCCATCTCCAGATCGTTAAGCTCATCCATCACCACGTGATAGCGGGACGGATCGCTGACATGCTGACGCAGATTGAGCGCCACCATGCGGTCATCTTTGTTATAGCTGTCGATGCCGGTGCAGGTGGAGAGCGCCATTACCTGCCAGCCCGCATCCAGAATACGGCTAACCACTTCGGCGAAGGCTTTTTCGTAGGCCTGCTGCGTGGTGCCGAGGCGTTTATCGAAGGGCGCCAGTTCGCGCAACGTAATGGCGACGGTTTTCTGCGAGGCCGCCACGTCCAGCCAGTGCTGCACCGCATAGCTGGGGGTAAAATCGCTATCGTGATGATCCACCAGCCACGCGGTGTCGACGCCCTGCTCCACCTTATCAGTGTTGATCTGGCTCTTTTTCATCAGATCAAGACTTACGCGCTCACGCAGGATCAAGGCATCGCAGTGCCCGAACGCATAGTTCGCCAGCTGGTTAAACTGCGCGTCCTGGAATGGCCCGACGCTGTGGCCGATCATGTACAGCGGTTTTTTCGCCATAAAGGTGCAGAGCGCATGCTCAAACTGCGGCACGCCGTAAAGATCGACAAAGAAAGATCCGCCCACCTGGATAATGGCGTCATAGCCTGACAGCAGGCGAACGAAATCGGTAAAGCCCTGGGCAATGGCGATATTGCGCAGCTTGCCGCTGTCGGTCACGCGGGATAACAGCACCTGATGCTGATAACGGCGACGCAGGACTTTCTTCACCCGCCCGACCAGACCGGCGGCGGTATTGTGCTGTTTCATCTGGCTGTACAGCGGATCGCCCATCACCGGACGATTTAATAGCCAGGAGGAGCTCACCGGATAGCGGCTCATGACATCCACTTCAGCGTCAGGCTCAAGCACCGTAATGGCATCCAGTAAGCCGCGTAAAATCGCGCTGTCCCCACGGTTTCCACAGGTATGGTTACCTAAAATAAGTAGTTTCATTACAGTTTCACCTGAATTATTGATGTCGTAAATTTGTGAATAAAATCAACCTGCGCGCAGCAGCATTCTTAATTTTTCATTGCGGCAAAACTGACGTTTCAGCTCCACCACCAGCGCATTACGCGACAGCACAATCATCACCGCGAACGCCAGCCCACCGGCCAGGATCTGCACCGCCAGCAGCGTGGCAAGGGACAAATGCCCGTCCAGCGCCAGCCCCAGGCCGTAGCTCACCACCAGCGTCGGCAGCGACAGGTAAAACGGCAGCCACAGGCTCAGAATGTACTGGCGATAGCTGGAACCGAGCACCGGCTTAATCATTACGAAATAGCTCAGAATGGTGTTGATGATCTGCACCAGCAGGAAGCCCAGCGTCACGCCCAGCGCGCCGCCCATGTGCCCGCCTGCGATAATCGCCGGGACGAACAGGCAGGTTTTAAAGACGTTAAATTTGAAGCTGATATCGACACGGGCTTTCGCCATCAGCAGCGATCCAATGGGGTTCCCCACCGCGCGCAGCAGGCCGACGATGCACAGCAATTGCAGAATGGGGATGATGCTGTTCCACTTCTCGCCAAACACCAGCGGCACCACGTTATCGGACACCACCATCAGACCGAGCAGGATCGGGAAGTTGATAATGCCCACCACCGACAGCAGTTTGTAGAAGTTGAGCCGCAGCTTTTGCGTGTCGTCCTGAATTTTGGCGAAGGCCGGGAAGAGCACTCGGGTGATAATGGGGTTAAGCTTCATCGGCGGCACCACCGCGACGTTGTACGCCAGGTTATAGCCGCCCGCGACGCTGGCGCCGAGAATACGCGCCAGCACCAGCGTGGAGAGGTTAGTGTTGACGTAGTTGATCACGCTATCCGCCGTCAGCCATGCGCCAAAGCGCAGGTTGGAGTTGACGGAAGCCAGCGAAAAGCGCAGACCCGGACGGTAAATTTTGCGGCCGAAGAAGCCGAACAGCAGCGTACGCACCGCGGTGTTGACCAGATAACCAAGGATCGCGGTCATCGCCAGCGGCCAGTACCAGGCGCTGATCACCGTAAAGGTGAAGCCCGCCATCACCGATACGGTTTCAATCATGCCGATCTTGCTGAACTCCAGCTCTTTCTGCATCAGGGCGCGGAACTGCTGACCGTGGGGGATCAGCACAAAAGCCACCGACAGCGTTTTGATCAGCGGCGCCAGATCCGGGTTATTCAGTACCCCGGCAATCACGTCGCTTAACAAAAACATCGCCGCGCAGACCACCAGCCCCAGCCCGACGTTCAGCCAGTAGAGGGTGGTCAGTTCGAGATGGCCGATCTCTTTGCGCTGAATAATGGAGTTGGCGATGCCAAAATCCGACAGCGTATCCGCCAGGGCGATGATCACCAGCGACACGGTGAGCAGGCCGAACTGGTGATTATCGATGATGCGCGCCAGCCAGGTCATCTGCACCAGCCCAAGGCCGATGATGATCAGGGTGGCCATGGCTGACCACTTTGCGCCGCTGATGGTTTTCTCTCTCAGGCTCATGATGTGCTCGCTTAATACGCCGCTTTGTTCACAAAGCCTTTAAAGATGGTGAGAAAAACAATCTTGATATCGAACCAGAGGCTCCATTCACGGATGTACTCCAGATCGAATTCAATACGTTTTTCCATTTTTTCCAGCGTGTCCGTCTCGCCGCGCCAGCCGTTGATTTGCGCCCAGCCGGTGATGCCCGGTTTCACTTTATGACGCAGCATGTAGCCCTGGATCAGGGTGCGATACTGTTCATTGTGCGCCACCGCGTGGGGACGCGGGCCGACAATCGACATGCCGCCGGTCAGCACGTTGATAAACTGCGGCAGTTCGTCAAGTGAGGTACGGCGCAGGAAGTTGCCCACTTTGGTGACGCGGGGATCGTTCTGCGTCGCCTGGGTGACCACTTCGGCGTTTTCCATCACCTTCATGGAACGGAATTTCCACACCTTGATCGGCTTACCGTCCATACCGTAGCGGGTTTGACGGAAAATAATCGGGCCAGGAGAACTGATTTTCACCGCCGCCGCGATGCACAGCAGCACCGGGGAGATAAGCAGCAGGATCAGTGAGGAGAGCACAATGTCTTCCAGACGCTTCAGCACGCGGTTCATGCCGGAGAGCGGTG